>JBKHIF010000017.1:0-22260 GCA_046538795.1 Candidatus Woesearchaeota archaeon | reverse complement strand
CAATCTCTGGTAGGTAATCATTCCCTGAGAGTATATGCAAACGATACAAAAAATTCGATAGATCATTATGATTTCATGCTTGAGATAATAGATACTCCTTCTCCTCCTAATATAACTTCAATAGCTATTGAAAATAACATGCTAAAGGTGAATTTGAGTTATTCAGTATATGTATATGCATCAGATGAAGATGGAAACATTGTAGGATTCAACGATAACACCAGTCTTTTTAATATTTCAACCGTAGATACAGGATCATATAACACAAGCGCAATTGGAGAAATATCATTTACACCTGATACAATCGGGTATTATGAGGTAAATATCTCAGTAAACGACAGTACAGATCTTTTTGATTATTTTGTGCTTTCATTTAATGTTACTGAAAATCATCCTCCTGTTTTTACACAGATATCAAATATTACTTGTGAAGAAGATGAATTGTGTGAATATCAGGTGCTTGCTGATGATCCTGACTGGCAGGATAATATAACTTTTGGAGACAATACTACTGAATTTGATATTGATTCAGAAACCGGACTTATAAGTTTTATTCCACCATTAAACGCCAATTATAATGTTACGCTTTGGGTCCATGATGGAACAATAAATACTACTGAGGTAATCTGGGTAAATATAACCGAGATAAACGACCCACCGGTATTTACTGAAAATATAACAAACATCTCGTTTTGGGATAATATTTTTGAAGAGCAATTTTCTGAAGTTCATCTTAATGCTTCAGATGAAGAAAATGACAGCATTAGTCTTAATGTCCAATTTTTTAATTTTACAGATCTTGGCAATAATGTATATACTGAAAACATATCATTATTTAATTTTACTCGGGTTGTTACTAATCCTGACAATACTGTCACAGGAACAATAAATTTCACGCCAAGATCAAATCAGGTTGGAGAATATTGGGTCAACATCAGCGCTTCTGACGGCAACGATACGACCAGCATTGTATTCAATTTCACTGTACAAAATCAAAATGACTTGCCTATATTTAACTGGAGCATGAATTACAGTTATGGCGGGGTGTTCTTACAGGGAAATGAATCTGATGATTATAATTATTTCAACTGTCAGGAAAACAGGTCTGTTTATTTTACTGTAGATGCATTTGACCCTGATTTTGACACCATAAACTATACCTGGTACCGTGAGAAGGATGGTATAACATCATTATTCTATCATAGTATTCACGGAGATTATAATTATACAATACCGTTTAATGCATCTCCTCAGGAAACAATAATTCTTTCTGTATATGATGGCATATCATCTGTGAACATATCCTGGCAGCTTAGTGCTGAAAATGTGAACAGGCCTATTGTCTTTGGAAAGAAACATTATGATTTTATCCAGGGAAGCGGTGTATATAACGGGACAAAATTAACAGACGGAAACCTTATGCTATTGAATTCATCGCCATCTGTTTTTTTCAGCAACGGATCATTTACTTCTGACTATATTGATTTTAGATCGTCAAGTTATGGCATAGACAGGATAGATTACAGGACAATCTCATATGATAACTCAGATAATTCTTCAGGATATGATGTTTATGTATATACAGATACAACAAGGCAGGCAACAGAAACACCATCTTTTTCATTATATGATGGCGAGGAGATTTCAACAGAAGATTATAGGTACTTTTGGTTTAAGCTTCAGGTTAATTCAACCAATAATACTGCAACTCCTGTTATTTCCGGAGTAGATATGACATATGACATTCACGACCTTCAGGTATCTGCCAACACTCAGTATGCAGGGTGGATTGATCTGGATAACTTTTTCATAGATCCAGATAAAGATGATAATGTTACCTACAGTCACAGATTTATACAAGGGGCAAATCTGGTTACAGTTTCTTACGCATCAGGAAGTTATGTCGGGCTTGATTTCAACAATGCAGGAACTGCTTCCTTGATATTTACAGCAACAGATGAGCACAACAGCTCGACTGATAGTAATTTAATAACTATTGAGATACAAAGCGATGGAGAAGATTCTACTGATTCAACAAGCACTTCGACAACATCGTCTGGTACAAGTTACAGGACAAGAGTCGAGACAGAGACCATATTTGAGTATAAGACAAAAGAAGAGCCTGTTGCTTTGGATATAATCCACCCTCAGGAAGTTACCATATATGATGATGAGACAATAGAAATCCCAATCACTCTTCAAAATAATGAGAAATTTGATCTAATGGGGCTTTCGATAAATGCAACTTCTGATCGCGGCAATTATCCTGTTACGATAGATAAATCTGAAATTGAGCTTCTTGGAAGAGATCAGTCATCTGAAATATTGCTTAAAATGAATGTTAGTGATATCTATGACTCTTTTGGCGTTATAGTTAATGTAAGTGTGGCTGATCCTCTTTATTCAGATTCTGCAAAGATAATGGTTACTTCATTGAAAAGAGCATCTTCAGATGATAATGCAGAAACTCTTAAGCTTTCTTTTGTATCTGATCTTCTAAGCAAGAATGAAGAATGTGCAGAGCTTTCTGAATATGTAGATCGTGCAAAGCATTATATTGAATCAGAAGAACTTGATAAAGCGAGTCAGACTCTTGATAATTTTATAAATGATTGTAAGCTTCTGATAAAATATTCAGATAATGAAGAAATGATAACCGGAAATATTATGGATCGGACGATTGACAAGATAAAGACCAGCAATGAATACCTGATGCTTGCAGTAAGCATTGGAGTAATTTTTTTCATAACCATAGTCATGAGTCTTGTTACAATATACAGAAAGATATGAAATTGTTCATTGTCTATGATCAATTACGAGTTTAATTAAGCTTACAACATATTCTACATGCTTTTCCGGCCATTTGTTTTTTATAAGAGATTCTTTTATGAAAGGGAGTTTTTCATAGCCTTCTGTAAATTTTTCCATAAACGAAATGATTGGCACGAAATATGATGAAAAATATTTTTCTCCTACCTTTTTCTTGATAAATTCTTTTTCTTCAGGAAACAGGTTTTTAATTACAGGTTTAGCTTCTGGTTTTTGATTATTTTTTAGTTCAGATTCCTTTTTTTCTGGTTCAGTGCTGTTTTCCTGAACGTCTTTCTTTTTTGGGGGAGGAAGATCGTCCTTCTTATTCTTATCTATCTTAAGCTTGTCAACCACGTAATCATCCTTGTCTCTGGAAATATCTTTTTGCTTTTCAGAAATAGATCTTACCAATCTTGTTGATTTTCTCAAGACTTTCCTTAGGTCGTCTTCTGTTATCTCATCTCCACTATATTCCATCCAGTTCAGAAGGTCAACAATTTCTTTGAGCTCTGACACCAACGCATGCTTGCATATGTTGTTTTCAAGTGCGCTGAAATAATCTTTGTCATAATAAAGTATCTTGAGTTCATTGTTTATCTTGTTGAACTTCTCCTTGTCTTTCTCATTGAGAAGCATGTCTTCTTTGTCTTTTATCTTTTTTGTAAGAGAATAATTCTTTGAACTTAAGTCTTTTATTTCATCAACCAGTTCATCCATGGTGCTGCTTTCCCTTACTTTAAGGAAACTTCCTACGCTGTCATGAAAAAGATAGGCAAACTTATGAAATTTTGCAGTTGGGTTGTTATTATTGCCGCTTTCTATATCTTCAATCTTTTTCAGATAATTATCTCTGTTCTTTTCAAAGAATGAATTTATTTCATTTATACTTTCGGCTTTATTCTTGAAAAATGGCATTTTCGGAATTTTCCAACCCATACTATATTTTCAGGAAATCGCTTCATTTAAAGATTCATTACCACTTCAGGGTGATTGTGAAACTTTTTTATATAGAATACATACAATAATTATTATGCCCGATACTAAACTAAAGAATGCCTTAGAAGAAGACGAAGAAGAAAAAGATGTTCTTGAGCATTCTCATGTCCAAAAGATACTTGCAGAAAAATCAAAAGAAGAACTGATACAGTTATTCAGAAAATGGAATGAGAAGATAGGTGAGGCTAAAGTTGAGATTGAAAAGGTCGTTAAGGGTCAGGATGAGCTTCTTTTGTGTATCTTGAGAGGGTTTATATGCCATGGAAATATACTTCTTGAAGGTCTTCCAGGTCTTGGAAAAACAGTCCTTTGCCGTTCGGTTTCAGAGATATGTGATATAACGTTTCACAGGGTGCAGTTCACGACAGATCTTTTGCCATCAGATATAATCGGTATAACTACTTACGATAAAGAACTTGGTTTTGGAGTTCTCAAAGGTCCTATATTTTGTAACCTTATGCTTGCAGACGAGATTAACAGGGCTCCTCCAAAGGTTCAGTCAGCTATGCTTGAAGGTATGGCAGAGCATCAGGTAACTATTGGAAAAAATACATATAAGCTTCCGAATCCATTTTTGGTTGTTGCAACCCAGAACCCGATAGAAACAGGAGGAACATTTGTACTTCCTGAAGCTCAGGTAGATAGGTTCTTGTTCAAGGTTATTGTCGATTACCCTGATTTTGATTCTGAGCTGGGAATCCTGGAAGATAATCTGAATACAAAGACGATAGATCATTTCAAGCTTAAGCGTGTCCTGAATAAAAGAGACATAATTATCATGCAGTCTTTGATGCATTTTGTACATATCGAGCCAAAACTAAAAAAATATATTCTGAATATAATCAACTGCTCAAGAAACAGATATGAAATGAAGATAAAGCACCATGATCTGATAAAGATCGGCGGTTCTCCAAGAGCCTCTATAGGAATACTTATTGCTTCGAAAGCACAGGCTCTTATGAAAGGCAGGCATTATGTTATCCCGCGAGATATAAAAGAGGTTGTATATTCTGTGATGAGGCATAGGGTCATTCTTGATTTCAGGTCAAAGATGGAAAACATAACTTCTGATGATATAATAACAGAAATCCTTGAGACTGTAAAGATTTATTAATCTGCAATCTTATAACACCTTTAAGACAAAATGAAACTTAAAATAGATGATATTCCTTGCGTGGATCAGATAAAATTTGTGACCCTTCAGAGGGATTATGCTCACACAGTAAGTCCGAGAAGCATAGTTCAGCAAAGAGGGCTTGAATTTGATCATTTCAGGCCTTATCAGATCTCTGATGATGCTTCAATGATTGACTGGAAAGCATCAGCCCGTTCGACAGAAACTCTTGTGCGAGTATATTCAGAGGATGTTTCTATGAATATTTTGCTGATGCTTGATGTGTCTGAAACAATGATATATGGCACAGGAAATAAGGCGAAAGTTGAGTTTGCTCTTGAATTGGTTTTGAATTTGGCTTATGGAATACTTAATTTTGGAGATCGTGTGGGACTTATAGTTCATAATGATGAAGTTATCAATACTGCTCCTTTTGCATCAGAACTGGAGCAATATTATATCATAAAACAACTTTTGACAGATTATTCTAAATTTGGAGGTAATGCAAAGATATCAAAACCTCTTTCCTGGGTCATAGAAACATTCAGAGATACTCATCTTCTGATAATGGTTTCAGATTTTCTTGGATTTGGAGATGATTTTTTTAATCAGTTATACTCAGTTCTAGATCATTTTGATATCCTAGGTGTCATGGTTAATGATAAGACTGATCTTGAACTTGACAAATCTTTATTTTATCTTGATGCAAAAGATCCTTTTGCAAAGCAAAGAGGTGTCATATCAACATACAACGCTGTTGATAAATATCGTAAGGCAAATCAGGAAAGGATAAATAAGATCAAAGATTTTTTCTATCATGCTAAAAAAGACCTTTGGGTCATGAACACTGATGACGATATAAGAAATAAGCTTCCTAAGTTTGTAGAAGAGAGGAATATGATGAAATGATATATTTTGATCATCCTGAACTATTGTATCTGTTATTTGTGTTGCCTTTTGTAGTCATACTTCACCTTGTAAGTTTGATTGGATTTAGAAAGCAGGCTTTTAAATTTGCCAACTTTGAAACACTTAAACGACTTCAGGATAAGGAGAATATTTTTTCGAAAAAAATACCGGAATTAATCTTCAGGCTTGTTTTTTTCATAGTTCTTATATTTGCAGTTTCTGGAATGGGCATGTGGATAACAGGAGAAGGACTTTCAGAAGAGATAATATTTGCAATAGACGCTTCAGGAAGCATGCTTGCAACAGATATAGAACCAAGCAGGATTGATGCAACTAAAGAAGCGTTGATAGAATTCATAGATTCTGTGCCAGGTAACACAAAGTTGGGTGCGATAAGTTTTACATCTTTAGCCTATCCTCAGATAAAGCCCACCTATGATAGACGCATAGTGAAATCTACCATAGACGACATATCAGTCAAAAAGACCATGGGTACAAGCCTTGGTGCAGCCATAAATTTTGGCATATCAATATTTGAAGATAACAGTACAGTACAGAGAAAAATAATCATATTTACAGATGGACAGGAAAACGTTCTTAGTTCAGAAGAACTTCTTGAAATTGTTAAGGATGCAAAAGAAAAAAATATCAAGATAGACATAATAGGAATGGGTTCTGAAGAAGGTGCTCCTTTTGACGATCAAATATCTGGTTATTCTTCATTAAAGGAAGATACCCTGAAACTGGTTACTGATGAAAGTGATGGAGAATATATACTTCCTCAGACTAAAGAAACCATAATACAGGCTCTGGATTCATTCACAGATGTTGAACAAGTAAGAAGACCATTTAGTTTCTCTTTAATTTTATACATTTTATCCTTTGTTCTTCTGATAACTGAATGGTATCTTTCAAACTATATTTTTAGAGCCTTTCCTTAAAAAATTGGGTGAAAACCCTAATCTACCTCACCCATAACCAGCTCCGTTTATGCTGTCCTTTTTATGAGCTTTCTCTTAAAAATAAGATTTATTTTTTTGTTTAAATACTTCACATGAGAAAATGTCCAGTGATGCTTTTTTCTCGACCTGAAAAATTTACAAAAGTCCTGTGCGATTTTCCGGGAGAAAAAATAACGAGTGAGCAAATATTAAATTATAAAACAAAAGAACGAACAGGTTCCATATTATAGGTAAATCTTTTATATTAAGCCCTTATTCTTTCTAAAATGGTTGTTGTATATTATTTTAGGCTTGATAAAAGACATGAACCCTCTGATCTTGTGAGTTCTCTTCATGACTATTTTGAGAAAGTACACGCTAAGAAGAAAAAACTTGCACCAAACAATAATCCCTGCATAGATATGCTGTGCGAAATTCCTAAAAAAGGCGCAATTCTTGCAAAAATATCTGCAGAAGGCAATGTTTATGGTTTTACTGATCCTAAAAATAGAAGTCTGCCAAACTATGCCGGTTTCATTAATTTTCTGGGTTTTAACGAAGAGACTAAATATTTCAAAGGTTTAGAGAATAAACTTGATTCTATGTTAAAAGACTATCGTTTTCTTAGAGGAACAGATAGAAAGTGAAAGTATTATAAATCGCTTAATAGCAAACTTGTATCTGGATGTACTTCTACATATAATTCTTTTATTTTTTTTAAATAGTCCACTCCATTTTCAAGATTATTGACTAAGCTTCCTATTTGAGTTATTGCAGAAAGATTATGTTCAAGTGCACCATATCCCAGGTGAGGTATGCTTGCAATTGTTTTCCATCTTTTAAGTTCTGTTTCTGCAGCAGATCTTTTTGGGTAATACCATTCCCTGAATTCATTAGGAGAAAGTTCGATGAGATCTGATATGTCCTTTCTTACTGCATCTTCTTGATAATAAAAAATAGGATTATCATTTTCATCATATCCTGCGGGTCTTTCTGGTTTTGCAATACAATCTATCGCAGGATAATCTTCTGACCATTCAGGATGTTTTTTGAATTCCATAAAAATAGAATACTTTTGCTTCTTTTTACTAAGTTTTATATATTTTTAATAGGATATTAATATTGATTCTCATGGATAATAAAAACAAGAAATGGTGTGTTTATATTCTAGAATGCATGGATGAATCGCTCTACACAGGGATTACAAACGATCTTGAAAAACGTATGGCTGCGCATGAATCAGGAAATGGCAGTAAATATGTCAAGAGAAAAGGTTTCTTGCAGCTTCTTCATGCCATAAAAGCAGACGATAAATCGTCTGCATCAAAGATGGAATATGCGATAAAAAAGCTTCCAAGAAACGAAAAGATAACATATTTTATGAAACATAAAGACATTTTGTTCTGATTTTTGAATAATTTTAAATATCATTTATTCCAATAATAGGCATGAGGTGATCATATGCTTTCATTTGATATTGTTAAAAAGGCAAAAAAGCTTCCTGATAAATATTTGTTCTTAGCATTTTTTGCAAAAGGTCTTGCAGGTCTTGGTCTTGGAATTGTTCTTGCAGCAAACATTTCCTGGAACAGGTGGAATACATTTGGATGGACTATGTTTTTTGTTGCAATACTTTTGGCGATTCCTATTTGGATAAAGTTGTTTACAAAGAAAAAATAGTTTTATAAAAAGAAACCTAACTTTTTAGGACATGACAAGGACTTTATTATTGTACCCTCCTTTTTGTACTCCTGTTACTCCGCCTTTTTCAATTACTCATATATATGCGTTTATTAAAATTAATATCTCTAAAGATGATTCTGTTTCTGTGCTTGATCTTAATGTTTTATTCCATAATATGAAGTTTCCTGAACAGAAAAAATATTTTAGAAATTTCACAAGCAATCTTGACATGAAAGAATATGAACTAATTTCTTCTGATTTTCAAAAAACCAGTTCGCAAATATATAGCAAAAATAATCGTGATATTGTAAATGGCAGGAAACCTGAATTATTTTCAGAAATTATAAATTCAATATTGGAGAGAAAACCTGATTACTGTGCTTTTAGCCTTGTATATTCAAGTCAATGCTTCTATGCTTATTCTCTTATCAAAGAACTAAAAAAACTTGGAATAAAAACAGTTGTCGGAGGTCCTTCAGTCAATCAGAAAATAAGGGAAATTGCAGATTATTCGTTGAATAATGAACTTGAGCTTCTTGATCTTGTCATAGGAAATAAACAGGATCATGACAAAATTAACTTCAATAACTCAATAGATTTTTCAATATATGACAAAACTGATTATTTTACTCCTGAACTAGTTATTCCTATAAAATCATCTTCTACATGCTATTATAAAAAATGTGCATTTTGCACACACCATGACAAGGATTGCAGCTATTTTGAATATTCTCTTGAAAACATAAAAAAGACGATTGTCGATTCAAAAGAGAAGCACTTTTTTTTCATAGATGACATGATACATAAAAAACGTCTTCTTGAGATTGCACAGATCATAAAACCATTAAATGTGAGCTGGATGTGCCAGTTAAGGCCTACAAAAGACCTTGATAAAAAAACATTATCTGTTCTGCATGAAAGCGGACTAAAGACAATACTATGGGGTGTTGAGTCTGGAAATGATAGACTGTTGAGATTAATGCAGAAAGGAACAAACAAAAAAGATATCGCTAAAGTTTTACATGATTCACATGATGCTGGAATAAAAAATATTGCATACATAATATTTGGGTTTCCTAAAGAGACAAAAGAAGAACTTCTTGAAACAATAAATTTCCTTAAGAAAAATAATGAATCTATTGATCTGGTTTCTGTTTCCATGTTTGGATTGCAAAAAGGAAGCGATGTTTACAATAATCATGAAAAATATGGAGTGAAGATATTAAAAGAAACAAAGCGCACTGTGCTTGATCCTGTGATTGATTATGAAACAGATTCTGGACTTTCAATAAAAGATGCATTAAAATTAAGAAAAAAATATTCTTTTGAGATCGACAAGATAAATAATTATCCTCAAATAATGAACTATTTTAGAGAGCATTATGCGCTTTTGGATTGATTTTTACTGGCTTATTATATTTTTCTTGAGTCATAAGCCCAGTGAAGCACAGCCTGTCTTTGTTTTCTCCTGCAGGACAGATCTTTTTTTGCACAGTGATTTCTTATCTGTGCAATATGCCTTTTAATTGCTTTCCACCTCTTTATCTGCCTTTGATCATCAGAAGATCGCCTTCCCCTATAATACCTGCAATACCACTGGAACCATCCTCTTGGATCCTCGTGATATATCCAGCCCTTTTTTCTCCAGACAGATAATTTTTGGGATGCATTTATCTCAAAATAGTTAAGCTTTTGATCATGGAATTCATGGCATAATTTTGCATCCTTAAACCAGTCTTTAGGAAATTCTTTTTTACAGTCAGTCATGTATTTTCCACCGAATATTCCTAATTTTAACATCTCTTTTGGTGTTAATTCTGGCTTGAACTCAGGATCAAAGTTGTTTCCTATTGGTTCAGTAAGGTAATAAACATATTTTTTTTGCATCAGATCATTTACAACTATTTTCTTTTTCATAGAATAATCTTTTTTTAATATTATTTTTAAATGATGTCTTTAAAGATGCTTAAAAATAGTTGTTGAAATATGCAAATATATCTTCTGAATAAATATTGAGAAATTGTTGGATTTGGATTTTTTGTAAAACAAAAATTCCTAAAACCCTGTTCTCTTGAATCTTTTTTCAAGCTCTTCTATGGTTATGTTTATCACAGTCGGTCTTCCGTGAGGGCAACTTGATCCAAAATCACAGGAAAACAATTCATCAATAAGAGAGTTCATCCTGTCTATTGTAAGCGAATCCCCTGCTTTTATAGCGCTTCTGCATGCGACTGTGGATAATATCTTTTCTTTTACTGAATCTATGCTTTTTGTCTTGTTGAATGATATAAGGTCGTCAAGCACATCCAAAAGTATGGATTTTTCCTGCTGTTTTCCGATAACTACCGGTATTGTTCTTAATACATATGATCCTGATCCGAATTCTTCAAAATCAAATCCAAGATCGCTGATGATATTTTTTTTTTGCTCGATAACTGCTTTGTCTTTTGGGTTGAGATCTATATTTATTGGTTTGAGAAGACTCTGTTTTTTTATAGTGTTATTCTCAGTATAATCATTCATAAGGCGTTCATAGATTATTCTTTCATGTGCAGCGTGCTGGTCGATAAGCATAAGTCCTTCTTTTGTCTCTGCCAGTATATATGTTTTATATAACTGCCCTAATACAAAGAACTTTATTCCGTGCTTTTCAGGCATCCTTGATGAATCTTCATTTTGAGCGTTATTATCGATTGTCTTTTCAGTGCCTGCTTCAATCTCTTCTTTGCTCTTAAGTTTGATTTCATCCACATCTCCTCTTGAAAATGTGGCTTCGCTTGCCTTTTTCGAAATATCATTTAATGATTCTTGTTTTGTCTCTTCAACAGCATATTTTCTGACAGGCTCTTTTATGACTGTATTTTCTTGAGACATTTCTGGATAATTTTCTGTTGCTGCATCATCTTTTTCCAAAACAGATGACGTTTTTTCTGAAGAAAATGTGGTCTGTTTAGGTACTTTAATATTGTGAGATGTATCTGAATTTGGTATGAGATTATTTCCCTGAAGAGTTTTTCTTACCACATCAAAAATTATCTCATAGAGCCTGCTTTCCTTTTCAATTTTTATCTTGGTCTTTGCAGGGTGTATATTCACATCAAGCATGTGTGAATCAACCGAAATCATAAGGACTGCAAAAGGATACCTGTTCTCATGCATGAGAGTGTGGTATGCATCATATATGGCATCGGTTATCACCTTATTCTTCACATATCTTCTGTTTACAAATACAGAAACATTGTTCTTGTCAGCCCTTGATATCACAGGCTTTGATATGAATCCTCTTATGCCATATTCCTGATCATCATAGTCAACCTCAAGAAGCTCTTTTGCGATATCTTTTCCATATATATCTACAATGTTGTTGAGAAGCGATGCAGTGTTGGGAGAATTAAGTATTGTTTTTCCATTATGATCAACCCTGAAATAGATAAGAGGGTTTGACACAGCATATCTGGTTATTATATCTATGACTTTTGAAAGTTCTGCTGAAGAATTTCTCAGGTGCTTTCTTCTTGCAGGTGTATTAAAGAAAAGATCTTTTGCTATTATTGTGGTTCCCTTTGTTGCAGCAACTTTGTCTATTGCTTCTTTTCCTCCCCCTTCTATCTTTATCCTTATTCCTTCTTCTTCCTCTTCTGTTTTTGTAATAAGCTCAAATTGTGAGACTGAAGAAATCGATGCAAGCGCTTCTCCCCTGAATCCCAGGCTATGTATATTGAAAAGATCATCCATTGATGTAATCTTTGACGTTGCATGCCTTTTTGTTGCAAGAATTGCATCTTTTGGATTCATGCCTACACCGTCATCACTAACCCGTATGAGGCTCTTTCCTCCATCTTCTAGTTCAATGAATATCTTTGCCGCATTTGCATCTATAGAGTTTTCGACAAGCTCTTTGATAACTGAGCCTGGATCTTCTACTACTTCTCCTGCTGCTATCTGCTGGACCAATTCCTGATCAAGAACTTTTATTGCCATATTTCCCCTCTGATTTTCGAGGTTGAGAAGGTCATTTATAAATTTTTGCTGTAAAAGGGCAGGATGTTTTGTTTTTGCCTGGATTTTTTCAAAATATTTAAAAAGAATTCTGTTCTGCCCGTCGATATGGTGTTGTCAGGAACAGGCCTGGAACTTGAAGTCAGATATTATCCTGAAAATCATCCTAAAACACATGGTCCTGTTTTAGAAGATATGATATCTTCCTTAAGCAGACAGTTTAACGATAGCATATATGATAGGATAGCAGGAGAGTTATGGACAGAGCAGTTCAGGTTTTACAGAGAAAATTCTGAACTTATGGAATTTAATTCTTATCCACGAGATGAGCTTTTTGTAGATCCTGTTATGGAAGATCTTATGGCTTTAGAATCAGCAGCTCTTATAGCAAACCAGGATATCTCTTTGCTAACAGGAAAAAAGCATTATGTATCTGGCCACAGCATACATTTTAATTTTGAATTTCTTCCTCCGTCTGAACTTATATATGATAATTATGATTCTTTGGTAGAATTTGATGGATCCTGTTCAGAAGTAATGCTTGACCATGTCATAAAGAATTATCAGAATCTTTTGCATTTGTTCTCAAAACCTTTTGTCTTGTCTTTAGGATCATATCTCTTTGCATCAGGAAACAATACTCCACGACAGATGGGATCAAAAACAAAACAAAGCTGTGTGTCTTTTTGCGAGGAAGATTTATTTGAATATTTCAGGCTTAGGAAATCAAGCAGGAGGATGGAATTTGATATTGATTATTTTTCTGACAAGGATCAGATGAGAGCCGGAATGTCCTGGATGTTCGGAATCTTATTGGGACTTAGTACTGAGATTGACTGCTTTTGTATGGATGATCCTCGTTTATTTTCAGAAGATTTTTCTGTTCTTTATTCTGGATTGATGAGATATATGCGTTCAAAGCATGATTCAATTGTACTTGATCCGTATGAGGATGAAGTCATGAATTTTTATCCAAGATTTTTTGATCCTCATAATCCAAAGAATCCGAGGATGGACATACCTGTTCTCGGGAAAAACAATGACTTTTGTCTGGATTATGAAACCCTCTTTGAAAACTTAAGTCATGATTATGAGGATTATTTCAGGCAGACAGGTTCTGATATGGAACTGGTTTGTGATTTTATTTCAGGAAAACGTTTCACAGAATATGAAAAGCGTGTTTCGGGCAAAGGAATCTATAATAATATTCCTGCGATGGATATTGATCATGGAAAACATAATGAGATTGTGATTTCTAAAAAAAAGCCGATAGATTTCTTATCATCTTATGAGGCTGGTTCAGACATACCTAAAAACATAAGATATCTTATGGATTTTTCAGGGCAAAACAATGGCATGAACTTTGAACTATTTGACTGGACAGGTGTAAGATGTGAAAACCTTGATGATGATTTTTTAGATGTTGTTTCAGGATACATTCCTGAGAATAAAAAAGATTCTTTTAGGGATCAGAAACGATACGGAGATGGCAGGATAGTTCTTCCTCACCAGGTTTTCAAAGGAGTCTGTGATGATTACCTTATTTGACAATTTATTTAGTATGCTGCTTTTGGTATCCTTATGGTAAACCTTGTCCCTTTTCCCACTTCAGAAAATACCTTTATTGTTCCCTGATGCATGTTGACTATCTGTTTTACTATAGCAAGGCCCAGGCCTGTTCCTTGAATCTCCCTTGTCATGTGTTCTTCTACTTGGTAAAACTTGTTGAAAAGCTTAGGTATCTTTTCTTCAGGTATCCCCCTTCCTGTATCTTTCACAGAGAATGAAAAACCTTTCTCATCTTTTTTGGCGCTGAATAATATTTGCCCTCCGGGTTCTGTGAATTTAACTGCATTTGAAAAAAGGTTTACTATTACCTGTTTCATCTTGTTTTCATCAAGGTTGACAAAAATATCTTCAGGAATGTTGTTTTTGACAATGATGTTTTTTTCATCAGAAAGATTAGGCATTATGCTTTTTTCGACGAGTTTTCTGAAATTTGTTTCTTTTATATGTATTTTTGATTTTCCTTTTTCAAGCCTTGAGAGATCAAGAATGTCGTTTATAAGATCAGTAAGTCTTGAGGTTTCGTTTCTTACAAGATCAATCTTTTCTATTTGCTGTTTGTTGAGTTTTCCGAACTGTCCTTGCTTAAGAAGAGACAGATATAGCTTCATAGAAGTAAGAGGAGTCCTTAATTCATGGCTCACTGTGCTTACAAAGTCATCTTTCATCTTTCCTACTGCGCGCTCGTGGTCATATCTTTGTCTTGCGATCTCAAGATCGTGCTTCAATGTTCCTTTATCTGCAAGTTTCAGATAAGTGACTCTTAATAAAAGCAGGATAGATATGAACGGAAAAGGATGTGCAAGAACATACAGGTATTGGTTGTTGTTGTTGTAGAATATAAAATTTATCAGTGTTATCATGGGAGTTACAGTATATATCATGAAAGCGACAACAACATTTCTGTTGTATTTTCCAAGTATTTCGTTATTTTTCCATAGTATGAATATGGAAAGCACAAGGATCCCAAGCTTGAATAATGTGAAATAAAAATAGGATGTAACAAGATATGGAGGCATCGCAACCCCTCTTCCTAGAAGTACAAAACCCTGTGTGAGTATAAATATTGCAATCAGAAGAAGGGTCTCTTTTTTGACTATTCCCCTGAAATTTTTCCTGTTTTTCCAAAACAAAGGATAGATGAAAGATGCTGTTATAAATATGAGTCCCAGTGATTCACCTGCTTCTGAAAGAGTATATGATATGGGGAGAATGCTCACGGGATTTATTTTTCCGAACACTACTGAGGCATAAGATATTATAAGTAAAAGGCGCTCAAGTGTCAGGATGAAAAAACCTGTTGCCATATATTGTATTTGTTTTCCTGCCTTTTCTCTATAAAGTTCAGAATAGGCCATGTATGTCATAAAAAACAGAAGTACGAATTCAAGAGTTCGTTTAGCAAGGTCGCCTCCTGGTGTGGAAAGAAAATTGTTTATTGCATGGTATATATTAACGATTGTAGAAAATATCATCATAAGACAGCTTCATGATTTGATTATTTTAATACAAAGAGATTTTTATTAGATTATTCACTTTTTTCTGCTTCCCTGATCTCTTTTTCAAGCACCTGGGTTATTACATGCACAAGCTCGATAGGCTCAAAAGGCTTCATTATATAATCATCAGCTCCCACATCAAGACCTTCTTCTTCGTCAATTTGCTGGTTTTTTGCTGTAACCATGACAACCTTTGTTGCAGAAAGTTCTGGAATAGCTTTTATCTGTTTGCAGACATCAAGCCCGTCAACCTTTGGGAGCATCAGATCAAGGACGATAACATCAGGTTTAACCTCTTTTGCAAGCCTTAATCCTTCTTCGCCGTCATTTGCTACATGAACAGTAAATACATCTTCTAAGATCATCTTTTCTGCTTCAGCGATATTTTCCTCATCCTCAACAATAAGAACTGTTTTCATCTTCAACAGGGTTGGATCGGTTATATATTAATGTTTCGACTTTGTATTATAATATTATCTAAGCGCATCATACAGATTCATCTGCTGCATGTCTTTTCCTGAAAGCTGTTTTTTCATCTCGTCTTGTTCTTCAAGACTTCGCATGATATCTTTTGAACGATTTATCACTTCATTAGGGATTCCTGCAAGTCTTGCTACCTGTATTCCGTAGCTTTTGTTCGTTCCTCCCTGAACAATCTTTCTTAAGAATATTATCTCGTCATCTTTTTCTTTTACTGCAATGTTGTAATTTGCAACTTCCTTGAATTCTCTTGATAGTTTATTAAGTGCATGATAATGTGTTGCAAAGAGCGTCTTTGACTTTATCCTTGTCGTGATATACTCAATTACGCTCCATGCTATGCTTACTCCGTCAAATGTGCTTGTTCCACGTCCGATCTCATCAAGTATTACTAATGATCTTGATGTTGCATTGTTAAGTATATTTGCTGTTTCGTTCATCTCGACCATAAAAGTACTCTGTCCCATAACAAGGTTGTCGTAAGCCCCGACACGGGTGAATATGCGATCTATAATTCCCAATCTTGCTTTTTTTGCCGGGACAAAGCTTCCTATCTGTGCAAGAAGGCATATGCATGCCACTTGTCTCATATAAGTGCTTTTTCCTGCCATGTTTGGTCCTGTTATTATCATTGATCGCTTGTCAAAAGTTAGCTTTGTGTCATTTGCTATAAACTGGTTTTGCTTTTGTTCAATCACAGGATGCCTTCCGTCTTCAATATCAATATCAAATGAATCTGACATCTCAGGCATGACATAGTTGTTCACATAAGCTGCTCCTGCCATGCTGTTTAATATGTCAAGAGAGGCAATCTTTGCTGAAAGTTCCTGTAGCCTTGTTGTTTCCTGAGAAATCGTTCTTATTACATCGCTGAAAAGCCTGAACTCAATTTCTTTTATTTTTTCGTCAGCTCCAAGTATCATCTCTTCTTTTTCTTTTAGGTCTTGCGTTATGTATCTTTCTGAATTTGCTGTTGTCTGTTTTCTTATATATGATTCCGGAACCTTGTCAAGATTTCTTTTTGAAATCTCTATGTAATAGCCGAACACTTTGTTGAAACCTATCTTGAGATTTATGCCCAGAGCCTTTTTTTCTTCTTCTTCCATCTTAAGTATCCAATCTTTGCCTGAAACTTTTATCTTTCTAAGTTCATCAAGTTTCTCATCATATCCTTTTTTTATGAAACCTCCGTCTCTTACTGAAATTGGCGGATCATTGGCGATAGATCTTTCTATAAGGCTGTTCACTTCTTTTATCTCATCCATGTTCGAGATATTTTCCAGAAGATCGTTTTTTTCTATTGAATGAAGTATCTTTTTTAGTTTTGGTATGGTTTCAAGAGAGTTCTTTAAAGAGATAAGATCTCTTGGATTTGCAGAGCCGTATGAGATTCTTGAGATTAGTCTTTCAATGTCATAAATATCTTTTAAGGAATCAATGATCTCGACCCTTGCCAATGAATCTTTTTTCAGGATGCTTACTGCAAAGAGCCTGTTGTTTATCTCTTCAATATCTATGAGAGGGCGTTTTATCCACTGCTTGAGCTGTCTTGAGCCCATGGCAGTAATTGTGCTGTCTATGGCTTCAAGAAGAGTGTTTTTTGCGCTTCCATCTATTATGTTTGATGTTATCTCAAGATTTCTCAGTGTTGATGAATCAAGTATCATATATTTTTCAGGAGAAAAGCTTTTTATCGCCTTTATATTTGAGAGATCTGTTTTCTGCATGTCAATTAGATATAAGAGAAGACCGCCTGATGCTATGATTGATGAATCCTTGTTTTCGATCCCGAATCCTTCAAGTGATATCGTGTTGAAATGTCTGGTCAGAGCTTCATAGGATCTTTTATATGAAAAATCTTTTTTTTGCAGAAATATGGATCTTGATTTTACCATCTGGAATACATCATATATGTCTTTTTCAAGATCAAGATCAGTTATTATCTCATTTGGCATGAATCTTGCAACTTCATTTGTAACATGTTGTTTTTCCCTGAACTCTGTAGTGAAAAAGTCTCCGGTAGAAATATCTGATACAGAGATTCCATATATATCCTTATCTATGGTTATTGACATGATGAAATTATTGTTCTTCTCATCTATGGATTCTGTAAGCGTCCCTGGTGTAACGACGCGTATTATATCTCTTTTGACAACGCCTTTTGCAAGTTTAGGGTCTTCCATCTGTTCACAGATTGCAACTTTGTAACCTTTTTTAACAAGCCTTGGAAGATAATTGTCAAGTGCATGGTAAGGAATCCCTGCAAGAGGTATCTTTGCTTTTGTGCCCCTCTTTGTAAGGGTTATCTCAAGTTCTCTTGCAGTTATCTTTGCATCATCGTAGAAAGTCTCGTAGAAATCTCCCATCCTAAAAAAGATTATAGCATCTGGATATTTTTCTTTTGCTTCCTTGAACTGCTTCATTGCCGGAGTAAGGTTAGAAGGTATTTCCATATTATCAGTTTTCGGAAATATAAAAGGGGTATAAAAAATTATTGGTAACCTTAACGGTTGCTTTATATGAAATATCAGATAAAATATATTAAAGATATGTTTATGATCAAAGAGAACAAAGCTCCCCAGAAGACATCTTTTAAATAATGTTTCTTAAGATATATTCTTGAGTATGATACTATTGCTGCAATAAGCGCAAGAAATACAATGAGGAGCAGATTACCTGATCCATATCGTGTTCCAAGTATCACAGCAAGAGAAAAGATTCTCATTGTATGGAGTGAGGGAAATGATCCTGCATCAATCTTTTCGATTATATTCTTATAACCTATCTTTTTTGGGCGCTCTTTGAAAAACATAAGCTTTATGAAAGCTCCGGCAAGAGTCATTGTGATTATGCTTATGAGAAGCGTGAATGAAAGCTGCGAGCTTCCTGCGAGATATGAGAATGCGATTATTATGCCAAAAAATACAAGTCCTCCAAGCTGAGTTATCTGCTTGAAAAATATATCAAGAATGCGCATAATTGTATTTTTGTTTTTTGCGTTCATTAGGCTTCACGTCTTATTTTTTAAGATCATGCAATATACAAAAGCATGATGATCATTCCAGTTAATAGCATGCCTGAAATAAATATTTTTGGGTCTTTATACACAAGCTCAGGGTGCCTTGCGACCTCGTTTCCTGATTCTACTAGGTAAAAATATCTGAAAATCATATACAGGGCTATAGGTATGGTGATAAGAAAATTTGAGCTAAGGCTTAAGAAACTATATAATGCATATGACATTATAAGAAGTGTAGTTGATATTATCATCAGCGTGTTTGTTATCTTAAGGGTATATATTTTGAAAACCGGCTTGTGGCTGATTGCCTTATCTTTAAGGAAGCGAAGATCTGCTTCTCTTTTACCTATAGCAAGAAACATTGCAAGGAAAAAAGGGCAGAGTATAAGCCATGGCGATATTTCTACATAAGGCGACATTCCTTCTGTTAAGACAAACGCTCCTGCAACAGCTCTGATTACAAAGTTTGTCGAGATGAGTGTGATATCTGCAAAAGCCTCGTCTTTCAGGAAAAAGGTATAGAGCTGTGTAAGTATAAAAAATATTAGCAAGATAAGCCTGAATGTATAAGGCATGCTCGTAGATATATAAAACGCAGTTCCTATGAGGACGATCGCAAGGAAAACCCCTGCCGGAACAGTAATCTTTCTTGAAGCTATAGGTCTTTTCTTCTTCTCAGGATGTTTCCTATCCTTGTGCCTATCTCTTATGTCATTAATAATATAATTTGACGAGGAAATCAATGAAATTGCAAAAAAACCTATGAGAGTATATGACAATGCCTTGGTGTTAAAAAGGTTCCCTGAAAAAATCAATGGAAGGAATATAAGGAGATTCTTGTACCATTGCTTTATCCGCATAAGTGATATTATCTCTTTAAGCATCTTGTTAAGCATCTTGTTTTTCCTGCTATTTTGTTTTTTAGTGCTTTTGATTGTATTTTTGCTGTTATGTTAGTTAGGTTGTTTCTGTTAAGTGGCAATATTTGCTTCACTGTTTTACCTGGGTCTGTATATTATTTAAAAAGATTTCTTAAAAAATCAATCTTTTTCTGTTTATTCTGTTTTTTTCAGGTATTTTCCCAATACTTTTTTAAGCAGAGGCAGTTACCTTTGCAAAGTTTTGATATGAGGTTCAGATTTAAAAGCTGGTTTCGGAAAGCAGATAAAGGGATGCTCTCCCTGATACTTCTTTTTTTAATATTCACACCTATATTCCTTACACCCTGGGTAGAGGGTAATGATCGTCTGGGCTATTATACTTTTCCAAGAACTATTGTAATAGATCATGATCTTGATATGGAAAATGAATTTATCCTGTATCAGGATGATGAAAAGAATGTAGATTCCATAAAATATGATAACAGCACAGGAAAATACTATACCATGTTTCCTGTAGGAACAGGTGTCTTATGGACTCCTTTCATGTATGTTGGGCATGCAATGACATATCTTACCGGCGGCGAGATGGATGGTTACAGTTATTATTATGTTCTTATGGTTTCACTAGCTTCAGTTCTTTTCGGTTTTTTAGGACTTATTATTATTTACAAGCTTCTCAGGGAATATTTTTCAGAATTTGTCTCATTTATATCTGTTCTTACAATCTGGCTTTCTACAAATCTGTTCTATTACATGTATCTTGAACCTGTCATGTCTCACTGTTTTTCCATGTCTCTTGCAGCTATTTTCGTATATCTGTGGCACAAGACGCTCAAGAAACGAACGTATCTTGAGTGGCTCATACTAGGTATTGTAGCAGGGCTTGTATTTATCGTAAGATTCCAAAATGGACTTTTCTTCCTGATACCTTTGGCAGAATCACTTAAAAAATACTATGATGGCATAAAGAGACGACGCATGAAATTTCCTTCAAGAACATTTATCGGAAACATATTCTTTCTTTTCGGAATACTTTTAGGATATCTTCCGCAGATGATCTATTTTTGGTATTCGCATGGCTATCTTTTTAGGTTTTGGGAACACTATAATAAAGACAAGCTTTCTTTGGGTTTTGGTATATCTAATCTTCCTAATATATTCTTTTCGCCAAACCATGGATTGATATACTGGACACCAATATTGCTGCTTTCGCTTGCTGGATTATATTTTTTCATGAAAAAGCATGATTTCAGCCTTGGTTTTTGGTTAAGCATCGTATTTTTGCTTCAGGTTTTTGCAGTAAGCTCTTATGAGAGGTGGCATGGAGCGCAATCATTTGGAAACAGGATATTTATTGTATTCACTATTCTTTTCTGTCTTGGACTTGCATCGCTTTTTGAAGAGATAAGGCTTATTTTGAGGCACAGGAAGCTTGATTATAGAATCGTGCTTTGGGGCATATTGATCATATTTACAATATGGAACTTCGGACTCATGATGCAGTATGGCGCAGGCATGATACCTCCTGATGGACCAGTATATCTTTCTGAGATGGCCCGCAATAATTTTTCAGTGATTCCAAGAAGAGCTTTTGAGATAATCAGGGATTTTTTATTCAGTCGCGGCAGATTCTTGTAATGAGGTGTTATATTTTTATTTGATCTGATTCTCTTTTAGAGTGGTCATAAAGTTTTATATAATATTCTTCTTAATTTTTATGTCAGGTGGTTTATGGTATGTTTCCATTCTTCAGAAAAAAAGACGGTGACTCTTCTGATGAAGACATTAGCAAACAGGATGCTTCTTCTTCATCTGTAGGTGTTCCTGAAATTCCAACGCCTGATGCAGCAGCTTCATCAGGCATCAAAAAAGACTCGGAAGTTTCCGGGGAAAAAGAGGTTTCTCATGAGGATGCGATGGGGGTTCCGCACCCGCCTCCTGATGCAGATGAAAATGTGCCCGGCTTTCCTGATGTTGATCAAACAGAAAAAGATGATAAGTCAGGTTCTGCATCTATCTCAAATGATGGTCCTTTCAATGCAGTTTCTATGAGAGCTCCTGAAAAAAAAGATGATGGTGGATTTGAATCTGAAGATATGCACGATAAATCTCATGATGATGGCCACATGAATCAAGGAAAAGATTATTTGGAAGATGAGAATGAAAATAACAGCGCGTTTGACACCTCCTTGTTCTCTCTTCCTGAAAATGAACGGCCTTCTTTAGATAAGAGCGAAACGCCTTCTTCTAAAGGATTTTCAGAAATGGATTATGATTCTGATGTGATTGATAAGTTTGAATCTGAACTTCCTAAGTTTGACGGATTTGATAAAAATCACGATAATCATGAAAATGAAGATAT
>JBKHIF010000016.1:0-23037 GCA_046538795.1 Candidatus Woesearchaeota archaeon | reverse complement strand
ATTAATTCCTTTATAATTACAAGAAATAATTATTTTCAATACAAAAAATAAAAAATAAGCTGCATAAATTCTCAAAATGAAAAAACTCTCGAGAACAATTCTTAAAAAAGACTGAAATAATTTAACTTTAAACAGAATGTTTTTAAAAAGAATTGCACTTGTTTAAAACAAGATGCTTAGTTCTTCAAAAACCCAAAATATAGTGATAACTCTGGACGGGAAATGAAGACATTGGGGTGGATTTATAAAAATGGAACAGATAATAAGCTTGCTTGCGGGAAAAACAGATTATCTCGTAATACTTGCAGTATTCATAACAACTATTGCAACATACTCATTAACCCCTTTTTGGATAAAAAGAGCTGCTTCTCTTAACATAACAGGAAAAGACATCCACAAGACAAGCCAAAAAGAGATTCCTGAGATGGGCGGTGTAACTGTAGTCATGGGTTTCATGGCAGGACTTACAATATATATCTCCTTGTTATCCTTCTTAAATTATAACCTTGAAAGAATAGTTCTCATATTCGCAGCAGCAACATCAGTTCTCACAGGAACAATTGTAGGCATGCTTGACGATATCTTAGGGTGGAAAGTAGGATTAAAGCAATGGCAAAAACCGCTTCTTATGTTCTTTGCAGCACTCCCTCTTATGGCAATAAGCTTCAGCCACAGGTTCCTTTACATACCTTTCATAGACAACATACAGATAGGCATAACATATTCACTCATAATAATACCTATGATTATAGTAGGCACATCAAACGGATTCAATATGATAGGAGGCTACAACGGCCTTGAGACTGGCATGGGAATAATACTCCTATCCTCTCTTTCAATCTTAAGTTTCATGACAAATGCAAAATATGTAGGCATAATGAGCCTTATCATGGTATTTGCATTAATAGTATTTCTTATCTACAACAAGTATCCAGCAAAAGTCTTCCCAGGAGATTCAATGACATACTCAGTCGGAGTCTTGTTCGGGATAATAGCCCTTCTGGCTCATCTGGAAGTTGCAGCAGGAATCATGTTCTCATTATATTTCATAGAACTCATACTAAAAGCAAGAGGAAAATTCAAGAAAGAAAGCTTCTCAAGAGTAAAAGAAGACAATTCTCTTGAACCTATGTATAGCAAGATCTATGCAGTCGAACACGTTGCACTAAGAATTCTGAAAAAATTCAAGAAAAAGGTCTATGAGCAAGATGTTGTAAGGCTTCTTTGGCTCACCCAGACAGTTATATGCATAGCAGTGATAATATTATACCAGGTGGTGATATAAGATGAAAATTTGGTTTGATATAACTAATACTCCGCATGTTCTTTTTTTCAGACCCATAATAAAAGACCTTGAAAAAAATGGACATGAGATAATCATAACGACAAGAAATCATTCGCAGACAGTTGATATGCTGAAATACTACAACCTAAATTATACTATAGTAGGCTCGCACAATGGAAAATCAAAGATAAAAAAGGCATTTGGACTTATAACAAGATCCAATGACCTAAAAAAGCATCTCAAAAACAAAAAAATAGACGCAGTAATAACCCATCAATCCCCATATGGGATGATCGCAGGCTTTCTCCTGAAAATTCCTAAAAGAATGTTCATATTTGATAACGAGACTGCCAAGTTCCAGAATCTTGCAGGGATGAACTTTGCAACACATCTTATTGCGCCAAAATACCTGGCAAAAGAAAAGATGTTCGGAAAACCAATCAACAAATACAGCTCGCTTAAAGAAAGCCTCTATCTTGCAGAATCAGAAACAAGAGAAAACCCATTCAAAAAAAGATACATACTTGTAAGGCCTGAACCATGGAGCGCTGCATACTACAACGAGAACAACAATGACCATCTCATGAACCTGATAGATGATATAAAAAAATCAGGAATAGACTATGATATCGTCGTAATCCCAAGAGACCAAATCCAGAAAAAAGCATACAAAAAGCGTTTCGACGAAAACATAATAATACCTGAAAAAGCCCTTGACGGCGCAACACTTGTTAAAAATGCATCTCTTGTGATAGGAGCAGGAGGAACAATGAACAGAGAGGCAGTTGTTCTTGGAACTCCGGTCATATCAATGTATTCAGGACACATGCTCATTGTTGACAAATATCTCACAGAAAAAAATGTGATGATACATAACAAAAATCCAACACTTGAAGATGTAAAAGACGCTCTCAGGTCAAAAAAATACAGCCCTCTGCTTGAAGAAGGCCTAAAATCAAGAAAAGAAATAGTGGGGATGGTAGCATGAAAATTGCAGTCGTCCTCGGAACAAGGCCTGAGATCATAAAGATGGCGCCAGTCATAAAACAGCTGGAAAAAAACAAAGTAAACTATTTCATAATACACACAAACCAGCACTATTCAAAAGACATGGATGCAGTCATATTTGAAGACCTCAACCTGAAAAAGGCAAAATACAACCTTGAAGTCGGATCAGGCATCCACGGCCTTCAGACAGGCAAGATGCTTGAAAGAATAGAAGAAGTCTATCTAAAAGAAAAACCTGACATAGTGCTTGTTCACGGAGATACAAACACAACACTTGCAGGTGCTTTAGCTGCAAAAAAGATGAACATAAAAGTAGGACATGTTGAAGCAGGCATAAGAAGCAATGACAAGACCATGCCTGAAGAGATAAACCGCGTCCTTGTAGATCACATGATAGATTATTATTTTGCTCCTACAGTCGCTGCAAACAAAAACCTAAGAAAAGAAAATATTCCTGAAGAGAAGATATTTGTTGTCGGAAACACCATTGTCGATGCTGTTCTTGAAAATGCAAAGATAGCAGAAAAGAAAAGCGGCATCCTGAAAAGATTCAATCAGGACAAAAACTCATATATTCTCGTAACAGCGCACAGACCAGAAAACGTGGACAACAAAAAAAAGCTTAAAGACATACTTTCAATACTTGAAAAGATAAGCGAAAAAGAAAAAGTTCTCTTTTCTCTTCACCCAAGGACAAAAAAAAAGATAGAAGAATTCAATCTTAAGATTCCTGAAAAAGTAACTGCATTCTCTCCTGTCGGATACCTTGATTTTCTTATGCTTGAAAAAAATGCAAAACTCATCCTTACAGATTCAGGAGGTCTTCAGGAAGAAGCATGCATACTAAACGTGCCATGCATAACACTAAGAGAAAACACAGAAAGACCAGAATCTGTCCTTGCAGGAGCAAACATAATAGCAGGTACAAAACCTGAGAAAGTAATCTCATCTGTCTACAGCATGATAAACGCTCCTAGATGCTGGGAAAATCCATTCGGTAAAGGAAAAACCTCGATAAAAATAACAAAAATACTGGTGAAAACATGAAAATCTGCGTAATAGGCATGGGATATATGGGACTTCCAACAGCTCTTCTCTTTGCAAGAGCAAAACATGAAGTCATTGGATTTGACATAGACAAAGAAAAGATCGATTCATTAAACAAAAGCACACTTCCATTTGAAGAAAAAGGCCTGAAAAAACTATATCAGGATGCAAAAGAAAACTTCACGGCAACATCTGAACTCAAAGAAGCAGATGTTTTTCTAATCGCAGTTCCAACTCCCATAACAAAAGACAAGGAATGCGACTTAAGCTATGTAGAAAAAGCAGCAGAAGCACTCACAGAAGTTATTAAAGAAAACAATCTAATAATACTTGAATCAACTGTAAAACCCAGGACTACAAAAGATTTTCTCAAGCCCATACTTGATAGATCAAACAAAAATTTCAACCTGGCCTATGTTTCTGAAAAAGCAATACCTGGAAACACTCTTCATGAGATGATAAACAATGACAGGGTTGTAGGAGGAATTGATGAAAAAAGCAAAGAAATGACAAGATCTCTTTACAGCTCATTTGTAAAAGGAAATATACACACAACAGACTGCACCACAGCAGAAGCAGTAAAACTCATGGAAAACACATTCAGAGATGTAAACATAGCTCTTGCAAACGAGTTCCTCAAGCTATCAAAAGATATCGGAATAAATGTCTGGGAAGCGATAAATCTTGCAAACAACCATCCAAGGGTAAACATACACAATCCAGGACCTGGTGTCGGAGGTCACTGCATAGCAATAGACCCATGGTTCCTAGTAAATGAAAATACACCTCTCATAAAGACAGCAAGAGAGATAAATGATTCAATGCCAAAAGAGACAGCAGATTTCATACAGAAAAACTCAAAAGGAAAAAACATAGCTCTTCTCGGCGCAGCATACAAAAAAAATGTGGATGATGAAAGAGAAAGCCCGACAAAAAGTGTATATGATATTCTTAAAAAAAGAGGGTATGAAATAATAATACACGATCCTTACGTAAAAGCCAAGGAAAAAGACATAAATAAGACAATAACCTGGGCAGATACCCTTGTTCTAATGACAGATCATGACGATTACAAAAACATCCAAACAGATAAACCTCTCATAGATACAAGAAACATGTTCAAAAAAAGCATATTATTCGGTGGAAAATGATATCAGAAAGCATTCAAAAATTAGATAATTGGATAGAAAAGAACGGATGGGAAGGATATGATCCCTATGACGGACTTAAAAGCTATCTGAAAAACATAACCTTCAACAAATACCTAAGAACAGCTCTTGTCCAGGCAAACAAGAGAAGCCCTGTAAACATAAGGCCGATCTTGGGGATAAAAAAAGGAATAAATCCAAAAGGCATGGCTCTTTTTGCATCAGCATATCTAAACCTATACAAAAAAACAAACAACCAAAACTACAAGATAAAAGCAGAACACTGCCTTAATTATCTTGAAAAAAACCAGAACAGAAAATACCATGGAAGCTCATGGGGATATAATTTTGACTGGGAAAACAGGATATTCTTTCTTCCTGCATACGAACCAAGCATTGTTGTAACATCAGTTGCAGCGCAAGGTTTTATCGATTCATACGAAATAACAAAAAACAAAAATCATATAAGAATCGCAAGAAGCGCATGCGACTTTGTAATAAAAGACTTAAACTCTGAAGAAGATGAAAAAACTCTTGTCTACAGCTATACTCCTTATGATAAAAGCCAGATCTATAACGCAAACATGTTTGCAGCAAGGCTTTTTTCAAACGTGTACAAGCACACAAAAGAAGAAATCCTCATAGAAAAAGCAAGAAAAATTATAAATCACACCATGATGCACCAAAGATCCGACGGTGCCTGGACATATGGCGGAAACAAGAAAGAAAAATCAATACTAAACAAACACTCAAGCAGGAGGATAGATAACTTTCATACAGGCTTTGTCCTTGATTCAATGTATCACTATCTCAATTCCAAAGATGAAAAAGAGGTAAGAAAAAGCTTTGAGAAAGGACTAAAATTTTACAAAAAAAATCATTTTGAAAAAAACATCCCTAAATTTACAGACAAGTCACTGTATCCTATAGATATACATTCATGTGCCCAGGGCATAATCTCATTCTCATTGATCAATGAAAAAAAAGCTGCAAAAAAAATAGCAGAGTTCACGATAAAAGAGATGCAGGACAAAAAAGGGTATTTCCATTATCAAAAAACAAGGCTGTGGAAAAACAAGACTCCCATGATAAGATGGGGCCAGGCATGGATGCTTTATGCTTTAAGCAAGGTGAGTTAAAAATGATAAATTACGGAAAAATAAAAAAGATGTATTTCGGGATGCCTAAACCAGTAAGAAAGGCATTATCAGTTTTCACGAGATTCATCCCGGTACAATACATGTATGGTAAAAGATTCAGGAAATTTTACAAAAAATCACTGGAGACAGAACACTATACAAGAGAACAGATAGAAGAAAGGCAAAACAAGCTTTTAAGAAAACTCATAAAACATTCCTATGATAACGTCCCATACTACACAAAACTCTTCAAAAAACTCAACCTTAAGCCAAGAGACATAAAGACAAAAGAAGACCTAAAAAAACTACCCATACTGACTAAAGAAGACATAAGAAACAATTTCAGTAAACTTACAGCAAGAAACTACAAGGATTTCATGCCTGATCTTGCGCACACCACAGGATCAACTGCAAAAAAGCTTCATCTCTACTTAGACCAGCAAAACAGGGAAAAAGAATTTGCTCTTGCATACAGGCAGCTTAGGATGTTTGGCATAGGTTTCAATGCAAAGACAGCCAATTTCAGAGGAGATTTTGCGCCGATGATCGGACATAAGTACAAGAAAACCCACGAATACTTTCCATTAAGAAAAGAACTCATATTCTCATCATACGACATGACTGAAAAAAAGATTGATGAATACATAAAAGAACTAAAGAAATTCAAGCCAGAACTAATAAAGGGCTTCCCGAGCGCGCTTTATATAATATCTCAGCACATCCTGAAAAAAAATCTTGATGTGCCCCAGGCAAAAGTCATAATGACAAGCTCTGAAATCCTTAATGATGAATACAGAGAAACAATAGAAAGAGCATTTAAGACAAAAGTCTTTGACTGGTATGGTGCATCAGAATACGTAATCTCAGCAGGCCAGTGTGAAAATCTCAAAGGATACATGTTCAATGAGGATTTCGGCATAGTGGAAATACTTGATGAAAAAAATAATCCGGTTCATCCCGGAGAATCAGGACGCATAATAGGAACAGGGCTTTACAACTATTCAATGCCTCTTTTGCGATATGATCTTGAGGATGTTGCGCGGCTTTCAGAAAAAAAATGCTCATGCAAGAGAAATTTTCTCCATGCAGAAAGGATAGAAGGACGCGTCCAGGACATAATATATCTTTCTGAAAACAAAAAGCTTCCTTCAGTAGGCATAATGACATTCTGGAAAAAAAACGTGCTACCACAGACAAACCCTATAGAATTTACTCAGGTAATACAAAAAGACATGAAACGCTTTGAGATAAAAGTAATGGTAAAAGATCCTTCTGCAAAAAAAAATGTGGTTGAAGTAATCGATAAAGAACTAAGAAAGATAATAGGAAACGATGCAAAGATTGATTTCACATTTATAGATGATTTCCCTTCAAAAGAGAAGTGGAGATTTACAAAAAATGAAATGATGCAGCATGCTTAGCTACGGAAAAGTAAAACGGATATATCAGAAAAGCCCTGAATGGGCAAAAGGTTTCTTAGGAGTTTTCACGAGATTCATCCCTATAAGCGTAATGTATGGAAAAGGATTCAAAAAACTCTATAAAGAAGCGCTGGAAACCCAGCACTTTTCAGAAGAAAAGCTAAAAGAAAGGCAAAACAAGCTTCTAAGAGAACTTATCATGCATTCCTATGAGAATGTCCCATACTACACAAAACTCTTCAAAAAACTCAATCTTAAGCCAGAAGACATAAAGACAAAAGAAGATCTGAAAAAACTACCCATACTTACCAAAGAAGATATAAGAAACAATTTCGATGATCTGACTGCAAAAAACTACAAACAATTCAAGCCAGACCTTGCTCACACATCAGGATCCACAGGAAAGAAGCTATACTTCTATCTCGACCAGAAAAACAGGGAAAAAGAATATGCTCTTGTCCAGAGACAGCTTAGCAACCACAGTATTGATTTTGATGTAAAGACTGCTAATTTCAGAGGAGATTTCGTACACTCTCTTGGAAACAAGAAAAGCTATGAATACAATCCGATAAAAAAAGAGATGATATTCTCAACATTTGATCTTGACGAGGAAAAGATAAGAAAATACATATCTCTTCTTAAAAAATTCAAGCCAGGACTCATAAAAGGATATCCTTCAGCAATGATAATACTTTCAAGGCATATCATGAAAAACAACATACGCCTTCCAAAAGTAGGGGCAATACTTACAAGTTCAGAAAATATGATAAAAGATGACAAGGATCTCATAGAAAAAGCCTTTAGATCAAATGTCATAAACTGGTACGGCGCATCTGAATATGTTGTTTCTGCAGGCGAATATAGTGAAGAAAGATGCATGCACTTCAATGATGATTTCTCAATAGTCGAAGTGCTTGACAACCACAACCTTCCTGTAGAACCCGGAAAAAGAGGAAGGATAATCGCAACATCTCTTTTCAACTATTCAATGCCTTTCATAAGATATGAACAGGAAGATCTTGCAACCCTTGCAGAAGAAAGATGCTCGTGCGGCAGAAGCCTTACGCAAATAAAAAGAATAGATGGAAGGACATCAGACATAATCTGCTCTACAGACGGCCGTGAGATACCTCATACAACATACATGCACTACTGGAAACATAAGATAGAAGAGTACATTGATGATGTTATCTATGTGACAACAATCCAGAAAAGCAAGTATGATTTCCATATCGAGCTTTTGTTTGAGAATGCAAAATGCGAGGAATGCTCAGTAGATCTGATTGAAAAAGAAGTGAAAAAGCTCCTTGGCGACAAAGCAAGAATTGAATTCAAAATACTTGAAAAAATACCTTCAAAAGAAAAATGGAGATTCATAAAAAATGAATGGAAAAAAGCAAGCTGTGCTGATAATTAGCACAAGCACAAAAGGAAAAGGCGGAATAGCATCAGTAATAAGATCATACCAAAAACATCAAGATAGACTCGACTATGATGTAAGATATCTCTACACGCACATAGACAAGTCAAGCATAATGAAAATACTTTATTTCATAAAATCGCTTGCAATAGTTCCAAGATATCTTCTTGATAAGAGATTCAGCGTGTTTCACATACACACAGCCTCATACTCAAGCTTCAAAAGAAAATCCACGATGATAACGCTTGCAAAAAGGTTCAAAAAAAAAGTCATCCTGCACGTTCATGGAGCAGAGTTCATGAAATTCTACAAAAATCTTGACGAGAAAAAAAGAAACAATGTCTCAAAGACCCTTGATATGCCTGATGTTATCATAGCTCTTTCAGAAGAGTGGAAAAAAAATCTGTCAAAGATATGCAAAAACAAAAACATACTTGTCCTCCACAACTCAGTTGAGCTTCCTGAAAAGATAGATCGAAAAAACAGCAAGAAAAAAAAATTCCTGTTCTTGGGTCGACTTGGGAAAAGAAAAGGAGTATATGACCTAATAGAAGCATTCAAAAGCATACCTAAAGACATGTATCATCTTTATCTTGGAGGAGATGGAGAAATAGACAAGATAAAAAAGATCGTAAAAGAATCAGGACTTGATGAAAACATAAGCGTCCTTGGATGGATTGATGGTAAACAAAAAGAATCTCTTCTAAGAAAAGCAGATGTCTATGTGCTGCCTTCTTATGATGAAGGCCTTCCTGTATCAGTCCTTGAAGCAATGTCATACTCTCTTCCTATACTCTCAACACCTGTAGGCGGAATCCCAAGGATAGTGAAAGACAAGAAAAACGGCTATCTTGTTTTGCCAGGAAACATAAGCATGCTAAGAGAGCGCATAAAAGAGCTTCTTGATAATAATACATCAGACCTGGGAAAAGAGAGCTATAAGATGATAAAAGATAATTTTGACATAAAAAATACCATGGCCCTCTTAAATGAGACCTATGGCAAACTTCAAGAAAGCGCATGAAAAAAAATCAAGAACACTCGCTTTCAAATCAAGCTGCGATATACCAACAACAAAAAACAAGCCTAACGCTTCATGATATATGATTTAAAAAAATATTCAAAAGATAAAAAATATGGAACAGAAAAAAAGAAATCTGGCCCTTGTATTCATACTGATACTGCTATTCAGCATCAGCATAAGGGTACCTATGAGAAATCTGTATCCAACACTTCCTGACACTTATGTCATGTACCGGCTTGCATCGCATGTAGAAGATGAAGGCTATATAACCTGGAACAAAAATCCTTTGTCTCTTACAGGATATTATCCTCACTCTTATCAAAGCGCAGGTATTGTGCTTCTTTCTGAACTCAAACTGCTATTAGGTACAGACTACAATACAGCAATACTTCTCTGGAACATATTCAACATCGCAGTATTCGGACTTATGATATATCTTATCTCTTTATTGATTTTTAAGGATCACATTGTCTCAAACCTTGTGGTTTTTATCTATCTGAACAGCAGGCTTTTCTTCTATTTCACATCTATTGCTTATTCTGTAAGGAACATATATCTTATGTTTTTCATCTTCCTGCTTTGGCTTCTCTTTAAAAGAAGCATGAAATACAGAAATCATCTCATAATACTCACACTTCTTATGATGATAGTAAGCCATAAGCTCTTCATAGTTACGCCGGTGATTTTTCTTGCATATTTTACATCAAGATATATCACAAAGAAAAACAAGATAACAAACAAGACAGTATCATATGTTCTTGTCGCACTTACGTTCTTGTTCTTTGCAGTCTCTTTCCTTATAAATCCTGTTTTTTACACAGGGCCTCTTCAGACATCTCCTGTAAGCACAGGGATAGAAATGGTCGATTACTTAATCGACTTTCTCTACAGGTATGCAATGTCCATAGGAATAGTGGTTATAGCAATCCCTTTTGGATATTATCTTCTTGCAAAAAAAGACAACAAGAGATATCAGGATATATTTCTTCTTTCAGCTCTCATGTTTTTCGCGCCGATAATACATGAGCAGACCTATGTATTCTATCTTATAATTCCATTATTCACCCTGATTACAGGATATGCATTCAAGCGCCTCATGTCATACAAAAACATGAGAAACATCCCGTTTTTCATGATGTCTGTACTTCTCATGGCAAGCATGGTTCTTCCTGCTTTTGTCACAATCGAACCAGGAAATAAAGAAGAAAAGGTTGATGCAGATGATTACACATACATGCGTGAAAGAACAATCATGCTTGCAGAACACCTAAGAGAAAAAAAAGACACAAGATACACCATAGTGTGCAACAAGCACGATATATACTGCTATCAGATAAGCGCAATATCCCAAAAAGAGATTGATTCTATAACAGCACTTCACAACCTTGAGAGGCTTGATGATTACTACACAGGAAATATAGACACAGAAATTGACCTGAAAAACCTTTTTGGCATAAAAGATCCATTGTTCAACAGAACATATTATCCAGGCATATATCGTGATGCTCTTGTCGCAGACAGGATGAATCCTGTTAACATGAAAAAGATAATTGACTTTACCGGAGTAAATGTGGTAATCGATTCCAACAGGGCAGATTCATTGAAAAACAGCCATATGATAAGAGAAAAATACTGGCCATTGAGCAAAGTATACAATAACGGAATACAGCAGATAAGACCCATACCGGAGGGATTTTTGACATGAAAACACTAATGATAACACTTGAATGGAATGAGAAAGAGCCTAATGCAATGCATTTTAGGACAGAAAAAATAATAGATTTTGTAACAAGAAGAGACGATGACAGTTGTTTTGTACTTTTTCCTTCAGACAGGGATTCTGAAGAAAAAAAAAGTGAAAAGATAAACACAATAGGAATCAAAGTACCAATAGACATACCCTTTATCAGAAGGATCGCATACAGGAAGATACTTGCAAAAAGGATAAAGAAGCTTGTAAAAAAGATAAAGCCCGATCTTATATATGTCTCAGAAGCATTATCAACAATCGCATACAAAAAAGACCTTGATGCTTTAAAGATATACGACATAATAGGGCTTGTCAATTCAGAATCTCTTAGAAAAGGAAAAGATCTTGTCTCAAGGCTTAAGAGCAGATATTTCTCTCACATAGAAAAAAAGGGAGCAAACTATGCTGACTATATCTTTACAGTTAACAAAGCGCATAAAAGAGAAATACAGAAGTTTACAGATAAACCGGTAATCGTTTTCAGGGACGGAGTAGAAAACTATTTCCTGAAATCATACAATAAAGAGGACTCTGATAAGATAACAGTCTCTTTTGTAGGTTCTATTGGAAAAAACAGGATGACCGGAATAATAAGACAGATTCCAAGAATCGTAAAAAAAAATCAAGATATATTATTCAGGATAATAGGAGACGGGCTTGACCTTCCTCTATACAAAGAGATGATAAAAGAAGCCGGATGCGAGGATCATGTAGATTTCCCCGGATATATAAAACACGAAAAAGTCTCTGAATACCTGAAAGATTCAGATATCTGCTTCTCTGATGACTGGTCTTATATTGGATTTCCGACAAAGGTCTTTGAGTATATGGCAATGGAAAAGGCAGTTCTTGTAGAAGATACTCCTGCAGTAAGAGAAATAGTAAAAGAAGGAAAAAACGGATTTTTATACAAGGATCCAAAAGATTTTGAAAAAAAGCTTCTGCTTCTGGCATCTGACAAAAACTTAAGAGATAATCTTGGAAAACAGGCAAAAAAAGACATTGAAGAGAACCATACCTGGAAACACAGGGAAAAGCAATTCAATCAGATAATAGATAAGATAAAAAATGGATAACCAAAGAAAAGTCGTAAAAAACAGCGTATTTTTGTTCCTGCCCTCGCTTACAAGAATCATTGTAGGGCTTTTCATAACAGTACTTGTAGCAAGAGAGCTTGGCGAGGAGAATTATGGAATCTACATGTTTCTTGTGTCAACAGTAGGCCTTATGATGGTATTTTCAGATCTTGGCCTTAATGATTATTTCATAAAAGAGACTGCAAGAGAAAAATCATTCCACAAGAAATATTTCTGGACAATATTTATCGCAAAGACAGGGCTTTCAGTAATAGTTTTCGGACTCATACTCTTATTTCTTCAGGTTACAGGAAAAGGCGACATAATAAGATTTGCAATACCTGTCGCTTTTTTTCTGCTCCTAAACCAGCTCTCAAGCTTTTTCATGTCTATAATGAGAGGCCATGAAGACATGAAGTATGAATCCATAATAGATTCAGCAGACAAGATCCTGTTTTCAATAATAACATTTTACTTCATAACAATAGGGCTTCTTGACCTAAGCACATACATAATAATAAATCTTGTAAACTATATAGCAATCTCAGGATTAAGGTTTGCGATAACCTCAGCAAAAGACATGATACCAAAATTCTCTCTTCATATAAGACAGATTCCAAAACTCATAAAAACATCAAAGGCATTTGCGGCAAACTGGCTTTTTTCAAGCCTTTACCACCAGGTAGATGTTCTTGCAATAGGACTAATGCTCTCAAACAGCGCAGTAGGAATATACAGCGTAGGATTCAAGCTTCTTGAATACCTGACAATGATTCCTGATGCATACAGGAAAGGATCAAACCCAACGTTTCACAGATTGTTCAAAGAAGACAAAAAAGAGCTGAGAAAACTCATATCCACAAGTTCAGTATTCTTTAACTTCATCGCAATCCCGATTATTGCATATACACTAATCTATGCAGGAAACATAATGGATTTCCTGTTTCCTGAAAGCTTCATGGAATCAAGGATAATAATGCAGATAATAATATTTGCGCTCTTTTTCATCTTCATAAGAGCAAACCTGTCAAATCTCATACTATCTTCAAAAAAACCTGAACATCTTGGATATATCCTTCTTGGAACAACCGCACTTAATCTCATACTTGACATAATACTCATAAGCTTTTTTGGAATAATAGGAGCAGCTATCGCAACACTTTCAATGGAAATATTCTTTGTAGGCATGCTTTTGATTTACGCTAAAAAGTTTAAAATTAAACTAAATTTCTTTAAAAAGATACATTTATTCATACTATATACCGGAATTTCACTAACTACAAGACTTTTCATACCAAACTGGTTCATAGCTTTTGCCTCAGGCGGAATCATATACCTTTTACTCTGCCTTGCAACAAGGACTATATCTCTTAAAAGCATGATAAGAACCATAAATCCAAGACGGTGAACAATTATGAAACAAAACCAGATAATGAAAAATGATGATGCCACAAAAAAGGCTGATAAAACAGATATCATGAAAATAAATACAAAAAACCAACAGGTAGATGTACTGATAACAACCTATAATGATGGAAAATACATAAAAGACTGCATAGAGAGCATACTTTCGCAAACCTACAAAAAATTCAGGCTGATAATAGTTGATGATGGCTCTACAGACGAAACAGCATCTATAGTAGGCTCGTTCAATGACAACAGGCTTGAATACTACAGGTTTGGAAAAAACTCAGGGAACATCTCAAAGATAAGGAACAAGGCATTGGAATTTCTGAAAAACAATATCTTTTTCATAACAGACAGCGACTGCAAAGTTGACAAGGACTGGCTTAAAGAAGGCATGAAAGAATTTGAAAAAGACCCTTTCCTTCTGGCTGTAGAAGGAATACTTTACTACAACAAGCCAGGCTACAAAAAGACTCTTTCAGATAGGTACATCCAAAACCTAACAGGAGGCAACTGGTGCATGGCAAACATGGCATTCAAGACAGACATAATAAAGAAGATAAGATTCAATGAAGCATATCACAGGATGGAAGACCGCGATATAGCTCTTCAGATAATGAAAGAAAAAACAATACCATTTAACAAGAACATGAAAGTATATCATCAGATAAAGAAAAACACAGTCAAATGGTTCCTTTTCGGAGGAACAAAAAATGCCCAGTCAAAAGTAAGGTTCTACAAATACTATGATGATCAGGCAAACATAAAAAACTTCATCTATGAGCCCAAGAAGCTTCTTAAGACATTTATTCCTGTGCTTTTTCTATTTAATCTTAATAAGGTTAAGTCATGGGATGATTTTAAGATATGGATGCTTCTTTGGCCGCAAGCAATAATAGAAAGGATATATGTCTGGAAAACTGCAATTAAAGAAAGAATACTTGTCTTGTAGAAAAACCTAATCTCAAAAAATCAGGAAACGCAAAAGCAAAACAGGAAGAAAAGGGCTTTTTTTGCCAACAAATCCAGGGACTATTTTGGTTGATCACCAGGACATTTTTTTCCTAAAAAACCAATGCAGGAAAAAAACAAACTTCCAAAATATATCAAAATGTTAAAGCATTGATTCTTGTTAGTTGCTTTGTAGATTTTCATGCTCAAAAAAAGTCTAGAAATACAAAAAATGCAAGAAATCATCAGTTTTTTATATGAAAAAAGAACCACTGTATCTGTGAAAAAAAGAAGTGATAAAAGCAGTTTTACTGCTATTTTCATATGGGTCAACATTGTATTTTTTTTGGCTATGAATGTCTTTTACGCATCTGATTACATTGAATCAGGGCTGACTGACACAAACAGGATCACAGGTAATTATCTTTCCATCATCGCAGGAGCAGCAGATTCCTGCAATAATAATAACATATGTGAACTTAATCTTGGAGAAGGAAAATCATCATGCGCATCTGACTGCGTGATAGATATCAAAAAAACACATCCGCGGATTTTCTTCACCCCTGAAGATATAGAAAGATTCAGGAAACTTGAAAATTCACAGATAGTAAATAATCTTCTTTCAAAAGCAGATTCTTATGTCTCAAACTACGACACAAATACAGAAATATCAAATCTTGTAAATACCTATGATCTAAGATATGCAGTCTATCCTCAATACATTGCATTAGCAGGACTTATCACAAACGAGTCAAAATACATCGATTCTGCAAAACTCTTTGCGCAAGAGCTTATGAAACTTGATATAAACTACGGAACAGACTACAATCAGGGAAGCAAGATAGAAGCCTTAGGATATATCTATGATTATCTGTACCATGAGCTTGACGAAGATCTTAGAAGCAACATAAGAAAAGAGATAATAGCACAGCTTGAAGGAGATAATATAAGACCTTTCATAACCAACTACTACACTACAGCAGGACACTCGAGAAGCGTTCATTTCAGGACGCTTTTGGGAATGCTTGCAATATATGGAGATACTAAAAGTTCAGAAGAAAGCGGAATGCTTAATACAAGACTCGAAGAAAACATTGGCCATTGGACAAAAGAAGGCGGTTATCTTGACACAGTCAACTACGCATCAGCAGATGGAGGGCACTATTTCGGATTCCATTATGGGGATGCATACACAGAACCTTATCCAAGGATGGTTTGGGATACTGCAACAAACGAAGAGACCTGGACTGAAGACTGGCTTGAAAAAAGAATATATTTCTATATCTACGGCTACAGGCACTCACTCTCAGAAAGCTGGAACTATCCGCTGTCAGGAGATGTCTGGGGAGAGATGGGAGAAAACCATCAGGTATTATCATGGGCCATCAGAAATTATGACAATCCAATAATTGCCTGGTTTGACCAAAACCTTGCAAAATATGATCAAAGAGATTTCTGGGATCTTATAGGGAGCTATAAAGACAATTATGTGAAAGAAGATCTCTATGAAGAAATCATAGCAGAACCTATAGATACAACATGGGAAGCAAGCGGAGGACAGAAAGCAGGACATTACAGGTTCAGCGGAAACTATAACAGGATAAACATACCTGGACTAAATAACAATAACTTCCCTCAGGAACAAGGAACAATATCGTTTTGGGCAAAAGCAAGCTTTTTCACACAAGCTGCAAACAACCAGATATTTGATAAGTGGGAGATGGAAAGAGACCACATCTTCATGAGGCTTACTTCATCAGACTACATACAGCTTGCAGCCCAGGATGGAGAGACAGGAAACTATGCAGCGCTCACAGGCATACAGCCTGAATACATAAACGACAACAACTGGAACCATTTTGCAATAACATATAATACAGATACAGACACGCTTGCAGTTTACGTAAACGGCATAAAAGCAGGAGACGATGATATAGATTCTGGCTGGGTCCCTGAAGAACAGGAAGCAACATTAGGATATAATTTCAACGGCCAGATAGATGAATTAACCTTATTTGATTCTGAACTAAACCAAACAGAAGTCCAAAGACTCTACAATGATCAGGCAATTGCAAAAGATCCTCTTGCATATTTTTCATTCAATGAAAACCCTGAACCAGATACAAAAGCGCCATTTACCCTTCCAGTGTCAGAAGTATTTCCAAGATCTGGTTTTGCATTCTTAAGAAATTCCTGGAACTACAATGATCTTGTCCATGTAACATTTCGGTCATCACAGTTCTTTGTAGGAAATCATCAGCACAGGGACCAAAACTCATTTGCAATTTACTACAAAGCTCCTCTTCTCATAGACTCAGGAAATTACCAGCCTCCAGGATACGGCTCTGATCACTGGAGATCATATTATTCAAGAACTGTTGCACACAATTCTCTTTTAGTATATGATCCAGATGAGGATTTCAACGGCTATATTAATGACGGAGGACAAAAATCATTTGAAAAATATCCGCCTGAGCTTTCAGATATCATGCCAGGAGGAGATAATTCTCTTGACGGCATAACTCGATTTGAAGAACATGATGCCTTTACCTATGTACAGGGAGATGCCAAAAAAGCATATTCAGACCACAAGCTTAATGTCTTCACAAGAGACATGATCCTCTTAAGATATGAATCAGACCATGCAATACTGCTTTCATACGACAGGGTGAACACAACCAATCCTGATTATCAAAAGTCATTTCTCCTTCATATGATAAACGAGCCTGAAATCAATGAAAACAGGATAACAATTACAAATGAACCATCAAAACTATATGTTGATATACTTACAGAAAATACAAATATTCTAAAGATAGGAGGACCAGAAAACGAATATTCAGTTAACGGCGTTAATTATCCTGTTGATGGAGAGGTCATGCCTGAAGCAGGAAACTGGAGAATAGAAATTCAGCCAGAAAACGACAATAATTACGACAACATGTTCATGGCAATCGATATTGTAGAAAATGAACAGCCTGATGAAAAAACATACTCAAAATCTGCATCTCTTGAGGGAGTGACAATCAACAACATGAACGTAATATTCACCAGGCATCTTGATACAACAGGAGCAATAGAGCTTGATGACATAAAAGAAACAGTAATAATTGCAGGTCTAAAGCCCAATACCAATCATAATATAGAGATTGACGGAAACATAATAACCATAGAAAAAGGAGGAAACACAAGAAGCTCTGAAAATGGACTTATAGTCATGACAGATCCTGAAACATACTTATGCTCTGAATCAGCATATTATCTTGATTCTGACATGGATTCTTTTGGCACTCCTGATGATATGATAATAACATGCAACCCTCCCTGGAATTATGTAAATAACTCACTTGACTGCAACGACAATGATCCTTCAATAAACCCGCGGGCTGCTGAAAGATGCAACGGGATCGATGACAACTGCAATCTCCAGATAGATGAAAATCCTGAATGCGAACCAGAAACAACTCTATTATCAAACTATTTCATATTAAACAATCATGAAAACTGCGAAAAAGGAGCAAAGATTGAGATTGAAAAAGAAAGTGTTGCAAGGATATGCTATACAGAAGACGTAACTATTGACAGAAGCATATCGATTGATCCCCCTTATGTTGTTATCGAAAACAACAAGATAATAATAGATACTGATGAAATTCCTGAGCTTGACAAGGCTGCTGTAATCGAGATGCACAATATTACTTACAGATATCCTATAATACTAAAAGACAACAAGACCTGTGAAGATTGCTCTGTGATAAACCATACAGGCGATACCCTGGTATTCAACATAACAGGATTTTCTACCTATGAGATTGTACCCGGATGCTCTGATGGCACAATGCAGGGTTATTGTTCAGATACAAGACCCTTTTACTGTGAAGATGAAAGACTCATGCAAAGAGCAGACGTATGCGGATGCTCAGGAAATCTTGTTCCTGAAGGAACAACCTGTGTTGAGCCTTGCCAGAAAAAAGCATTCTATCTGGACAGCGACCAGGATGGGTATGGAACATCTATAGACTGGGTGCTATCATGCGAAGGGCACTGGAACTATGTAGAAAACAATCTTGACTGCGATGACAATGACAGAAATATAAACCCTCTTGCAGAAGAAATCTGCAATGGGATCGATGATAACTGCGATTCAAAAATAGATGACAAAGAAGAATGCGATCCACCAGAATCAAGAGTTACATCAAACACATATACGATAAAGAACAGCAATAATCTTGATTCTGGTTCAGAGATTGAGATAGAAAAAACAGATACTGCAATAATAAGATACAAGAAAAATATAACAATTTCAAGAGCCATATCTCTTCAGCCCCCTCATGTATCTATAGAAAAAAGAAAAATAACCATAAATTCTACAGAACTTCCTGAACTTGACGCTCCTGCAGAGATCGAGATGAAAAATATAACAGATATAAATCCTATCATCTTAAAAAACAATGAACCATGCATAGACTGCCACATAATAAGCCACCTTGACAAAACCTTAAAATTCAACATAACAGGTTTCTCAACATACGAGATAGTATCTGCATGTTCAGATGACACTTTAGAATCACAATGTTCAGAAAGCAGGCCATATTACTGCGAAAACGAGCAATTGATAAAGCGAGCAGACATTTGCGGCTGCCCTGAAAATTTTATACAAGACGGCTATAGTTGTGTTGAGCCTAAAGAAGAAACCCAATCAGCCCCTTCAGGTTCAGGCTCAAGTTCAGGCGGCAAATCAGGAGGAACAACATCATTTCTCGCATCAAGTGATGAATGCACAGAAGGAGAACAACGTCCTTGCGAATCAGAATGCACTCCTGCTTATGAACATTGCATAGATGGAGCATGGAGCGAATGCATATCTCCAAGACCAAAAGAAGAAATATGCGACAATAAAGACAACGACTGCGATGGAATAATAGATGAAGATTGCAGCTGCATCACAGGAAACATAGGAGCATGCGGACCCATCACAGAAAAAGGAGCATGCCAAAAAGGAACAAGAGAATGCATAGACGGAACATGGAGCGATTGTCAGGATGCAATCTATCCGGAAAAAGAAATCTGCGGAGACAACATTGACAATGACTGCGACGGCTACACAGATGAAACATGCCTTGGAAAATGCGTCACAGGAAACATAACTAAAACATGCACTTGTGAAGGCATTCCAAGAGAATCAGGCTACTGCTGCAATGACAGGTTTCAGGAAGCAGAGTGCTCAACGCAGGTACTTTATGCAACAAGATTCCTTCCTATAATAATTGGTATCAGCATAATAACTGCAATGATAACAGGAGGATTCTTCATGTTTTCAGGAAAGATACCAGGCCCTGACAAATATCCTGAACTTGATTCATACATAACTAAAATGAGAAAAAAAGGAGAAGACGACTCACTTATCAAATCAAAGCTTCTTGATGCAGGATGGAAAAAAAATACAGTAAATAAGCACATGAAGTGATATTTTTTCTGAAAAAGAGAAACAGCTAATTGATCTCAAAACAATCAAGCAATATAAACAGACAAACAGAAATCAAGATAAAAAGAAAAAAACAAAAAAAGAAAGATCATCTCTTTCTTGAGACACCAACAACTACTACTGCTCCAAGAACTGCTACAGCTGCTCCTATTGTTCCGAACTCAGGAACTTCTGTTGTTCCGTTGAACTTGAAGTAGTACTTGTCATAAAACCAGAACTTTTTCTTTACGACCTTTACAGGATCCTCGATCTTGTACTCGCCGATATAAAGCTCTGCTGTAACTTTGCCATCGCAATATGAAGGAAGCTTGTCATGTATATTGAAGTAATAGTTTGTTTCCTCAACATCGTCTTCAAGGACAAGTTCGCCATCGCAATAGAATTTCACGTTCATGTCATCCTCTATATTATAGACTTTTGCAAACACAAATGTGCTTTTGCAAAAGTTGCATCTTCCCATCTGTCTTGTAACAAATGTATTTACTTCATTCATATCAATATTTTTATCAAAATCATCTCTTGATATAGCAAAAGCAGATGAAGACATAACAAGTGCAAGAACAAAGAACAAAAATAGATTTTTTATTTTCATCTGATCAACCTCATTAGTTAGTATTGGCCAGTAATTACAATGAATATATAAATATTACGCTCAGAAACCCAAAGGATCCATTATATAGATGTGTATAACCATTGCTATAAGACTTACGAGTATGACATAAGTAACCCAGTCTTTTTTTCTCTTGACATCAAACACTTTGCTCAATACATATACTAAACCGAGTATCAATGGAATGAAAAGCCAGGATACAAGTATGGTATCAAATAGCCGATGCAAAAAATTTGAATGAAGATTTATGTCAAAAACAATCTCCAGGAAAAGTGAAAAAGCATAAGGTGCATCAGGAAGAAACGCTCCTAAAATAGATGGTGTAAAATTAAAAATCCAGTAATTATCCTTTCGCTTATAAAAAACTGCAAGATTAACTATTATTGCGACAATCCACTGCAATATTTCCTGCTTGAACAAAAACCATAGCAACATCTCCTTTAAAAACAACAATCATTTTAAAAAGGTTATGTTATTTACATGAAACAATGATAAATATAATCCAGGCAGTCATACTTGGGATAATACAAGGCATAACAGAATGGCTTCCCATATCAAGTTCAGGGCATCTTGTGCTTTTCCAGCACTTCATGAATATAGATGTTCCTGTTGCATTTGACGTGATGCTTCATTTAGGAACGCTTATTGTCATACTTTTAATCTATAAGGATGATCTTATTGCAATACTAAGATCTTTATTTGCCTGGAAATGGGACAAGAACACAAGACTGCTTGTATTTCTTATGATCGGCTCCATACCGACTGCTATTGCCGGGATATTTTTAAGAGATTTTTTCAAGAGCATGTTTGAAGGAACCCTTGTTGTGGGTCTTGGTCTTTTGTTTACATCACTGCTTTTATTCCTCTCAAAATTCGGCAAGGAAAAAAAAGATCTAAACCTAAAGAATGCTTTTGTCATAGGAATTGCTCAAAGTATTGCCATATTTCCTGGAGTATCAAGATCAGGAAGCACTATTTCCACAGGGCTGATTTTAGGCGCAAAAAGAAAAGATCTTGCAAGATATTCTTTTCTTCTTCTGATACCGGCTGTTCTTGGAGCATCAATTTTCGAGCTTTCTGAACTAAGAACAGTCCCAATAGTTCCTATAATAGCTGGAACACTCACTTCAATAATTGTCGGCTATATATCCCTCAAATGGCTCTTAAGATTGATACAAAAAGACAAGTTCCACTATTTCTCATATTATTGTTTAGCATTAGGAATCATTGTTTTAGTTATGAATTTTATTTAAGAATTAATAATTAATACTATTTAGTAAAAGCAATGTTATACAATCAAAAGAAAAAGATCAAAAATGATCTAAAAAGAATTTTTTTTCTGTCTTGATACTGCGAAAAGAACAATTCCTGCAACAATTGCAAGTGCGAGTATGATACCCAGCCAAAGACTGTTGTTTCCTTCGCCTTCTGTCTCAGTTACTGCCTGTCCTGTAAGAAGATTCTCATCTGTCTCCTCTTCAGGCTGTTCTTCTTCCTCAACTGGAATCTCTTCCTCGTCTTCAGAATCATCTGTTGATGCTTCAACAACTACAGTATCTTCAACGCTTTCTTCAACTTCGCATGCTTCAGATTCAGTAAACTCATCAGTTACCTTCTCTTCGACAAGTGAACCGCACTTTCTGATCTCCTGGCAATCTCTTGTCATGATACCATCGATGCATTCACCATATTCTCCGCAAACAGTTTCATAAGTGCATGGGATTCTTGAACCGCCTCCTCCGCCTCTACTTGGAGATGGAGTTGGTGTTGACTCTTCATCATCGTCGTCATCTTCAGGTATATTTATCTCAAAACTGCAATCATCAACAGAAGCCATATCTGAAGGGCAAGAATCTTCAAATTCATGATCTAATGAAAGATCTGAACCTACAAAACTGCATATATCAGAATTAATATCTTCAGCTGATTTCAGAGAAGAATTCCAGTCAAGGTCATCCATATTCCAGCAGCAAGACACAGCATTCTTTGTAAAAACGCAGCTATCTGCTGAAACTATGCTAAAAGTTGAAAGAAATACTATAAATAAAAAGAAAAAATTTAGTGTTCTCATTTTCTTATCTTAAGCGCCCTCTTATTCTTTATGTAAAGACCAGCTGAACCCAAAAGCGAAAGACCAGCACCGATAGTTCCAAACTCAGGAACAGGTGTTAGTGGTTCACAACCGTCCGCAGGACCATCATATGTTATATGTGCATTATAAAATACACCTGGAAGATTTGGTACTTTCTGTCCTGTGATTCCATTG
>JBKHIF010000079.1:0-5700 GCA_046538795.1 Candidatus Woesearchaeota archaeon | reverse complement strand
ATGCTTGAGGGAGCAGGATCATTTGATCAAAAGAAATATTATGAAATAAATTTTCAATAATTCATATATCAAATATCATACCCTTATTCCCAGGATTTACAACAATAGAATCTCCAATCTTATCCTTTTTCTCAGAATTCTCATGTATGTGACCGCACACAACAAGATTAGGTTTTATACTTTTTATAAAATCACTATAATCCTTATTTCCTACATGATTTTCTCCAACTAAATCGAGTTTTGTGCCAAAGGGCGGACCATGGAGTAGAACAATAAGTTTAGTATCATCTTCTTTAGTTGAATTATAGTCTTTTTCAAACATCTTCGAAACTCTCTTGAAATCCTCATCACGTTTGCTAAAACCATCTCCGCCAAAACCAAAAAATATGTAATTATCAACAGAATAAGATGATTTATGTATAAAGACCAGATTCTCATATTTCTCGCACTTGTCTCCCATCTCAGTAGGATCCTCGTGGTTTCCATGTATCATTACAATCTTGCATCCTATCTCATTAAGCCTTTTTAAGACAAGATTGATTTCTCTACCAAAAACAGTTATATCGCCTGAGCAAAGAAGAACATCTATCTTGTTTTCATCCACTTTCTTATGAAGTTCATCTATTATGTTATACCATCCATGAAGATCTACAAATGCAAGGAATTTCATCTTGAAAACTTAGATTTTAGGGACTATATTTAAAGTTTATCTCATAACTAAAAAAAAGCTCATTCAAAAACAACCTTTTTATAGAAAACATGATTAAATTCAAAAATGAAGTCAAAAAAAGGTTCATATGAATTCTTAAGCCATACTGCTGACATCAAATTCAGGGCATATGGAAATGATCTAAACGAACTTTTCACAAACTGTCTTTTGGCTCAGGCAGAAGTTTTAATAAACCCTTCTGAAGTAAAAGAAAAAGAAGAAAAAACAATCATGAAAGAAGCTCCAAAGATAGAGATACTCCTTTATGATTTTCTAGAAGAATATATCTTTCTTATGGATACTGAAAATTTCATACTTTCAAGAGTGAATTTTGTAAGGATTATAGAAGAAACAGATGAACAAAAAGAAAATAGCAAATTTCGGCTTGAAGCAAACATACTTGGAGACAAAGCTGGTAATTATGACTTTTCTGGAGATATAAAATCCATAACAAGACATGAAATGAAGATTGAAAAAAAAAGATCTGGTTATACCGCAGACATTGTTGTTGATGTATAACTTGATCAAATCACAATCAAGGTGAACAAGATGACAGATAAAGAAATCATAAAAGTTTCAGATTATGAATATAAGATAAAAAAGAAAGGAAACATGAATGTTCCTGTAAAAATATTTGCAAACAAAAAGATAATGGATGCAATAAAAAACGACAAATCTATACAACAAGGAATAAATGTTTCTTCTTTGCCAGGAATTTGCAGTGCTTCAATAATGATGCCTGATGCACACCAGGGTTATGGTTTCAGCATAGGCGGCGTTGCAGGGATTGATTACAATAATGGTTGTATTTCTCCAGGCGGTATTGGTTTTGATATAAATTGTGGTGTTAGGCTTCTTTCAATAAATATAAAAAAAGAAGATGTTGAAAAAAAAATAGATGAACTTCTTGAAAAAATATTTGAATATGTGCCTTGTGGTGTAGGAAAAGAATCAGACATTCGCTTAAGTGATGAAGAAACAGACGAAGTTTTGAAAAAAGGCGCAAGGTGGGCTGTTGAAAATGGTTATGGTAATGAAGATGATTTAGTACATTGCGAAGAAAATGGTGCAATGAAAGGTGCAGATCCTTCAAAAATAACTCCAAGAGCAAAAGCAAGAGGACGAAAACAGCTTGGAACACTTGGTGCTGGAAATCATTTTCTTGAAATACAGTTCATCGATGAAATTTATGATGAAGAAACTTCGAAAAATTTCAATCTGAAAAAAACAGGAGATGTTACAGCAATGATACATTGCGGTTCAAGAGGACTAGGACATCAGGTCTGCTCTGATTACATAAAACGTATGGAAGAAACATATCCTGATCTAATAGAAAAACTCCCTGAAAAAGATCTTGTTTATGCGCCTTCAGGAAGTGATATCTTTAATGATTATCTTTCTGCGATGGCAGCAGCAGCAAATTTTGCGTGGACAAACAGGCACATCATAGCACACAATGTAAGAAAAGCGTTCAAAGAAGTGTTCAACCTAAAAGATGAAGATATAAAGACAGTGTATGATGTTGCACATAATATCGCTAAGATCGAAGAGCATCATGTTTCCGGAAAGAAAAAAAAGCTTATCGTACATAGGAAAGGAGCGACAAGAGCATTTCCTAAAGGACATGAAGATATCCCTGAAGTATACAAGGATTACGGACAACCAGTCTTAATCCCAGGAAGCATGGGAACATCATCGTATGTACTTGTTGGAACAGAAGAATCTATGAAGATTTCCTTTGGTTCAACTGCTCACGGAGCAGGACGGGTAATGTCAAGATTCAAGGCCATAAAAAGTTTCAACGCAGAAAAGATAAAAGATGATCTTGCAAAAAATAATATCCATCTTAAAGCAAGAAGTTTAAAAGGAATATCTGAAGAAGCACCACAGGTCTACAAAGATGTTGATGAAGTGGTAAAGGTAAGTGATAAGGCAGGACTTGCAAAACTTGTTGCAAGACTTAAACCTATAGGAGTAATAAAGGGCTAGTCATTTCAAAGATTGATTATCTTTCCCTTTCTTCCAACATTAAGAACAGTTGTTTTTCCTATTTTTTCTTCTATTCCTTCTGCTTCATGCACATGGCTGCAAAGAAGAAAATCAGGCTGGAATTCATCGATTGCTTTTTTAAGTCCAGAGCTTCCAGGAACAAAACTGGAAAAACGCTCCATCTTTGAACCAGATGGATGGACATGAGTCACCATGATCTTCTTTCCAAGATTCTTGACTTTTCCAAATCCTGTTTTCAGAACATCAAAAATTTCTTCTTCTTTCAAGGCTTCAAGACCTATATTTGCGCCCCCACATCCAAAAAGCCCAATATCCTTGTACTTTACAGAATAACCATGAAGGTTGGTAATATTATATACTTCTGAAAGAAAATCAGCTGTTGCAAAAGTCTCGTGATTTCCAGAAACCAACAAGACCTTTTTTCCTTTTTTCACAAAAGGACCTATCATATTAGTAGTATCTTCATTATTTCCTGAAATATCTCCACAAAGGATTACAAGATCAACATTCTCGTTTTCAGACCGCTTTGCTAAATTTTCTGAAAGCAAGCTATCTCCATGCAAATCTCCTGCTGCAAGAATTTTCATTGTAATCACTTCTCCTCTTCAAGATCTTCAAACCTATAATCAATTATGTGTGAGGAATTACCCTTCTTCTCTCCTTCATATATGATAAAATCAACAAGACCCTTTATCTCAGGATCAAGATCATCTATTGATGTCATAAATTCATTTCCCTGTTTATTCACGCTTGTCGAAATTACAGGAAAACCAAAAAATTCAACTTCTTTTGAAAACCAGTTATCCGGAATTCTGACACCGATTGAATCTTCATTTGGGTTTACATTTTCAGAAACAGCCAATTTTTTATCTATATTCAATAAGAATGTATATGCTCCGGGAAGCTTATCAAGGGAATCAGCGATCTCTCCTGTCGTAAGGCAATTTTCAAGTATCCAGTCTTTTGAAGGTACAATGACAGATAAAGGCTGATCTTTCCTATTTTTGATATCTCTTATCTTTTTTATAGCTTCACTGTTTCTTGCATCACAACCTAATCCGTAAATTGTATCTGTAGGATGGATAAACACAGCACCATCCTCAATCATTTTTCTATACAGATCCCTTTTGAGCAAAAACTCTTCTTTTGACAATACTATCATATAAAAAAAGAATCAAAAATAATTTATAAAACTTGCTTTGAACAATCATCTCACCTTTTTAAATCATATCTCTGCCTGCTTTTTTCTCATCATTTTCTGATGATAATATATATCATCTAAAAAATCAATATGAGCCTTATATGTATCGAAATCAATGAATTCAGTTTTTTTGAAATTGTCAAGAAAACTCATCTAAACCACCTCCGATTTTTAATTGCATGTTTGGCTTTATGTTGTGGCCTTTTCAGGCATGTTGTCGATAAATCTATCATTAAATTCAGGCATGTTGTCGATTGCTATAATGTCTTCAAAGTTTTCTCTCAAAAAATCATCATTTTTCCTGTCGAAAAATATCCTGTATTTTATCAAATTCATCAGCAGCACCTCCTTGCATCCATAGCAAAACACATAGCAGTCGTACAAGATTTTCTTGTAAGTGACTTTATCTGATCAAAAAATAATCCTCCTATGGTTTTTGTGTCAAGCCTGATTTCTTTATCTGTTTTATGTGCATTTTCAACGATCATGTTTATCACCTCTGATACTAGAACTAAAAGACGCTTTTCTTTAAATACCTCATTCACACAAATGTCCAGTGTCCAGTGACTTCTGTCGACGAGATCAGTAATCTTGTGTATTTTAAGAATAATTGAAAAAAACATCCAAAAAGAAAACTATAAAAATGAAATTTCCAAATCAATAGAGAATATGGTTAAAAATACCAAGCTAGATTACAACCGACTGATAAAACAGCACCTGAAAATACTTGAAAATCTCCAGTATAAATCAGGGCTCTTTGCAGCATCAAAAAAGAATTCAGACACAGGCTACAACAAGTCGTGGCTTAGAGATAATTTCTATGAGTGTCTTCCATTCATGATAATTGAAGATAAAGATACAGTTAAAAAAACATATCGGGCGCTTCTTGATATATTCCTTAAGCACGAATACAAGATAGACCATGCGATAGAACACAAGCCAGAACACAGATATGAATACATACACGCAAGATTTAACCCTGAAACATTTGATGAATTCTGGGAAGAATGGGGAAACAAGCAAAATGATTCTATAGGAGCCATACTTTTTGGAATAGGCGAACTTGAATCAAAGTACAAAATCGATATCCTTGAGACAAAAGACGATGTACGGATAGTAAACAAGCTTGTAAAATACCTTGAATCTTTAAGATATTGGAAAGATGAGGATTCAGGCATGTGGGAAGAAGATGAAGAGATCCATGCATCTTCTGTCGGAGCATGTGTTGCAGGACTGAAAGCTGTTTCAAAAATTAATCATGTTGATGTAGATTTTGAGGTAATAAAGAAAGGAAAAAAAACACTTTCAAAACTTCTTCCAAGAGAATCAAAAAAGAAATTTGTGGATCTTGCTCTTCTTTCTCTTATCTGGCCTTATGATGTTACTACAAAAACACAGCGTGAAAAGATACTTGACAATATTGAATACCACCTGCTGAGAAAAAAAGGTGTAATAAGATACAAGAATGACTATTATTATAATAAAAATGAAGATGGTTATTCAGAAGAAGCAGAATGGACGTTCGGACTTTCCTGGCTTACGATAATCTATGAAAATCTAAAAGATGACAAAAAAGCCAAAAAATATCTGAAAAAAACCCTTGAAACAGTAAATAGAAAAGGAGAAGTCCCTGAACTATATTTTTCTAATACAGACAAATGGAACGATAACTCTCCTCTGGGGTGGAGTGAAGCTCTGTTCATAATCGCTCTTTATGAGATAAATAAGAAACATTCAAGAAAATAATAAATTAGTCTCAATAAAATCACTTATAAATTAG
>JBKHIF010000078.1:0-5724 GCA_046538795.1 Candidatus Woesearchaeota archaeon | reverse complement strand
CACAAGCTCGGTATTTTCACAAACACTTTATGGAAATATATAAAGTTTACCATAATATTGATATTATAAGTAAGAAGATACTAATGATATACCAATTAATATTTCCAATTGGAAAATGTTGAAAAGACATATAATTCAGACAAAAATAGATTAATATACAATTCAGTAACATTTATATATTAGTTTGCATATTGAAATCTTATATCGGGGATGTAAACAGTGGTTATACTTTTTGATAGATTTAACCTTCCGGAAGATGTGTACGAGATCATCTTCGCCACAAACCAGCAGAAGATTGTCGGAAAGCTTCTGATGGGAGATATGAAAGAAAACGGCGGAGAGATGACAAAGACTCAGATGAGCCTTTTCGCAACGCAGCTTCACGAAGGAAACCTAATAACAGAAATAGACGAGCCGGGATATGTGGGCAAAAAAGTCAAAATATCATATAATAAGCGACAGTTCTATGACCGAATTTTAACTCCAATGAAATCCATGGGTCTTATTGATTATGATCTTTACAAGAAAACATACAAGATATCTGATAATTTCAACAAGGCTCTGATAAAGATTGGCCTCATGTGGACAAGAGAGATCAGAAAGGATGTAAAAGAGCTTAATGTAAAAAGAAAAGATAATTCTTTTATTACAACACTTGATGATGACTAAGATTTTATATCTATTTTTCAAGAATCAATCGCTTCTATATGTTCTGGAAAAAATCATTTGATCGGTTTAATTAATCTTATCTACAGTCTTTATGTCTTTTCCTTTAACTGTCTTTCGTCCAGAATTTGCTGCAACAAAGATTGCTTTTTTGGATATTTCCAAAGCATATTTTTCAAGATTATCTGAAAGGATTTCCAGTGCATCTTTTGATATGCGTATGTTGTGCTCTTCCTGTATCAGGCGCTTCAAAGGAACAAGAGGTATGATCTTTCCAGGTTTTGGCATGATTATCCATTATTAAAAGAAATATTTAAAAGTTCGCAATTTCAAAAATAATCATGATGAAGATAAGAAAAGCAAAAAAAGAAGACATCGATAAGATACAAAAAATACTTATTTCTGGATGTATGCTCAACTTTCCTGAACAGGATGGTAAAAAGGCAATGCTTAAGATACTAAAACTTCAGCCAGACTATTTCCTAGTAGCTGAAGAAAACAAAGAAGTTCTCGGTATGATCAGAGGGTGCTACGACGGTTCCCGAGCACTTATCCATCAACTGATAATAGGAAGCGATGCAAGAGGTAAAGGGGTTGGAACTCATCTTCTAAAGGCGATCACCCAATCTTTTAAAAAAAGAGGTGCAAAGACAATATCATGCGCATCAACACAAAATACGATCGATTTCTATAAGAAGTTCGGTTTTAATGAAACAGGTGTTGTAATGATGACTAATTTTGACATAAATTCTGTCCTTAAATGAAAGCAACATTTAAATATTCTCTACGATTTTTTTTGTATATGGACAAATTAATAATCAGGCAGCTTGCACTTGAAAATGCAGTAAAATACAAGGGAAAAGCAAATCCAGGAGCTATAATCGGTAAAATCATCGCAGAAGATCCGGATGCAAAGTCTCAAATGAAAGAGCTTTCTAAAGATATTAACCATATTATAAAAGAGGTGAACAAGCTTTCTTTAGAAAAACAAAAAGAAGAGCTTAAGCTTCTTAATCCTGATTTTTTTGAAAAAAAGAAAGAAAAAAAAGAAAGAAATCTTTTTTCATTCTTCAATATAGGGGAAGGAGAAAAAATAAAGACTGCATTTCCTCCGGGTCCTGAAAAATATCCTCATTTAGGACATGCAAAATCTGCACTTCTTAATTACATGCTTGCAAAACAATATGGCGGAAAGTTCTCATTAAGGTTTGAAGACACTAATCCTGATTTAGTTAAAGAAGAATTTTATAAAGTTATTGAAGATAACCTTAGTTGGCTTGGAATAAAATGGGACGAGCTGGTGTATGCTTCAGACTACATGAAAAAATTCTACTCGTTTGCCGAAGATCTGATAAAACAGGGAAAGGCATATGTCGATTTCACGCTTCATGAAGAGATGAAAGAAGAAAGAAGAAAAGGTCTTGATTCAAGATTCAGGATAACAAGTCCTGAAGTTAACATGACAGCCTGGAAAGAGATGTCAAAACAACAAGAAGGTTCTTGCGTTCTTCGCATGAAGATCGACATGAAACACAAGAATACCACAATGCGCGATCCCACAATCTTTCGCATAATAAAAAAGACCCACCCAAGAACAAAAGACAAATATGTTTTATGGCCAACATATGATTTTGAGAATTCAGTCATGGACGGGCTTACAGGCATAACTCACAGGATAAGGACTAAAGAATTTGAACTAAGAGCCGAACTTCAAAGATATATACAGGATACTCTTGGACTTCCTGTAACGCAAACTTATGAGATGGGCCGCTTCAATCTCGAAGGTGTCCCCAGTTCAGGAAGGATCATAAGAGAAAAGATAGAGTCTGGAGAGCTTATAGGATGGGATGATCCAAAACTTACTACAATTGTTGCCCTGAAAAGAAGAGGATTTACCCCTGAAGGCTTAAACGAATTTGTAATAAGCACAGGGGTAACAAAATCAGAATCAACTCTTGAATGGGATGATCTTATAATACACAACAGGCGCGTGCTTGACAAAGAGGCAAAAAGATATTTTTTCATATCTGATGACAAGGTAAAAATAACCATAGAAGACGCTCCTGAACAAGTTGTTAAACTAAAACGCCATCCAGATTCAGAAAAACGTGAAAGAAAATTTAATACAGGAAAAGAATTTTACATTGAGAAAAAAGACTATGAATCTCTTAAGGAAGGAAATTTATACAGGCTTATGGATTGCCTGAACTTCAAAAAAGAGAAAGATAAATTCATATTTGACTCAACAGATCATGAAAAGTACAAACAGAAAGGAAAAAAGATAATACATTTCCTCCCTGCTAACGGAACTAATCTTGAAACAGAAATCATGATGCCTGACAAGACCATCATAAAAGGCATATCTGAAAATAGTGTTAAACTGACAAAAGTCAATGATATAGTGCAATTTGAAAGATTTGGCTTTGTAAGGCTTGATTCAATAGAAAACAGCAGATATAGGTTTTGGTTTACTCATTAAAGGTATTTTTCAGCACCGAAATCAATATATAGGACAAATAATACATTAAATTGGATAAATTTCGTTGTTTTGGGATAATTTTATCCATTATATATAGAGGTGAAATATATGAGCGAAGTTGTAGTGAAATCAAAGATAAAAGAGTTGACAGCAGGTTTTTCTGTATCAAATGATTTTGCAGATGAACTTGACAGGATAGTTAAAGACATGATCGACAAGGCAAAAGAAAGAGCAAAAGCAAATGGAAGACGAACAGTAATGGCTCGCGACCTCTGATTATTTCATCATATTATTCAGCTTCCTTTTTGAGGAAGTTATTTTCTTTTTTATCTTGTCAAGATGCGCCTTGTGTTCTGGTGCATGCTTAGAATAATGCTTATGAAGTTTCTCAAGTTTTATTATCTGATCCTGAAGGTCTGCAATTTCTTTCTTATTTATCCTTACAATCTTTTTTGTAACAGACTTGTCAAGCCGCTTTTCTTTTCTGGAAGCTGTTTTTGAAGATGATTTTTTTGCAGAAGAGCTTGTTTTTGAATTTTTTTTGCCAGTGCTTTTTTTTGAAGAAGCAGATTTCTTTTTAGCAGAAGATTTGGAAGTTGACTTTGAACTGTTTTTTTTGGCAGTCTTTGGAGATGATTTTTTCACAGTCTTTGTTATTTTTTTAGTTGTCTTTTTAGGAGATGATTTTTTCTTTGAATCTGAACCAGTTTTTTTCTTTTTGGCAGTTGCACTTTCATGTATAACTCGTACTATCTTTTCTTCTGGTTTTTTAGTTGTGGTTCTTTTTTTTGAAGACTTCTTTTTGGTTGTTTTTTTCTTTGAAGCAGATTTTGTGCTTTTCTTTTTCACTTCTTTTTCAACGCTTTCTTTTATCTTTTTCTCGATATCTTCAAGATGCTTCTGCCGCTCAGATTTTTGATCTAGAAGTGATTTTACCTGATCCTTAAGATCAACTATCTGGGAATTGAGATCATTTATCTTTCTTGAAGCCTCATCAGAGATTCTCTGTCTGTAATGCACAGACTTATCTAAGTCTGGCATCTTTTCTTCATATTCTTCCTGCTTGAGTCTTCTTACAAGTCTCCAGAAGAGAAATTTTGCCTTTTTTTCAGGTATAATCTGCGCGCACATTTTTAGAGAGTCTCATTAAAAGTAAAAAGATCACTTTCCGCCCAATCCAAACAATCCCTTCTTTTTCTTTTCAGGAGGGGGGACTTTTGCTGAAGGAGGAGGCATAGGAGAGTTAGATGGTGCTTCTCCTGAAGTGTTGGGAATCTGTATTGGAAGATCAGGAGAATTATCATTGTTATCAGAAAAAACGCCAGGCGGTTGGGCCATGTTGTTCATATTTGGTTCCTGCTGCATCCCGCTAGGATTTTCCCCAGGCGTTTCCTGAGGCTGCTGCATTGAAGGCGGCATAGGAATATCTGGATTTCCAGGATCATCTGCTCCTGCAAGAGATGGAGCAGGAGGTATATCAGGAGTATCTAAAGGAGGCATAGGAGATTGAGAATTATCTGCCTGAGCATACTGTTGAGTTTCTATATTCTGACTTGAATTCATTGGCTCTGGCTCAGGAGACTCAGCAGGTGCTGGTGAAGTTTCCTGTGCAGAAACGCTTGTTAGATCAGCAAATCCTTTCTGCATCTTTTCATCAAGATACTCAACTGATTCACTTACATCTTTAAGCGCAGTTATTATGACCTTTGTCTCTCTGTAAAGGCCTGCGACAGCATTTCTCATCTGATCAAACTCATCATCTTTGAGTTCATCAGAAGCATGCTTGAAAATATTTATCAGCTCTTTAACAAGAGATTTCACTTCAGCCACATCCTTTGCACTTGCATAATCGCTTGCCTGAAGTTTCATGCTGGACGAAACTTGATTATTATCTGGAATCACATCATCTTTTGAAGAAGTACTATCAACCACAGGCGCAGGCATAGGTTTTACCTGATTTCCATATGTTTGCTGTGCTAATCCAGAACCTTTGGAAGGAACCTTATCTTGTTTCTGGACAGGCTGCTGTATGTTTTGTGATTCATAAAAAACAGTATCATATTGGGTTTGTGTCTGCTGAGGTTGTATCTGTTGAGGCTGAACCGGCTGAGATTGAACTTGCTCTGTTGAAGCTTGCATTTCTGGTTCTTTAGCTTTCGTTTGCTCAGGTTGCTCTGGCTCTGGAGCCTGTTGTAGCTGTGATATGCTATTTTCTTGCTCAGGTTGCTGCATCTGCTGAGGCTGTTGTTGATTTTGCAATTGAGCTTTGTTTTCAGGTTCAGGCATAATTCCAGGAGGCTGCTCTATATTTTCTTCATCTGCATTGTTAAACAGGTTCTCGATAGTATTGCCATCATCCTGATTCTGAGAAGAATTATTATTTTCACCTGTAATATTATCATGCATGTCTTTTATCTCCTTATTTTGAGAAATGTCAAAATCAGCACCGGTAGGAACATCTTCCGGAGGAAGAGGTGCCTCTATATTTTGATTATTACCCGAATTAGAATCATTTTGATTGTTTGGTCTTCCCATAACTATATTTTTGGAAGATATGATATAAAAAGTTTTCTACAAAA
>JBKHIF010000077.1:0-5995 GCA_046538795.1 Candidatus Woesearchaeota archaeon | reverse complement strand
TGCCTTTGCGTTGAGCAGTGGAATCAGTCAAAAATACGCCAAGATCTGCAAACTCCTGGGTGGTTTAATTATGGTGATACTAGGATTCATCCTTGTGTTTGCACCACACTTATTGAGATGAAAATTATGGCTGATACAAATACAGAAGGAATAGTATTTGAACCAAGAAATGATTACAAACATTTTCCAGATACCAATAAAAAATATGACTTAATAGTTATAGGTTTAGGTGTTGCAGGATATGCTAGTGCAATGTATGCTTCAAGACTAGGACTTAAAGTTCTAATTATTGGTGAGCAACCAGGTGGAACACTTGCCATAACAGGAAAAGTAGAGAATTATCCAGGATTTGTTTCAATTGAAGGGCAGAAACTAACTGACTTATTGGAAAATCACGCAATGGATTATGATGTAGACATGGATATAACGATAGTTGATGACATAGAAAAGACAGACGATGGGTTCAACGTCATCGCTGGGAAAAAAAAGTATATGTCTAAGTCAGTCATCCTAGCGACCGGAGCTCAAGTGAAGAAGCTAGGCGTTCAAGGTGAAGACACATTCTTCGGCAAGGGCGTGGGTTACTGCGCTCTTTGCGATGCCGCGTCCATCAAAGGAAAGGTGGTCGCTGTCGCGGGTGGAGGAGACAGCGCTGTAAAAGAAGCGATTCTTATCAGTGAGTACGCAAAAAAGGTTTATATCATCAATAACGAAGAAGAACTGCATCCTGAACATCACAATCAAAGGAATCTACATGAGCTGGTGCAGAAAGGAAAGATAGAGGTTATCAATGATAATGAGATACTTGAGATCAAAGGAGATGACAACGTAAAACGATTGCTCCTGAAAAAAAAATATCACGAAAGCAATGAAATAGCGGTGCAAGGAGTATTTGTTTACATCGGTCATGAGGCAAGAAGCGAACTTGCAAAGAAGCTTGGTGTGAAACTTAATAAACGCCAGGAAGTGATTATTGACTCTCATTCGCAGACCAACATCGACGGATTTTTCGCTGCAGGAGATGTGACAAATACAGACTGGAAGCAAGCAATCATCGGTGTCAGTCAAGGAGTTACTGCAGGATATTACGCCTATCAATATGTTAAAGAGATATGATGAAACAATGAACAAAAATATTTTGTATGGAATAGGGGCATTAGTCTTGATAATTTCAAGCCTTGTTCTCTTAAAAGGCACCACCTCAGGTAATGCAACAGCAGAACCGATTCGCTTGGGGTATTGTCCGACGATGCGGCTCTTCGCAGAAGATATTGCTCTGCAAAATGAAAACATCCAGTTGATACATATGGGCAGTTCAAGCAAAGCCTTAAATGCTCTTCACAAAGGCAATATTGATGTCGCTCTTATCGGAAGACTTGCGCAAGATGGAGAAATTGATACTCATAACATGTTTGAAAAAAGATTATCGAAAGGCTACACCCTTATATCTAAGGAAAAGCGATTCATACAAAAAGAAGAACTGGTGGGGTTGACTGTACACACATACCTTTCAGAAGATATTGCAAAGCAAATATTGCCAGACTCAGATATTATGTATCACAAAGAGATAACTCATGCAAAAGCTCAACTTGGGACGTATCCTGTACTCATAAGCTGGGATGATTATGATAATGAAGATTTGTTGGTAATATTGAGCGGTTCTGAAAAAGAGATAAGATTTAGACTTCCTACGTTATATTCTATCAATAATAATCTTAAAGATATACATTAGATTTGGAGGGAACAGAAATGAAAATAGAAATACTTGGAACTGGATGTCCAAAATGCAAGATGCTTGAAGCTAACGCTCAAAAAGCATTAGACGAAATCGGGAAAAAAGCTGAGCTTGTAAAAGTCACAGATATCGATAAGATTGTCGAGTATGGTGTCATGTCAACTCCTGCGATAGTTATTGATGGAGAAGTCAAAAGCTATGGTAAAGTAGCTGATGTTGAAGAAATAAAAAAATGGTTGTGAACAAGATGAAAATTGGTCTAATAGCAATACTTGGAATACTTATGCTTTCTTTGTTCATGACAGGATGCAACAGTAACGCATCATCTGAGAATATGACTGGGAACGCAGTAAGTAATTTAGAAGCAGACGAAAGAACAATCAATATCGACAAGCTTGAAATATATCATTTTCATGGTACTAATCAATGTTATTCATGTATCACAGTTGGTGATTATGCAGAGGCAACAGTCAATACATACTTTAAAGAAGAACTTGAGAACGGAATAATTGTCTTTGATCATATCAATGGCGAACTTCCAGAAAACAAAGAATTAGTGATAAAGTATGGGGCGACAGGATCATCACTATGGCTTGGAACATACTCTGGCGAAGATTTTTCTGCTGAACAAAATACAAATGTTTGGTATAAAATCCAAGATAAAACAACTTATATGAATTATCTAAAAGAAGTCATTGAGAAAAAACTAGCAGGTAATTAAAAAATGGGTTTAATGGCATTCATGGAAGCAATGGGAACAAGCGAAATAGGAATACTCGCAGCGTTCTTCATAGGTTTGATGACTGCAATAAGTCCGTGCCCGCTTGCAACTAACATCACTGCAATAGCTTATGCAAGCAAACATATAAAACACAGTAAACATACGATAAAAGTTGCATTTCTTTATACTTTAGGACGGATGCTCACTTATGTCATTATCGCTTCTGCGATAGTGTGGTTCGGTCTCAATACGCAAGCAATTGCATTGTTTTTACAAAAGTATGGTGATAAAATTCTTGGGCCTTTGCTTTTATTTATAGGTATTGTCATGCTGGATTTTGTCAAGATTAATCTTATAAAATCAAGTGACAAACTCAATAAGCTTAAAGAAAAGCTTGCAAAAAAAGGCTATCTTGGCAGTTTTCTCTTAGGGGTTATTTTTGCATTAGCATTCTGCCCATTTAGTGCAGTGCTATTTTTTGGGATGCTCATACCTATTGCGCTTAAAGCAGGAGATGGACTTATTATCCCTTCGATCTTTGCATTTGCAACAGGCTTGCCTGTCATTATTTTTTCGTTTATCCTTGTGAAAAGTGTTTCAAAGCTTGGAACGATCATGAATAAGGTGGGTACGTTTGAGAAGTGGACGAGAAAAATTGTTGCGGGAATATTTATCCTTGCAGGATTGTATTATGTTGGATTGATGGTGTTCTAACTATGGAAAAGAAAGATTGGAAAATACTTGCAGGGATAATAGGCATCTTCGCAACATTCTACTTTGTGCCATACGGAGCAGAATGGTTTAACAATTCAATAGTTTCAGGAGTGAACCTCCTTAATGATTATGCAAAACAGCACGTTTTAACCTGCCTTGTACCAGCGCTCTTCATAGCAGGAGCAATAGGTGTATTCATCAAAAAAGACAAAGTGCTAAAATACATGGGAGCAGATGCAAAAAAATATGTATCTTATGGAATAGCATCTGTTTCAGGAGCAATATTAGCAGTATGTTCATGCACAATATTGCCATTATTTGCAGGAATAAGAAAAAGAGGAGCAGGGCTAGGACCTGCAATAACGTTCTTGTTTTCAGGACCTGCAATCAATATCGCAGCAATGTTTCTCACCATCAGCGTTTTAGGGTTTCAGATAGGACTTGCAAGAATAATACTGGCAATAATATTATCTGTTCTTGTGGGGATAAGCATGAGCCTTATATTTCGAGAACAGACTGAGAAAGGAAAACTATTCCTTCAAGAAGAAAAAGAAGCAAATATTTCGGGAAAAACAATGTTCTTATTCTTTACATTAATGATTGGAATACTTATTGTCAATGGGCTGCAAATAGACAAGACAACCAAATATGTTTTAATAGGCTTATTCACTTTAGGGGTTGTCTCTCTAGCATTATTTAAGTTCGCAAAAGAAGTAAGAAACCAATGGCTTGAAGAAACATGGAACTTCTCAAAACTTATACTCCCATTACTCTTTGCAGGAGTATTTGTTGCAGGATTTATTATGCCACTACTTCCAGAAACAATAATCACAAACTTAGTAGGACAAAACACCATCATAGGAAATTTGGTTGCATCAATATTTGGAGCATTCATGTACTTCTCAACACTAACAGAAATCCCAATATTACAAGCACTAATCGCTAAAGGAATGCACTCAGGACCTGCACTAGCTCTACTGCTTGCAGGACCTAGCTTAAGCTTACCAAATATGTTGGTAGTAAGAGGAGTTCTTGGAACAAAAAAAACAGCTGTTTATGTAGGACTTGTAATTATTTATGCAACAATTGGAGGATTATTGTTCGGAAGCATAATCTAAAAAGTATCCTATCAGAAAATCGAGGCGGAATGGCGTTTTGATTTTTGAAAATAATTTTATGTCATCTCGGCTTATATACGATTAAATAAGTTGAACTCGGAAACTATGACCTTGTGAAACTTTTGATCATACAATTATATATTAAGAGCATAAAACTAAGCCTAACTAAATCTAATAACAAGAAAAAGATTTATAAACCTTTTATTTTAGATAACATTTATGAAGAATCCACTCATTAAGGTTTGGTTGATAATAGGTATTGCCTCTGGTTTCGCATCAATGGTATTTTTCTTGATAACATACTTAAATGAAAAAATATTGTGTAATCTTGAATGTCGGCAAAAAAATGAAGTAATTCTAATATTGATCTTATTATCTTTATTTGGACTCTTTGTTGGCAGCATAATCTATTATTTCGTATCAGAAAGACACAGAAAAGAAATAATAAAGATCAATAAAGATACTAGCGCAACCTTGAATTTTTTAGAACCTGATATGAAAAAGATTATCAACTCACTCATTAAGAGAAAAGGCAAAGCAACACAATCAGAAATAACTAAAGATACTCAGATTAACAAGGTAAAAATATCAAGAGATTTGCTTAAACTGGAAGGAAAAAAAATTATTAAAAAAACTCCTAATGGGATGACAAATACTATTTCTCTTAATGAAGAACTTCAAGAATTATTCATCGAAAAATAGGTTGTTTCATAATATGAAACCAAAATATATATGTTGTTTCACCATATGATATCTACCATGAAACAAAAAAATAACACTAAAGGAATGATTATTGCTATACTATTAGTACTATTAATCACTGTTAGCTTTCCGTTAATACAAGCTCAAGACAACAACACACTAGACATCCATGTTTTTGTAGGAGAGACATGTCCTCATTGTAAAGAATTAGAGCATTATTTAGATTCTTTAGAAGAAGACTATGAAAATATCAATCCTATCTATTATGAGGTCTGGCATAATCAAGATAATCAAGCACTCTTTCAACAGATGGCCCAAGAACATGGAATTCAGGCACGGGGCGTTCCAACTATGTTTGCAGGTGAAGAGCACTTTGTAGGATACAGCCCCCAGATGAATGAAGACATAATTAGAGCAATCAATAAAAACCTAAATCATATAAAAAACAATTCAGATGAGACAAACGAAACACAAGATAATATTACCGGAGAATCAGTAAATCTGCCAATCATTGGAGAAGTCAGATCAGAAGCAATATCTTTACCTGTTTTAACAGTAATCTTAGGATTTTTAGATGGATTTAATCCTTGTGCTTTTTTCGTATTATTATTCCTTTTATCGATGCTTGTATATGCTAAAAGCAAAAAAAGAATGTTAATCATCGGACTTACTTTCGTGTTTTTCTCAGGATTGATATATTTCTTATTCATGTCAGCTTGGCTTAACTTTTTTATGATAACCAAGAACATAACTATCATAACAACAATTGCAGGGATAGTAGCTTTAACTATCGCTGCAATAAACATAAAAGATTTTTTTGCATTCAAAAAAGGAGTATCATTATCAGTATCAGATGAACATAGAAAAAGTCTGATTGCTAAAATGAGATCATTATTAAAAGCTGAATCGATGACTTCTATGATGATAGGTACAATTGCACTAGCAATTGCTGCAAATATGTATGAACTATTATGTACTGCAGGATTTCCTATGGTGTTTACGAAA
>JBKHIF010000076.1:0-6057 GCA_046538795.1 Candidatus Woesearchaeota archaeon | reverse complement strand
AAAACAGAGAACAGAAAGGAATACGAGCGATCCGGAATCCTCTGCTGAGTTCTTCAGCTGAGAATATGTCTTCATGTATCTTACTACAAAGAAGACGAGGAGAGCGACAACCAGCACAAAGAAACTAATCTCAAGTATCATAAGATACCTCCCTAAATTGTTACATCGCACTTCAACGAAGTGTCTTCTGCGCCTGAGGGGAATTGAACCCGCTGCCTCTCACTTGTAAAGCTTGAGGAAACAAAGCTTCCAGGAGATTGCTAGTCTTCCTTGGTCCGGGAGAAAAGGGGAGATCCTCTGTGAGTATGCTGCCATTACATCACAGGCGCTAAGAAAAAGAAAAATACTTTTTTACATAGAAAGTCAGTCGCCTATCCCTTCGATCGGATTCTCGTAGAAGATATACTCGACACCGCTTCCTCCGAACCCTATACTGGAACGGCCGAAAGAGTCAGAGTATTTCCTCTCTACAAAGTAGCTCCTTGTAGTGGTCTGATCCCGGACGTACTCCAGCTCGACAGGCTCCTTGCCTTCTTGATGAAGTTCATAGACCCACCTTCCATGATACTCTCTGACGCTCACGAATCTGTTAGGCGTGATAAGAGGAATTGCCTCTTCCCTGACGATGTCAACCCTTCTAAGACTGACATAGGTCAGGTCCTCCTTATCGTAGATCACAATCAGCATGATTAAAAAAATCACGCCAAAAAAGATGATCGCGAATACAGAGAACATCAGCTGTTTTTTCAGAACCATCAAGCGGCATAAAAGAACCACCAGACCAACACCAGCTGCACAAAGGATGAAGAACACAGGAGTGAGATTTGCAAACATCCACCCAAACATATACACCTCCAAAACAAGATTTCCCGGGCTTATTCCTAAGAATTATGTACAATCAGGTCAACGACCTGTTTTCAGAATAAAGCTTCAGCTATCAAAGAGTGTGTTGAATTACCTTTAAGACGCTTAAATTGCTATATTAAAGGTATTCCAGCCTTCTCCAGGAGTTCGATTCCCTTGGGAGTCAAAAAAATTTTCTTTGACATGCCTTTATGGGTCTTCTCCTCTATCACACCGATCAGTCCCAATCTTTGTAGTGACTTTTTAAGTTCAGTTCCCTTACGAGAGCTAAGCTGTAAAGCCCGATAGAGACCGCTTGTTGTGTATGTGTGGCGGCCAAGTTTCTCTAGAGCGTCTATTTGCTCTTTCGAAAGTTCTTTGATAATCTGTGAAGATGATTTGTTGAGTAATTCATTCTGATGAGCTTTGACATACTTGTCATAAGTGATGTTAGTGATGGCAACATTTATGTCGCCGTGCTTGTACCCTTGCTTGATCATTTCCGTTCTTATATTCTTCAGGCCAAATCCCTTATCGATAAGAGATGTCATGAAGATCACAAGATCTTTCTGGATATGGTTTATGACAGGCTTTCTTTTTTTCTCATAGTCCTGCTTTTTTGCATGGTATTCTATTATCTGAAATTCAGATGCGATCCTTGATTCCTTGAGTTCTTTTTTAGCGATATTTTTTATCCTGTTCTCAAGTTCAATTTCAAGAGCCTCATCATTTACACGAAGCTTTTTTGCGTCGATAAACTTTGCCTTGATAAGAAAAGGATTATTGTAACGTTCTGCAAGCTTGACTATGGCCTGGCCTACAGGAAGCATGGAAAAATATTTTCTTTTGTTCTCATAGCGGTCATCAAGCTGCATAAGAGATGAGATCGACCTTATATCTTCAGGAAGCTGCTGCTGAAATGCGATGTTGCATGCAGAATTTCCAGAGACCACGTCAGAAAGCTTTGAAACATGCTGATCAAGGCAGATAAGCCCTACGCCATACTCTCTTATCTCTCTGAACATTCTCTCAGTTATGCTTTCCTCAAGAAAATTAGGCCTTTCTTTAAGGAAGATGTTATGCGCCTCATCGACAAGTATGAGATTCCTGAAATCATTGCACAAGTTTTCAGGATCAGATTTTTTCTCTTTATAGATATAAGTAAGTATGAAATTAGTGAAAAATTTCTTTTCAGCATTAGAAAGCCCGTCAAGCTCAAACACGATCCTGTGCTTCATAAGTTCAGATATATCTATCAGGTCATTTCCCTTATAGTTGATAACTTCACCAAAGCTTCCAAAAGTAAGCTCATGAGCTATCCTAAGTGCAGACGTAACCCACTCATACTCTCTTGAGGATCTTTTCTCACCCAATATCCTGTCTTTTTCTTCAAGACGCTCTTTTATCTGATACCAGTTTGGATAATTTCCGCTTCCCTCATAGACATCAAATTCCTTGAAAATCTCATGCATAGTCTCTGTAATTATCTTATGGACGCCATAACTTGTCTGATATGCTTCTGAAAGAAGATCAGCAATTATCGTTATCCACTGCTTAGGTCCGACTCCAGGAGGAGGTATGTTGATATTTACTCTAAAATAATTCTTGATATTTTCATTTCCCACAGGAAAAACAAAAGAAGTCTTATCTACCTTTAGAACAGATCTAAAACTCCTCTTCCAGTCAAACACCAAGAAAGGTTTTTTCTTGATTATCATATTTCCAAGAATGGTGTATGCAAAAGTGGTCTTTCCTGAACCGCTCATGCCTGTAACGCACATGTGCCTTATCCAATCCTTTTCTCGAAATCCGAAATTATAGAGATCGCGATCTGCATAGACAACAGTGCCAAGCTCATATTCTGCCTCAGCTTGCTCTTTTCTAGGAGGTTCAAGAAGTATTTCATCACTAAGGAGGCTTTTTCCAAGATGCTTATGATATAAAGCATGTACAAGCTTCTCTGCTTCAAGCCTTTCATCCCTGTCGGTAGATAAAGAATACTTTAGGTAGATTTTCTCTATCTGTTCTCCGAGTATGGGTCGAAGCTTTCTGCATAGCTCCTCTATTGGCTTGTTTGATAACATCAATCCTCCATAAGGTTAGAAAATGCAATGTTTTTCTTCTCCTGTTCCCTGAAATCTCTAAGACGTTCTCTCAGTTCCCTCTTGAGAAGAGCAATATCTCTCCAGCACTCAAGTTTCTCCTTTACCTTTGCCTCTTCAATCCTTATAGTCTCCTGATGAAGGCTGATAAGCTCTTTAACGAATTCAGGCGAAATCCTGTTCATCATATCAGAATTTTTAATAAGAATATGCTCATAAGTATTTATAAGAGAAAGGCTAAGTTCTTTTCTTTCGTCGATAAGTTCATTGATTTCTGTAATTACCTGCTTGATATTCTCAATCTTGTCAGTATTAAGTGAATCTATGAACTCTTTCACTCCGACTTTTTTTGCGTTCCATTCTTCTATCTTTTTGGAATATTCTTCAGCATCATTCATTTTAATACCTCTTTTAAAATGTAACTACGAACAAATAACAAAAACATAAACGTCTGACCCCCGATTTATTTAAAAAGCTTTCGGTTTTTCAACGCATTTTTCGAAAATTTTCCGATAATATTGTCTAATTTTCGGATATCATCATATATTTAATACTTATATTTAATAAGGTCCAAAGAAATAGCCTATATAAAAAATATCGCATTTAAAGCCCGGAATAGCCTTAATTCTTTGTTTTTGCAGCCTTGATAAGACCATCAAAAAGCGGAGCAGGCTTCATTATAGAAGTTTTGAATTCAGGATGTGCCTGAGTTGCGATAAAAAATGGGTGATCAGGAAGCTCCATAAATTCCATCAGGCTCCTGTCAGGAGATTTTCCTGAAAATACAAGCCCGTGTTTTTCAAGTTCAGAGATATATTCAGGATTTACTTCATACCTGTGCCTGTGTCTTTCACGGATCTCGTTTTTGTCATAAAAACCTTCAACCTTTGATCCCTCCAAAAGTTTTGCAGGATAATCTCCAAGTCTCATGGTATTTCCGTAATTGTTGTTCATAAGTATTTCTTTCTGCTCTTCAAGTATATCTATGATAGGATATTTGGTATCAGGGTCAATCTCTGTAGATATAGCACCTTCCATCCCGCACACATTTCTTGCATATTCAGCAACAGCAAGCTGCATTCCATAGCAAAGCCCGAGATAAGGTATCTTATTTTCCCTACAATATTTTATCGCAGATATTTTTCCCTCGACACCAGATGAACCAAAGCCTCCGGGAACGATTACTGCATCATACTTATCAAGAGAACTTACAGAATCATGATCTTTCTCAAACTCTTTTGAATTTATCCACCTTATATCAGGAATTACTGAATTATTGAAACAGGCATGCTTCACGGCCTCTATAACAGAGATATATGAATCTTCAAGAACAAAATTGCCTATATCAAAATATTTTCCGACAATACCTATCGTAACCTTTTTTTCAAGAGTTTTTATGCTTTCAACAAATGAAGAAAGCTCATCAAGAGTGTTTTTCTTATATTCCAATCCAAAATAATCGATAATCTTCTTGTTTAGTCCTTGATCTTTGAAAACAAGAGGAACTTCATAAATATATTTCCTGTCAGGAGATGAAATCACATTATCATGAGATACGTTGCAGAACATGGAAATCTTTTTTTTCCTCACATCATCAAGATCCTGTGAAGATCTCGTTATTATAAAATTAGGCTGTATTCCATGTGAATTCAATGATCTGACTGAATGCTGAGCTGGTTTTGTCTTCATCTCACCCAAATTGCCTGGTATAGGAAGATAAACTACATGTATAAACATTATATCTTCTTGTTCAAGCCTCATTTCTCGTAATGCTTCAAGAAAAAGTACATTCTGATAATCTCCAACTGTACCCCCTACCTCGATAAGAGTAAAGTCAGCATCATTTTTTTCTGAAGAATCACGTATTCTTCTCTTGACTTCATCTGGTATATGGGGAATTACCTCTACGCATTGACCCTTATATTCAAGATTTCGTTCTCTTTCGATTACAGTCTGATATACCTGGCCGGTCGTTATATTATTATCCCTTGAAAAACTCTTGCCGATAAATCTCTCATAAGTTCCTATGTCCTGATCAGTCTCACCACCATCATAAGTAACAAAGACCTCTCCATGTTCGGTCGGTCTCATGGTCCCTGCATCCACATTTATGTAAGGGTCTATTTTCATCATGTTAACATTATAACCCTGTTCTTTTAGGATAAGACCGATAGAAGCAGTAACTGTTCCTTTTCCAAGACCTGAGAGAACTCCGCCTGTGATTGCAATATATTTTGTCTTCTTTTTTGAAGCTTTAGGCGTAATCATTTCAACAGTAAAAATCAGGGAACAAGCCCCTTTATATTATTTATTGTTTTGAAACATCAGGGATAAAAAAGATATTAATTTTCAACAAGATTTAGAAAAATAAATTAAAAAGACCGCCGAAAACATGCCCTCCATCAAATGGCACGATAGGTATCATATTAAATACGAAAAGGAAAAGATTGATATTTTTGGTAAGAACCAAGAATGGCACATATTTTTTGTCTATTTTTGCATATTTCAGTAAAAAGAACGCTGCAACAAATAAAAGAAGATTGACAAGCGGACCTGCAAAAGCTATTGCACTGCTTTGAAGAGGCGATGCTGCCGCTGAATAGCTTACGAATGCAGGTACAAAAACAATGAATGGTGCATTAAGAAGCTTAAGCACAAGACCTATTGCAAGACCTAAATATGCTGCCTCGAAAGTTGCCTGGAAACCAAAGGCCATCGCAACAAATTTATGCCCAAACTCATGGAGTATGATTGCAGGAGCGATAACTGCTATCGCAAAGAGCATACCCTCCATATTAACTCCTCCTCTCTCATATTTCTTTCTTAATTCCTCAACAGGACTGTAGTCTGCATCATCCTGTTTAATGACATGAGAAAATCTATGATCTCCTCTTTTGAACATATCTCCGAATATAAAACCAAGTATCAAAGTCATGATTACAATATCCACGATCTCACCAAAAGAAAAGACCATTCTTGATTCTAATCTATGTTGATTTATATAATTTTTCCTAAACGACACTGGTTATTTAGAAGCAAACACATTTTGAACGAATGTCAAATATTGCTCTTTCAACTTGCTGCAAAAATTTAATTAAACTTTTTAATCGGT
>JBKHIF010000015.1:0-24873 GCA_046538795.1 Candidatus Woesearchaeota archaeon | reverse complement strand
AAAAGCTTACTGGATTGAGATGAAACAAGACAGAACTTTCACGGTCGAAAGATAAAATTTTTCTAATAACTGCCGTGACTACTATGGCTGCTATGACTGCCGTGACTACTATGACTGCCGTGGCTGCTATGACTGCCATGGCTGCTGTGGCTACCATGAGTGCTGTGAGTGCCGTGACTGCCATGACTACTATGACTGCCGTGGCTGCTATGACTGCCGTGGCTGCTATGACTGCCATGGCTGCTGTGGCTACCATGAGTGCTGTGAGTGCCGTGAGTACTGTGAGTACTATGACTTGAGTGGTGGCTATGGCTCAAGGAGACTACACCAGTACCAGAATTATAATTATATTCACCAAAGCTATTAGCATGAATCATATATCCAGATACATCCTTTATAGAGGAAACTACACTTCCAACAATAAACGCTCCCAAAGCTACTGCACTCTGTTTTGTAATCTTTCCATCTTCCTGACTTAAAAAATCAGAAATCTTCTTCTTGAATAAAGGAAACTTCCTTGACATAAATATTTACTAATAGATTATCTTTATATAATTTTTGATTTTTAAAATATCCTTACAAAACAATATTTTTTAAATCCTGCAACAATCCCGAAAAAGTATGAAAAGTGAAAAAGATCTAAAAACAGGATCAACTGTAATCAGCCATAAGACAGATCGCGCACACATAACAATTACACTAAAATGCAACAACAACTGCCTTTTCTGTCTTCAGGGACATCATCCTTCTGAAAAGCACAAGAATTTTGAATCCATCAAAAATGAGATAAGAGAAGCACTCAAAAGCAATGTCAACAAGATAATCCTTTCAGGAGGAGAACCAACAATACATCCAGACATAATAAAAATAATAAGATTCTGTAAAATAAATGAAATAAGACCTGTCAAAAATGTACAGATAATTTCCAACGGCAGGATGTTTTCAAATGAGTCATTCACAAACGCCTGCATAAAAGCAGGATTGACAGAGGCCACATTGTCTTTCCATGGGCATACCAAAAAAATCCATGATTATCTCACTCAGTCAAAAAGCTTTGAACAGCTTAAAAAAGCTGTAAAAATACTGAAAAAAAATAAAATTCTGATAAGTATTGATGTGGGTATCTTTAAGCAAAATTACAAGTATCTTCCTGAAATGATAAAATTCATAACAGACGATCTGAATATTACAGGAGATATAGACCTGATGGGACCGACTCTTGCAGGAAATGCAATTGTAAATTTCAATGATATCATGCCAAAATACAGTGATGTTGAACCCTACCTTAAGAAAGCCCTTGAGATTTGCAGGAAAAAAAAGCTTGTATGCTGGGTATTAAGAGCCCCGATAAAATACATGGAAGGATATGAGATATACAAACAAGACACAACCAAACTTGTAGAGATGTCAATATCAATGAACGATGACATGTTTTCAATGCCCCCTGCATGCGAAGGCATAAAGTGCGAATATTGCAGACTGGAATCAACTTGCAAGGCTTTGAAAAGCATATTTAAAAAAGCGTCAGAAAATAACATCGAAAACGGAATAAGGATAATAATTCCAAACGAAAATATAAATGAAAAAAACATAAGAATTCTTAATGAAATAAAATACATAAAAGAAATAATAATAAATGGAAAAACTGATAAAAATGGCCTCAAATTGATCAGATCATATTTTCCAGAAGCAGGAACAATAATCAAAAATCCAAAAGATAACTTTAAGTTTCCTGAGGTTTACAAAAAAACAATATTTGAATTTGATATGCCAAATATTATCAAAAAAAACAACATCATCAAGAAGATAGAAAATCAAATAGATATACCAAAAACAATTTGCGAACAAACAAGGATAAATATACTAATTACAAAAAGCACACTCCCAAACCTGGTGCATATCATAAAAAAATATTATGATAAAGGAATAAAAAGATTCTCTTTCTCTGCTCTTAATCCCTATGATTTTGCCCAAAGAGAAATAAGCTGGCATAAGGGCATGTCAATAAAAGACAATTTCAATATCGCTTCAAACTATGATTATTTGCCTAAGTATCTGGAAAGAGCCACAAGTCTCTGCAAGGATCTGAAAATCTCTTATACCATGAGGAATTTTCCTTACTGCATATTCTCTGATGAATTTATAAAAAATAATCATTTTGAAACTGACTGGTTCCTTGATACTATCAACATAAAAGGGATTAAGGCACAAGATCAGCTGAATTTTTATGAATATGTAAAATTTATATACGATACTCTTCACAAGGAAAGAATAAAAGAATGCGAAAATTGCACCTACAAAAACAGATGCGCTGGTTTCTATGATATGCACCTTAAATTATTCAGCAAGAAGAGATGATCTTATTTTTTCTTATGAAAAATCGGATAAAGAGAACCAGTTCCATTGTTTTTTGCATATCTGGGATGAACACCAAAGCAGATATTATTATTATAACAGGCTTTGCAGCAGGAAGCCTTAACATAATCACTTCCCGGAGTCTCTGCCACTCTTCCTTCTGTAAAAACTGTGTTAAGGCTTTCTTTTCCGGAAAATCTGTTGTAATCAGAGGAATAATCTTCAAACCCAACAAGATAACATAAAGGAATTCTCTCTGCCCTAAAAATAATATTATTTTTTTTTAATATCTGCATCGCTTTGTATAGATAAACCTCTGCAAGATCATAAGTTATGTTGACATCATTATTTTTTTTATTTGCTGCATTGCCGCTCAGATCGACAAAATTAAGAGTTATAACTCCAATATTTTTGAATTCAGAAGATATCGTTTTTGCAATATAAGGAAGCTCTTTATAGTTCAATCCTGTTATAGTAGTGTTCCAGCATACCCCTAAAGAGGATATTGATAAAGCATATCTAAGCGAAGCCAGAACCTTTGAAATATCATATTCGTCATTTGCAGAAATCGTCTTAGATAACGATGGATCAAGACTGTGAATTGAGAATACTATGTCGTTAAGTCCTGACATCACCAGTTTATTAATTATTTTCTTGTCAAGAAGGGTTCCGTTTGTTATAACCCTTGCTGTGAGACCTTTTGATCTTATGAAACTAACAATCTCATAAAGATTCTTATGAAGGATAGGTTCTCCTCCTGATATGGTTATCTGGGTGTGTCCTGTTTTTATAAGATTCTCAATCCTTGTAAAAATATCATCTTTTGAAAGATATTCTTCTCTCTTAGGAACTGAACAGAACAGACAGTCATTGTTGCAGTCTCTTGTGATTAATACATATCCATCATTCATAGTGATCATCTGGTTGACATTAAGCATACTATTATCAATAGTTCAGAAGACCATTCTTCTGAATGGCTCAAAGATTATCCATAAAGGAACCCTCTCTGAAACAAATAACGCGATACTCGTTCTAGTTAAAAAGATTTCTTATGATTCCGGCCAAACCTGTAAAAATGTTTCCTTTAATTAGCAAAGTAATTATCACGCCAACCATAATTATCGGAGCAAAAGGCATAGTCTCATATATTCTTATGCTCTTGAAAAGCAGGTTTTTCTTATTATTCCTGAACCACATTAGGTTGTCTTCACTTAAGCCCAGATTCTTATCATATTCAAAAGACCTGAAATCCTTGTTCTGAAGATAAGAAATAAAAGTAAGATTTTCTATCATTTGTTTGTCATATCTTAGAACTGATTTATCATCAATATCATACTGTTTTCTCCTTTCCTCATCATGCTCTATGAAATTTACAGGAAATATGTCTTCTGCAAGAAACATTCCCTTTCTCAGGTCATCTATCCTGACTTTTTTTGTGAATGCAAAATAGCTAAGCCTAAGCAAAACAAACCTGAGAAATAATAAGGCTAAAATCTGAAGAACAAAATTAATAAGGAAACCCAAAGAAAAAATATTCCTGAAATCTATTATGAGCCTTGCAAGAGATAATATAACAATAAACAAAATAAGCCTTTTGCCGAATATCATCTCAAAAAGAGAATAAAGGATAAAAAACAAGATGACCACGATGAAAAAATTCTGGCGAAAAAAATCAGGGAAAAATTGTATAATATAGCTGAAAGAAAAAATGAATAGAGAAATCATAAGTATGTTTCTTGGCACAAGTGTTTTTTTTAAGCTGTAAACAAGTTCATTTTTGCTTACAGTCCTTATTATGCGATATAATGCAAATAAGAATATCACGCCAAATATGTTTATGAAAAAAACAAAACCATAGAACAACCCAAGGTAATAATTCGTTATCATAGAAGGCGGCGTAAGGAGATTAAGTACAAAAAAGAGTTTGGCATCACCAGCAGTCCAAAGACCAACTATCCATAGGAGAAAACCTAAAAAAAGCATGAAGGCAGAATTTGTGAAATAGTGCAGATAAGCCCGGGGATTAAGAGATTCCAAGCTAAAGAAAATAATCAGATTTATTGCCACAGCATACAAAATACCGATAAGAAGCACCTTGTTTCTTATCTTGCCATATTTTATGTCTGTAAAGGATGTTATGCCTCCAACAAAAAGTATGCCTATCCAGAATAGAATCTCATACATAATAAAAATTGGAGTAATGGAAAAAATTATAAAGGTTTCCAATATCCTGAAAATTAAGCTTTGCAAAGAAAAAGCCAAGATGATTATTATCCTGTAATGCAGGAAATCAATTATCGCATCCAATTGTTCAGGAGGGGAATTTCATGGAATTTTTTAAGATCAAAGATGATTTTGCTGTAATAGAGTTAAACCCAAGACTTTATGATCTTGAGGCAATATATTCTGCAGCATATCAGACTATGGAGGATTCATACATATATTTTGAAGGTGATCCTGAAATTGAGATCACTGTAAATATATCCTACAAGGATAAATCAAAAAATGATAAAGAAGCTCTTTCTCTTCTTGCAAAAAATTTTATGAACCAGCTTGTAAACTATACTTACTACAAGATAAATTCAAAGAAAAAAGAGATTCTAAGGGCGCTTCTTCTGAAAAAATCATTCGACAACATAAATCTTTATGATACTGAAGCAGATTCATCCAAAAACATCCAAAAGGAAACAGACATTTCTGAAGAAGATGAAGACGTTTTTGATACAGATGATTTTGAAGATGACGAAGAGATTGATGCCACGATAAACAAAGACGATGAAGAACTTGATGACGATTTTGAATTCGATGATCCTGAAGGAATAGCTATTCCCTGGGAAGAAAAATACGGAGATAAGAAAGAAGGTGAAATCCATGGAGATTAAGTTTGAAAAGAACTCTGCTGAATTTGAGATGGATTTCAATTTTTATGATTATCCTTCGATAATTGAAGCTGCAAAAGAGTTCACAGAAAGCTGTTATGTGGCCATAAAGGGTGCTGACGATGGAAACTCTCTTTTCATAAGAATTGAGCCAAAAAAAAGTTCTGATGAAGTCAGAGACGCTGTTTTTTCATTTTTCAATTATACTCTTGGTATAATGACAAGAAAGATAAAAAACCAGATGACAGACGAAGAAGCATGTGAATGATTTTCAAACCATAAAGAGTTGTTATTGTTTTCTTTCAACCCTGTTCAACATAAGATTATTAAAAGAAAATAAATGAGGCAAAAATATAATGACTATTCCTGATTTCAATCCTAAAGACAGTAAAAAAATATCTTCTCCTGATATTAATCAAGAAAATACAGCTGGGTTCAAAGAAGGAGAAGATTTCAGAACTGTCAAGTTAAGGACAAGAAAATATGATGACGGAGTACTTCTAACCAACGATTATGGAAAATGGCTGTTTCTTTTCAAAAAAGAATATGAAGATTTCTTATTCGGAAACATGTCTGAAGAACTTTTCAAAAAACTTGAAGAAAGTTTCATGATAATTACAGATGCAAACATGGACAGGGTTGCGCATCAGATCAATGATTATTACTGGCACATATCAAACGGAACAAGCCTGCACATCATTGTTCCTACTTTAAGATGCAATTTCACATGCAGATATTGCTATGCTTTTAGGGCTCCTCTTGATAAGAAAGATGTTGACATGGATGAAAAAGTCATGGAAAAAACCATTGATTTCATATTCAAAAGCCCTTCAAAGACATACTCAATAGAATTCACAGGCGGAGAACCACTTCTCAAATGGGATCTTGTGAAAAAAGCAATCTTAAAAGCTGAAAAGATGGGGAAAGAAAATAACAAGACAACCCTTTTTTCAATAGTTACAAACGGAATATACCTAAAAGAAGATATGCTTGAATTCCTCGAGGAACATAAGGTTGGATTGTGTCTTTCTCTTGACGGACCTAAGGACCTCCATGACAAAAACAGGAAATATACTGAAACAGGCAAAGGAACTTATGAATCTGTCATAAAGACTCTAGATATGCTAAAGAAACACAAATATCCCAGCGTGAATGCTATACCAGTCATAGTAAACGATTCATTAAACTTATGGAAAGATATTGTGGATGAATATGTCAAGCAGGGTTTTAATTCAGTGAGATTCAAGTACATCTCAAGATTCGGATTTGCATCAAAGGCATGGGAACAGATGTCTTATTCTCCAGAAGAATATCTTGATAAATGGAAAAAGACCATAAATTACATGATTGAACTCAACAAGAAAGGAATAGAAGTCAGCGAAAATATTGCATCCATGATACTTTTCAAGCTTATAAGGAATCTTGATGCAGGATATGCTGAACTTCAGATACCATGCGGAGCAGTCATCGGACAGGTAGTCTATGACTATGATGGAAGCATCTATACGTGTGATGAAGGAAGGACAATGCCTGAATTCAAGGTAGGAGATGTATTCACCTCTGAATACAAGGATCTTCTCAACTGCCCTGTAACAAAGACCCTTCAGTCTGTATCTAATCTGACTGCAACATGCGATGAGTGTCCCTGGTTCACATACTGTGGAATATGCCCTCTTGAGATATACAATACAGAAAAGGGATTCATAACCAATATCCCTGCAAACTACAGGTGCAAGATACATAAAGGAATGTTCGAATTTATCTTTGAAAAGATTCTGCATGATCCTGAAGCAAAAAAACACATGTACAAATGGCCTTTCTACAAGCGGGGAGTTATGGGAATCTATGAAAATAATCCTATAACAACGCCTTTTAAAGAAAATGAAACATCCACAAAAGGCGCAAAAGAAGAAGAAGAAGATGCAACCATAAGGATAACTGAAATTGCGACAGACTGATCATGCTAAAATGTCATTTAAAAGAGTAGATATTAAGACAGGATATCTTTGCAACTGCAACTGCAAATTCTGCGTACAGGCGCATAATAAAAAATACGCCAACAAGGACTATGATGAGATTAAAGAATCTCTTGTTAATGCAAAAAAAGATAATTGTTCAGGTGTTGTTTTTACAGGGGGAGAATTCACCTTAAGAAAAGATGCATTAAGCCTTGTAAGTTTTGCAAAAAAACTTGGATTCAGCACAATACAGATTCAAAGCAACGGACGAATGTTTTCAAATAAGGATTTTTGCAAAAAGATAATAAAAGCAGGCGCAAATGAGTTTTCTCCTGCACTTCATGGATACAAAAAGGAGATACATGATTTTCTTACATCGTCTTCAGGAGCTTTTGAGCAGACTGTCCAGGGAATAAAAAACCTGAAAAATATGGGTCAGTATATTGTCATGAATTCTGTTATCGTAAAGCCTAATTACAGGTATGCGCCTCAGCTTGCAAAGCTTTTGTGCGGTCTTGGAGTAGATCAGTTCCAGTTCGCGTTTGTTCACGCCATGGGAAACGCCCTTACAAACATAGAAAGTATGATGCCTTATAAGAGCCTCGCTGTGCCTTATCTTAAAAAAGGCATTGATATAGCAAACTCGCATGGGATATTTGTCATGGTAGAAGCAGTCCCATTTTGTTTCATGGAGGGATATGAAAAACATGTTTCTGAATTCTACATACCTCCAACAAGGATTGAAGAAAGAAACAGGGTAATTAAGGATTTTAAAGCTGAAAAGATGAAAGGTGCAAAAGTAAAGCATGAAAAATGCAAAGATTGCAAATATTTTAACATCTGTGAAGGTCCTTGGAAAGAATATCCTGAACACTTTGGCTGGGATGAATTCATTCCTGTGAAAGGAAAGAATATCAATGATCCAAAAGAAATATTAGAAAATGAAGAAAATCACTACCCAAGGGTATTAAACCTAAAAATTTGAAATAACTCAAACCGATGGCTATTCCCCGACCTGAAGGATGGGGTGCCCTACAAGGGTATACCTTTGGTGCATTTTGCCTTCGGTTTGAGGGATTGAAAATTTCGCCATGAATGACGGGTATTGCTCCAAAGGAGGACCCTTTCAGGGCCAATCCCTCAAAAACGAAAAGAAATTTTTTAAATTTCTGTGCACATTGAAACAAAGTTTCAATCGTGTTTCTTGCGAAATTTTCAATAACTCAGAAATTGACATCTACAAAGATGTAGTGCTTTTCTTTTCCAGAAAGTTCTTCAAGTATCCTTTTAACGATAGTCTTTACAGGGTCAGGCATTAGCTTTATCCTTTTCTTAAGATCATCATAGTTTTTGAATTCACCTGCTTTTCTCTCATCAATTATTTCCCACATGTGCTTCTTGCCAAGCCCTGGAAGAAGCTCAAGCTGATGCATCCTTGTAGTAAGAGGACGCGCATTATTGAAAAATCTCATAAATCTCTGCTCATTCTTTACAACAATATCTTTTATTACAAACTCAAGTTCTGATCTTGCTGTACCTGTAAGCTTATCTAAAGGAATCTTGCTTCTTATATGATGGATTTTTTCCCTTTTGCCTTCTCCTATATATACATCTTCATAAGGCTGGAGAAAAACATCCTTTTTGGGAACAAGTTCAAGAAGCACAAAGTAATTTGCACCGACAGCCTGAGCTACAGGAGTTTTCCTGAATCCCTGTTCCTTTTCAAAAGCATAACCATTGGGAAGGAAATCCAATACTATTGCTTTTTCTTCTCTAGGCTTATTTTCGTGCGAATTATTCATAAACAGTACCCCCTTAACCACTAGACATTTATCTAGTAAAAACAATACTAATAATATAATGTAGATAATCCGAGTATAAATATTTTTCTTTTTACTAAAGAATCACAAATATTAAGAAAAAACTAAAATAAAACCTTATTTGTTCTTTGGAAGATAACCTTTTACGGCATCAAGAATCTTTTTTACATTATCTGAACTCTGGGTTATGTTATATCCGGAAAGAATAACCTTCAGATCATCTTCAGTTTCAGGAAGCAGATCAACTATCTTTTTTATATGCACATCCTTTATTCTGGAAAGATCAAGCTCTTCAAGCTTGCTCGCAAGCTCTTTTGCATCTTTCTGGCTCATTATGTGGTGAGCTGAGATGTATTCCTGTACCTTGTTTGCCCTGAAATTAAGCTCTTCGTCTCTTTTTTTTATGGAAGATAATTTAGCCTTAACTTCTGCAAGACTCAACGGTGTTTTGTTCAGAACTTCTTCGGTTGCCATTTTTATCAATAGTATTTTTAATTATAAAATAATGATGATTAAATAAAAAGTAATATTTATAGTTTCCTAAGATGCGACGGATGAACTATCACAGTCTTTTTCTTATTAAGATCTTTGATCTCCACTTCATAGCATGTTCCTTTCTTGTTCTGGACAATACCTACTTTGCCGTGGAATCTAAGATGAAAAAGACCTTTTTGGACACTTGGTTCTGCCTTAAGAAGGACCTTGTCTCCATCTTTGAATTCTTTAAAATACTTCGTAATTGAAATCTTTCCCTTTTCCTTAAGGGGTTTTTTCATAATTGATCTTGATTTTCTTCTTGAACCGCCTATTCTCTGTACCATTTTAATACTCCATAAGATGTTATTTACTATTATTCCAACTTGAAAAACTAGAGCTTATTTAAAAAGTTTTCCATACTTACAAGTTTTTTTAAGACGTTTGAGTTCTGTTCATACATATTTAAAAATAGTTGCATTTTTTGCAAATAATCAGAATAGTTGTATTTTTCTTAAGTTACGTGCTGTAAATATTTTTAAAATAGTCAAATTATTTTAACCATATTTAAAAAGGTTTCTCGTAAGTAAATCAGCCGCCCTTCCACAATTCAATGGCTTCCACAAGCTGTGCAAGCGATATTAACGGAGAAGTCTTCCACTGCTGCACATAGGAATTGAGTTCTGTGAATTCCATTATTCTGTTTGAGTTTATGTCAGCAGGATGGATATAAGCTGTTCCTGCAAGAGAGCTTATCTCCTGTTGTGTCAAAGCCCTGTTAAATAACCTCACATCATCAATATGGCCCTCAAAATTATTTGCACCCATGACAATTGGCATATTGTTTGATCCTATGGAAAATGAGGCAAGCTCACTATCTGCCAAAATGCCGTCAACATACAAAGATGCGTTTGAACCATCATATGTTCCCAGCAGATGATGCCACTCATCAAGCGGAATAACCCCGCCGTTAAGATAAACTGAGTGACCTGAAGGAACTCCATCTGTAATCATAAATCTGGGTGTCCTGCCATCACTTCCAAGATCGATAGCATAAAGTTCCCACGGATCTGAAGATGGATCCTGATATTGCTTTACAAAAAGCTTAGGATAGCTTCCTGATGACTGCACATTTACCCAAAGAGATATTGTTATCTGGGCGGTTATATCAAGGCTGTTGGAATAAGGGATATCTACATGAGATGAACCATCCAGATGCAAAACATTTCCCTGTTCGTGGTCTGTAGTAATCGTTGCTCCGGAAATCATAGAACCATCATTGTTTCCATAAGAGTCAGATGCATCTGTCTCAAATTCCCAGCGTGAGATCATCCCTGAAACGTCATTGCATCCATCAGGAACATATATGCATCCGAATTGAGTATCGCATGAAGCGCTTGTGCATCCTGAAGACAAAGTGCAAAGTGAATCATCCGGAACATTGCAGGTGTCTGTTGATTCATCACATGTTCTTGTACATGATATGGTATCTGCAGTACAAGGATTTCCTGATGATGTGCAGGAACCTGACTGACAAGTCTCGTTTCCATTGCAAAAAAGTCCGTCATCAGTGCACGTTGTGCCGTCAGCATAAGGAACATAGACACAGTTGCCGCCATCACAGGTTGTCTGGGATGGATCACTGCATTCTACAAAAGGACAGTCATCTGCGACAGCGCATTCATTTTCATATTGCTTAAACCTTACCCAGTCAATTTGATATATGCTTTCTGTATCAGGTTCTGGCGGACCGCCCACCCAATGTTCTGAGCTCCATGAATTAAATTTCATCATATAAGGCGCATCTACTGTAATATCATTTTCTTGATAATAATATGTGTAAAGTATTGTATCATCTACAAACCACTCAATATATTCAGGAGTTATGTCAAAACCCCATACATGAAACTCTTCTGAAGGATCAAAACCCAACTCTATGTCTGGATTTGACTGGAAACTAGGATAATCCCTTGCATGAAGTGCGATGTGAACCTCTCCATTCCCGCCTCCAAAAGATTGGGTTAAAAATTCAATATCAATCTCCTGCAGGGTCATGCCTCCATTATCACGCCAATCAATAGTGAACATGGAATTCAGCACACCTGAGAGATTGGAAGGCTTAAGCCTTGCTTCCCATCTGCCATATAGAAAATCTTCCCTTACTGATTGGATGGCTGAACTAAGATAATTTCCTGTATCAGCATAATAGTTCAGATCATATTCAAAAATAAGATTAATAACATCATCTTCAACATATGCTCTCTCTGTTCCTGTGCGTCCTCCGTGTTCAGTCCAGGTAGCAACCCGCCATTTGCTTGAATCAACTGAAGAACCAGTGAAAGTATCATAAAAATCATAACCTTCAAAACAATAATCTTCTTCAACCGGTTTTTCAATTTCGGTTCCGCAATCATTTTCATCTATGCAGGTTCTTGTGATCATTCCGACTGTACAATCGCTCCATTCTGTACAAGACCAGGATTCTATACACGAAGGATCATCTGTTTCGTTCTGATCTTGGAATTTATCATACCAGGAATCCATCGAGTAATAATCATCCCAATATTCCCAGTACATAGCTGTTCTCCACCAACCAAATGGACCGTATGAACCAGCAGTCCAGCCAGGAGATGCAGGCTGGTTGTTCACCTCAAACCCAAAAGGATCAGGTCTTCCCTGTTCAATCTCCATATATCTGTGCTGATAATCAAAATAAGAATCATCATTCCAAAGTTCCTTAAGCCCCATCACAAGAAGCACTAAGGCAGTTGCCTCATTTGTTATTGCATTGCAGCACTGCCTGTACATAGCAGTCCAGTCAGCATTATCTGCTTCTGGTCTTGTAGAATGCCTTATGCCCCATTCAGGCATGCCAATCATGGAAGCATCATAAGGCTGTGTATAAGCTCTTGTATCAGGATCCCAGGAATCACTGTTTGTAATGTCTATTGATTCCTGGGTTACATAAAATGTCTGCGCGTCGTCATGGAAAGGTTCTTCTACAAAGCCAATATTACTCATATCAGCATCATTCAAAAGCACACCTGCAAGAAGTATCGGAAGCTTTCTTCCCTGTTTTATGCCGCCATCATTATACCACATAAAAATTCTGTCGTTTTCAATTCTTGACGCACGATAAAGAGCATATTCATCTATCCCTCTCTGGACAAGAGCCGCAATAGTCATCTTTTTTTCTGAAAGAGGAGCATCTGTATTTATCATAAGAGCAGCAGCCCCCATGTCTGCTGAAATCTCTCTTCCATAATCAGATAATCCTACAGAACCAAACCTGGCAGCGTTTTGACCCACCCAATATGAATATGAAAAGCCTATGAAAGGAGGTAGTATGCTTTCTTGGATATCTTCCCAGGATGGTTGATTATCAACAGGGGCAAGATTTCTCAGAAAGTTGGTGTTTATATCTGAATATGTATAAGGCATGGTCTTGTCTGTTTCTGTCCAGGGAGGCCTGAATGACTCAGCATCAGGAATTGAAGAAACAACAGTAAGTATTGCCTGATAATCAATAGATTTCTTGCTTTCTGGAGGAAACAATGATATTGATGAAACCAAGCTTGATACAGGCTGGATGATTAAAGGCGAAGAAGAAGAGATATCTAAAGCAACATTAAGCGATCCATCATAATCCCATGCATCGCTGTCAAACCCCTGATAATTTGTCGATGCCTCTGGATCTATCATCGAGCCGTTAACTATCCTTCCGGTTCCATCGTCTCCGCTCGAAGGATCAATATTTACTATTGTAACAGGACCAAGCACCCAGAAATCACCATTGACAAACTGTCCGCACTGGTATTCAGAATCAAATGTCCAGGTTATGCCATATTGTGTTATAGATGTATCGCTTCCAGTCTCGCAGGATGAGTAAGCCGCATCTGAGAAAGCTAAAAATAATAAAATAAATACAAACACAAGGAAAATAGTCTTTCGCACAAATATCATCATATATTCAAATAATATATATTATTATCTTATTTTCCAGATTTAGTTACTATGTGAATTTCCATGTGCAATATATGAGTTGTTTCTCCTGCACAATCAAAAAGTTTAAATAGGTAATAAAGTTAACCTCTCTTGTTAAATTAACCATTGTAAAGTAAACAAAGGGGTAAATTCTGAACTTGATTCAGATAAATAATGTTTAAGAGGAGGGTAAAATGGCAAATCCATTCGCTAATTTCAGAAACAAGATCAAGGATGCTTTTTCATCACCTCAGGAAGAATATCCAGAAGAAGTTGAAGAAGAATACGTAGAACTAAATACAGGAGCAAGAGAAGGCGCAAGAACAAAGATAATGGTTCGGCCTTTTGTTATAGAAGATTTCTCAGACATAAAGCTTATACTTGACTCTTTGAGGGACGGCTACACAATAGCCCTTGTAAATATCAAGCCTCTCAAGGATAAAGATCTGGTCGAGCTAAAAAGAGCGATCAACAAGCTTAAGAAAACATGCGATGCAATAGAAGGAGATATCGCAGGATTCGGAGATGACTGGATCGTCGTTACACCTAGCTTTGCAGAGATTTACAGGACAAAGCATCCTATGGCTGCTGAAAAGAATTTTCAGGCAAGAGAAGAGATGCAAAGAGATACAAGGCGTATGGAAGGTGTCGAAACATACGATGATGATGATGTCTTCTAGACATTTTTTATTTTTTCATAATTTTAAATTTATTTTCAAAGATTCTTAGTTATAGACCATAACGAAACAAAAACTTTTAAAAAGCTTAACAGTTGTAAAATTTAAGAATGCCATTAAAATTCAAAACAACTAAAGATATCAAGGTATCTGATACGATTATCGACCAGGTTATCGGACAGGAAGATGCTGTAAATATCATAAAAAAAGCAGCATCCCAAAGAAGGCACGTTCTACTGATAGGAGAGCCAGGAACAGGTAAATCCATGCTTGGATTAGCTTTAGCTCAACTTCTTCCAAAAGAGAAGCTTGTAGATCTTGTATCTTTCCCAAATCCAAATGATGAGAATAATCCTCTCATAAGGACAATGCCTGCAGGAGAGGCAAGAGACCTTGTGATGAAAGCAAAGATGGAATCAATGAATCTCCTGAAAAATCAAAACATAATACTTCTGGGTTTTTTCATTCTTTCTATAATACTTACACAGTGGGCTTTCAGGTATTTTCTTAATGAATACGGACCCACGCCTGCAACCATAATACTTGCAGCAAGTTCTATAGGTGTCATAATAATAACAGGGCTTTTTGTGATGTCATTCGGGCTTGCAAAAAAGACAAACCAGAAAGTATCTGTACCTAAGATCATAGTTGATAATTTCAAGAAGAAACAGGCTCCTTTCATGGATGCTACAGGATCTCACGCAGGAGCTCTTTTGGGAGATGTCCTTCACGATCCTTTCCAGTCAGGGGGGTTGGGAACACCAGCGCATGAAAGAGTTGTTGCAGGAATGATTCATAAGACGCATCAGGGTGTATTGTTTATCGATGAGATTTCAACCTTGCAGCCAAATACCCAGCAAGAGCTTCTTTCAGCTATTCAGGAAAGAAAATATGCAATAACAGGGCAAAGCGAAAGAAGTGCGGGTGCAATGGTAAGGACTGAACCTGTGCCTTGTGATTTCATACTGGTTGCTGCAGGAAACCTTGAAACAATAAAGCATATGCATCCGGCGCTAAGGTCAAGGATAAGAGGATATGGTTATGAGGTTTTCATGAGAGAAACTATCAAAGATACACCTGAGAACAGGGACAAGATAGCTGCTTTTGTAGCGCAGGAAGTTACAAAAGACAAAAAGATTCCTCATTTTTCCTATAAGGCAGTGCAATATATAATAGAAGAAGCCAGAAGAAGAGCGAATAGGAAAAATCATCTTACATTGAGATTAAGGGAGCTTGGAGGCCTTGTACGTGCTGCAGGAGACATTGCTCTTGATGAAAAAGCAACTGTTGTCGAGCCAAAACATGTGCAGAAAGCAAAAGGATATGCACGTCCTCTTGAACAGCAGATCGCTGACAAGTTTATCGAGCACAAGAAAGAATATGAGATAATAAAGACCAACGGAAAAGAAGTAGGCAGGGTAAATGGCCTTGCTGTCATCGGAGGAGGTTCAAGCTATTCAGGAATCATACTTCCTATTGAATCAGAGGTTACCGCAGGAGGCAAGGACACTCAGGTGACAGCCACAGGAAAGCTTGGCGAGATTGCTAAAGAGGCTATTACAAACGTCTCTGCAATTGTCAGGAAATATTTTGAAGATGATCTTAAGGAAAAGAGCATATTTGTACAGTTCCTGCAGACCTATGAAGGGGTTGAAGGTGACTCTGCAAGCATCGCTGTTGCGACATCTATAATATCGGCTCTTAAAAATATCCCGATAAAGCAGGAAGTTGCCATGACAGGATCATTGTCTGTAAGAGGAGAGGTTCTTCCTATAGGAGGAGTTTCCTCAAAAATTGAAGCTGCCATAGAAGCCGGAATAAAGAAAGTTATCGTCCCAGATACAAATGTGAACGATATTGTTATCGAAAAGAAAAAGCTTGACAAGATAGATATAATACCTGTATCAAATATAACACAGGTTCTTGAAAAGGCTCTTGACTGGACAGGCAATAAAACTCTTCTGAAAAATATCAAAGAGTTTTCTAAAAAATATGTCCCTAAATGATTTTTTCTTTTTTATCTTATTTTTTTCTAAATAACTCAAACCGATAGCTATTCCCCGACCTGCTCGAAGAGTACCCTTGCAGGGCAAACCCCACAAAAACGAAAAGAAATTTCTTAAATTTCTGCAAATATTGAAACAAGGTTTCAATCGTGATTCATGCAAAATTTTCAATAATATACCATTATCTGATGACAGCTAATTATTATAAATCAAAACAACATGTTATATTTTGGGTGGTAATATGAATACAACCGAAAAGATTGCTATGCTCGATAAAATCAGAGACAGGCTTCTTATGAATACCTCAGTTTCAGACAGCAAGTATGCCCTTGAGATAGCAAGAAGATGGCTTAAGGCCTAAAGAAGGATTTCCTGGGCTGTGTGTTCCAGATGAGGGGAATTTTCTTTTTCTATTGTTTCCTTATGTGAATTGGTTTCTGATAAGTTATTATCATTATTTTCTTCTGTGCCTTCAAGCGATATCTCAGTAAAAAAAACAGATCTTGAACAAGCTGTTGCAAGAAACAGTACTAAGAACAGGATCAAACAAATCAAAAGTGTTTTCATCTTATTTATTGATATCATAAGCTTAAGTCAAACCTTTTATGGAGCTTCCAGATCTTGCCCATCTTTTTCTGGATGCATATATTATCAAGCTCAAAGCTTATTGCAGGATAAAATGATTCAAGCTCAAGCACCATCTTGTCATAGTCTTCAGGATCAAGATCTCCATAGAGCATTGGAATCGTAAAATTAAAGTAACTGCCTTCAACAGCAGAAGGGTGTATTCTCATTTTTTTTAAAAGAGATGATATGATAGTCTTATGTATATTATTAAGTTCTTTTGAAGACTCAATGAGATAATGGAATTCCCTTTTTGGATATGAATCAATTTTTTTGACATTCAAATTGAACCTTGATATGTTTTTTGCCAGTTCTCCTATTATGTTTTCTATCTGGGTGATCTGTGCAGAGTCAATCTCAAAATCAGTCTTTACAACAACACAGGGTTCATTCAGCGTAGGCGTTACACAATTTGCATGCTTTGAAAAAGATAAAATCTGCCGTTTAATTTCTATGGATGCATTATCATCAGGGAAACATGATATCCTGTATGTCTCTATCATATATATCTGAATTTCAAAAGAAGTATTAATATTTTTCTAAGACCTATCTCCAGAAAACTTCAACATCATCAGTTCTAAGATATGGGTCTATTCCTGAATCTTCTGGTTTCATCCTTTGTCCGGAATCATATTGGAGAAGTCCAAGCCAGGCGATCATAGCGCCGTTATCTACAAGGAATTGATTTTCAGGAACATAAAATCCGGCATATCTTTCCTTGCACATGATTTTTGCCATCTCCTGAAGCCTCTTGTTGCAGGAAACACCACCGCCTAAAAGAAGCTCGGATTTTCCGCAATGAGCCATAGCTCTTTCTGAAACTTCAAGCAGCATCGCAAATACAGTTTCCTGAGCAGAATAAGCAAGATCTTCTTTTTTGTAGTTACCTAACCTTATCTTTTGCTTAAGGTTTGTAAGAATGCCGCCAAAAGAAACATCCATGCCCTTTACCACATAAGGAAGCTCAACATATTTTTTTGCATTAAGCGAAAGATCATATATTTTTGGTCCTCCTGGAAAACCAAGACCAAGCTCTCTTGCAAAACTATCAAGAAAGTTTCCGCAGCCGATGTCAAGAGTTTCTCCAAATATCCTGTATCTTCCTGCTTCATATGCTATTACCTGAGTATTTGCACCTGATGCATAAAGCATTACAGGATCTTTTGCTTTTGTAAGCAATCGCCCGATCTCAAGATGAGCTATGCAATGGTTTACTCCGATTATAGGAATATTATTTATAGCAGATAATGATCTTGCTGCAAAAGCTCCGATTCTCAGCGTGTGTCCAAGTCCTGGACTTTGAGAATAAGATATAAGATCTATTTCTTTTATTGATAGTCTTGCTTTTTTAAGCGCAGATAAGATTATCTTATCGCAAACATCTGTATGATGCTCTGCAGCCTTCACAGGAATAATGCCTCCTGATTTTGTGGTGAAAGTGTCTTTTACATTTGCAAGTATTGTTTTGTCTTTTATTATCCCGCAACCAAAAGTATGCGCTGTTGATTCTATACCAAGAACAATCATATCTGATTCTAATTTTATGTTTAATTTAAATTTTGTGCTAATCTCTGAATGCTTTTTCAAAATTTTTTGTTTTATCAATATCAAAACACAAAGTGAAATGCTTTTAAATAACAAGCAATTTATCCATATTTATGACAAGTGAACATATGAATACAAAATTCAGGATTTTCCTTAATCTTGTCAAAAGAAAGAATCCTAATGCAGATCTGAAATTCATAGAGAAATCTCTACTGTTTGCTTATGAAGCCCACAAGGGACAAAAAAGAGCATCTGGAGAAGATTATTTTATCCATTGTTTTGAGATAGGAAAAATGCTTGCAGAACTTAAACTTGATTCTCACACAATTGCGGCAGGGCTACTTCATGATGTTTTGGAAGATACCAACATCAAGCCTGATACAATGGAAAAAGAGTTTGATTCTGAAACACTTGAACTTGTTCAGGGTGTAACGAAACTTGAACAGATAGACCATTCTGTTCCTCTTGATGACAAGGAATCAGAACGTGCTGAAAACATAAGAAAGATAATGCTTGCAACATCAAAAGATGTCAGGGTAATAATAATAAAACTCATTGACAGACTTCACAATATGAGGACGCTTAAGTATCTTCCAGAAGATAAAAGAAAGGTAATATCTAAAGAGACTATGGAGATATATGCTCCTATCGCGCACAAACTCGGGATGTATAATGTAAAAGCAGAATTAGAAGATCTTGCGTTCAGATTCATCGAACCAAAAATCTATCAGGATTTCAAGAAAAACATCTCTAAAAAGAAAGAGCAAAGAGAAAGAGAAGTAAAAGAGATCATCAAGATGGTCAAATCAGAGCTTAAGAAAGCTGCTGTCGAAGCAGAAGTCTATGGAAGGGCAAAGCATTTTTTTAGCATCTACAAGAAAATTACGCGCGAAGAAAAAGAATTCAACGAGATCTATGATCTTACTGCAATAAGGATTATAACAAAAACTATGGAAGAGTGTTATACTGCTCTTGGAACAGTTCATAAGCTCTGGAGGCCTATGCCAAAACGATTCAAGGATTATATTGCTGTTCCTAAATCTAATGGGTATCAATCTCTTCATACGACTGTTGTAGGAAACCATGGCAGGATACTTGAGGTTCAGATAAGAACCAAAACCATGCATCAAGCAGCAGAAGAAGGCATCGCGTCTCATGTAAGATACAAGGGGGAAGATGCTGATAAAAGATTTGATCGGCAGATAGAGTGGTTAAAACAGATACTTGACTGGAAGATGACTTCTCAGGATGCAACTGATTTCATAGAGTCTTTGAAGATGGATCTTTTTGAAAAAGAGATAATTGTATTTACTCCAAAAGGCCAGCCGATATCTTTAGCAGAAGACTCAACACCAGTTGATTTTGCCTATTCTGTCCATACTGATATTGGAAATCATTGCAAGCAGGCTAAAGTAAATGGAAATGTAGTTCCTCTTGACCATAGGCTTTCTCCAGGAGATATTGTCGAAATTATCACAGCAAAAAATGTAAAGCCTTCAAGATCCTGGCTTTCTTTTACAAGAAGTTCAAATACAAAAGCAAAGATAAAGCATGCACTTAATATCGCGACAGAGCATAAGCCGGGAAAAACCAGAAAAAAAACTGAAGAAAAAAACGACATACTTGATTTTAATAACAAATCAATAATACACAACGGGAAAAAATATACTATAAAAGTGTCCAAATGCTGTAACCCTAAATCTGGAGACAGGATAAAGGCATTCAGGACAAAAGAAGGTAAGGTCGCAGTGCATAAATCAGACTGTATAAATATATATTCTTATGATAGGAGTAAAGAAATAGAGCTTGAACTGGATAAACAAAAAGATGTAATAAAATCGCTTATGATCATAGTTGAGGATAAGATAGGCATACTTGCAAATATACTTAATCTGCTTGCTCAGGAAAAATATAATGTCAGCGGAGTAAACTCAAGATTTGCAAAAGACGGGCGTGTTATTGTATCCCTTGATATCAAGATGGATGAAAAGAAACTTGAAGATCTTGTACCTAAGATAGAGAAACTGGATTCTATTGTTGATGTTATTATTGAAGATTGAATCAAAAGATTTATAACCGACTTCTTAATTATTAATTATCAATGGAAATAAATTCAATATGGGTTCCATTGTTGCTTTCTTTGATCGCAGGGCTATTTACATCTTTAGGAAGCCTTTTTGCAATATTTATCAAAAAATTTAATAGAAAATTCTTAACATTCGGACTTGGACTCTCTGCTGGTGTTATGATATATGTTTCTCTTGTTGAGCTTTTGCCTGATGCTCTTGAAGTTATAGGTTTTCTTCCAAGTAATCTTGCATTCTTTGCAGGTATAGGCTTTATACTCATACTTGATTTTATAATACCTCATGATCACATCTTAAAAAACGTGAATTTAAGCAAAAAACACAGCAAGCTTCTTCGCGCAGGAACTGTTGCTGCAATAGGTATTGCAATACATAATTTTCCTGAAGGTTTTGCAGTAATATTAAGTTCTTTAAGCGATATCAAGCTAAGCATCTCTTTAGCTATTGCTGTTGCAATACATAATATCCCAGAAGGATTCTCGATAGCAATGCCGATCTATTATGCTACTGGAAGCAGGAAAAGAGCATTTTGGTATTCCTTTATTGCAGGTATTGCAGAACCAGTAGGAGCACTACTTGGAGTCTTGTTTTTGTTTGCATTTCTTACTCCTGCTCTTTTGGCATATTCTTTAGCCTTTGTCGCAGGTATAATGGTAGTGATAAGTTTTGATGAGCTTCTTCCACTATGTTTCTGCGAAGGAAAAGACAGAAGTTCTCTGGTTGGTGTTGTCGCAGGAATGTTTGTCATGGCTCTTAGTTTGTATTTGTTTTAGAAAAGATCGATTAATGGTTTATTCATGGCCTTTTTGAAGTTCAGTAATTCCTTTGCAGCGAGATTTTTTTTCTCATCCTCCCGTGTTCTATAGTGAGTCTTTTTTCTTTATGCAGACCATGCGAGGAACTTATCTGATCTTCCTCGTAATCAGTTTGTATTCTGAGAGTATCATAATAATTCATGAACTCTTTAATTTTCTCCTGATATGGTTCAGGCAAGGTATCAACAATAGTAAAAGTACGGCTCTGTTTGACAAGATTATCTATAAGATTTAGCAGATGATCAATATCTGAATCAGCATCATCAAACGGAACAGAGTAAATAAGACAACTCATGTTGAAATAAAAATCATGACCAAATTCTGTTGCCAGAAGAAAATTCAGATCAAGAGAATAGAGATATTCAAAATAGTCAATCAAATCTGATTTACGACAATTAACAAGCTTTTCTGCAATATCTGATACAGGAGCATCTGGTTCAGTAAACAATCTATGATAAAGATCAACTGCTGCTTCATATTGTTTAGATTGTTCTTTTAAATCCATTTTTTAATCATTATGAGTTATTCTTATTTCCATGTCTATTTTTTTTAGTTCTTCAACATGGATCATTTCATCGAAACAAGATGTGAACTCATAGAATTTTGCAAGATTTTGTTCAGAAAGATTGTAAATTTCAGGCAGAATTATTTTGGCCTCCTCAAGGAATCTTAAACAAGAAGGAACATATTTAGGGAAAACACCACCATCATCATTTTTATAGAATTTTCCATATGAATATCCAAGACAGCTTATGTTAAAATAAAAAGAATCACCGAATCTTGTACTTATAAGAAAACCTACGCCACAAAATTTTCCAAAAATCTGTTCTATGTCTTTATGAGATAAATCAACAAGCTTTTCTGCAATATCTGAAACAGAAGCATCTGGTTCAGGAAACAATCTATGATAAAGATCAACTGCTTCCATGTATTTTTCATATTGTTTTTTCAGATCCACCATTCATCAAGTTCATATTTTCGTACATTTTTATTTATGTAGTAATTTGACTTTATTTTAGTATTATCTATGAGATTAATATAATAAATTTTGTAGTCTTTTTTGTAGTTTTTATCAAAGTAAACATTCAGCACATCATTTTCTAACCTGTATGGATCTGGAAGCGGCGGTGGAAATGTTTTTCTTTCAAGTTCTGATTTCATCTTCTTTAGTATGCTCATACGTCTTACATAATCTTCTCCGAATTGTTGTTCCAGAAGAAAACTTATGTCAGAAGATAAAACTCTGGTGCAATCACTAAAAAAATCAGTCAAAAACATCTTTTCTGGATCAAATGAAACGTAATCAGAACTATCATCAGGAAAAAGTCTTTCGTAGGTGCTGACTGCTGCTTCATATTGTTTAAATTGAGTTCTCAGATCCATATTCTGCTACCTCTTCAGATAAATCTGCCTCGATAAGAGATAATCTTACCTTTTCTCTAAGCTCTTCTATATCTGCATCTGCTTTAGAAATTATTCCTGGAGTTTCAGAACGAATCTCATTAAGAACTATTATGTCATGAGCTGTATCTGCAGTAGATTTTATATTTTGGTACTTCATCATAAGTTTCAGAAGATTATCTCTTGCAGGAACAACAGACTTTTGCAAAGCACCAAGCTGTTCATTGATAAGATCCTGTTGATGTTTTACAGTCTCATAATGCCACTCGAAATCTCTTTTTTGTTTTTTGAATGCAAGAACTTCTTTGTCATGTAAATCAATTGTTTCTTTAAGATTATCACAAAAGATATCATATTTTCCGCTTGCAAAATAAGTTTCTAAAAATTTTTGCCCTTCATCTGAATCATAAACACCAAGTTCACGGCATAACTCATCGGTTTCAGCAAAAATCCTATCTCTTTCGCTTTCTTCCATATCTGAATAATCATGAATATCTCGTCTTAATGAATCATATCTTGATCTTGCAAAATTTTGTGCTTTTTCAGATTTTTCAATCTTATTTGAAATATCCTTGATAATAGATTCAAGTTCAAGTTCTTCACTCTCGCATTTTTGATAATCTTCATATAGAGAATCAACTCTTGATCTAAGGTTAGAAAACACAGAAACACCTTCATTTATCCTGTCCTGTATGTGAACTATATCAGACCATACTTTGGTCTCTATCGATTCTTCAGGTTCAATATCAGGAACATAACCACCTTTGACTTTGTCAAAAAGTTTTTTTACTAAACCAGTATTTTCTTTATAAGATTCAAGAGCCTCATTGTTTCTTTGTTCATAAAGAGACCTGTCTTTAGCTCGAGATTTTTCAAGAAGTGCTTCATTTTCCTCAACCTCACTTTGAGAAATAGAATACTTTTTCCTAAATTCATCTACACCAAGACTTAAATTCTTTTTCCCAGACAACATAGGATAATCAACCATAACAAAAAGAATGATAATTTATTTATAAAATTAACTGGAAGAACCACTAAAAAGTGATGACTAATAATGTTAAATTCTCTACTGTTTATATTTTAATCAAATTAATTCAACTGAGATTTTTGTTATAGAAAAATAAAACAGATAATCATTCATCAAGACATCCTTCAAGACCGCCTTCTTCTGAAGAAGTATCCTTTTTTGGAAGAACAAATACTTTTGAAAGAATATCAGATGAGATCAGATGACATTTACCATTTACTCTTACATTGTAGAGATTGGAAAATCCTTTTTTTTCCATCTTCTCTACATCAGCCCCTCTTCTGAGTCCATATTTTTCAAGCACTTTATGCGGACCTCTCCAAAACTCAAGTCCTCTTGCTCTTACTTCTTCCACTGAATATTGCTTTCCTTGTTTTGCAGCATATAACGAAACTTCACGCATGCATAACACCTCGTAATCATTGTTATTTCTTAATATTGATAAGAAAATGAAAAAAAAATGAAAATTTCTTACGAAATCTTCAACCCTAAAATGCAAGCATTTTAGAAAATGAAAATGAAAACTGTGCAAAAAATCCCATAAACAAACCAGAATTGTAAAAAAAGAGGAGAAACGGACGGTTGGAAACTGCGCGCTGAATACCTCGCGTAAGCTTGGTACTTACACACCAGTCCCATCAAACTTCTCTTTTAGAAGTGTCCTATGATATCTATTTTCAAGGTAAGTTTCGTGCTTAGATGCTTTCAGCACTTATCTCTTGGTGCGTAGCTGCTCTGCCTGCCTTGTCAGACAACAGATCACCAGTGGCACCAGGCCTTCGTTCCTCTCGTACTAGAAGCCCTTTCCCTTCAGATATCAAACAATTCCAGTAGATATCAAACAAACTGTCTCACAACGTTCTGAACCCAGCTCACGATCCCTTTTAATGGGTGAACACCCCCACCCTTGGACGCTTCTGCACGTCCAGGATAGGAAGAGCCGACATCGATGTAGCAAGCCGCGCCGTCGATAGGAGCTCTCGGGCGCGACAACTCTGTTATCCCCGGAGTAACTTTTCGGTCGTTTCTGGCCCCCATCTAGGAGGACACAGAAGTTCGCTAGACCACACGTTAGTGTTTGGATACCTTATTGTGGGGAATCCAATCAGGCCAGCTTTTGCTCTTGCACTCTACACCGGATTTCTGACCCGGTTGAGCTGACCATAGGGCCCTGCTGATATCTTTTCAGCAGGGTGCCACCCCAGCCAAACTGTCCACCAA
>JBKHIF010000075.1:0-6223 GCA_046538795.1 Candidatus Woesearchaeota archaeon | reverse complement strand
CCAGGGAGTGTGCAGAGTTTTGCTTTTATGGGAGTCATACTTCTTATGTTTCTTGCAGGTTATGAAGAGACTGATATAGGATTTCTTATCAAAAAAAGAAAAAGAATATCCATAATATCCATAACAGGGCTCGGTCTGACATTATTTACATTATTTGTTTTCTCAAAATTCTTTCTTGGTTATACTGTTGGACAATCAATATTTTTCATGTTTATATTTGGCCTTACAGATGTTGCAGTAAGCGCAAAATCTCTTCTTGCAACAGGGCACATAAAATCAGAGAAAGGAGAAACCCTTTTAGGTATCGCTGTTGTTGATACTGTGATTGGAATAGTGCTTTTGGCTTTTGGAATAACCTTTCTTACATCAAACTCATTTTCAGATGCAATACTAACTTTTTTCCAGATTGTCCTTTTTTTCATAATACTTATTTTTGCTGCAAAATATCTTCCTAAGGTAATACATAAGGTCCTTAATTTTAAGACAGAGTTGATGGATATTAGTACAGCGTTCATATCCATATTTTTCCTGGCGTTCTTAGCAGAAGAATTAAAGCTTGCATCTGTTCTTGGTGCATATTTTGCAGGTCTTATCCTGCAGCAGTCAAGAGATCTTGAGACAGATCATTTTTCATCAACAGTTAAATCAATATCATATAGTTTATTTATACCAGTATTTTTTGCATGGATCGTCCTTTCAATAGATCTTAAGCAATTAGGAGAACATCTTCCTGTATCGCTTCTGATTGCAGGTGTTGTCATCGTATCAAAATTTGTTTTCATAATAATTGCAAGTCTTATGCAGAAAGCCAAGTTCAAAGAATCATTGATCTATGCATCAGGAATGACTGCAAAAGGAGCGGATAATTTAATTGTAATTGCAATAGCTCTTAATGTTGGAATATTGTCTCCTGAAGTCTCATCCTTATTTGGAACAACATTGGTCCTTACAATGCTGATTTCAGTTGTCTTAAGTTCGTTCTTGCTGAAGTATTTGTTGAAAGGAAAGAAAGCAGGAAGTAATGCATGAATTCTCGATAAAAGCTCTATTCATATCGAAAGATATATAAAAAGACTCTAATTTTTTCCCTCAAATGGGCTCTTAGTTTAGCTAGGTAGAACAATTGGCTCTTAATAGTTTACTAGCAGAAACCAATAGGTCAGGGGTTCGAATCCCCTAGAGCCCACTTACTTTCTAAAAACCTATACAACAATCTCGTGGGACTTCTTTTCAGAATGTCCCCCATGCATACTTTTGATAAAACTTTAGTAAAAGTTTTGTGGGAATCCCCTAGAGCCCACTTACTTTCTTAGAAATTCAATTTTTAGAAATATTTATAAAACTCTTAAACCAAAAATAAATCTATGATCATTGAATCGCTATTCAATCCTAAACTTGTCAATAAGAACTACAATGTTCTTTTTTTTATTGGTCTTATTTATACATCTTTGGCCATAGGATTGAGCATATTTGTTTTTCGTTCTGAAGCGAGCATGGTTATGGTGTTTTTTACTGTACTTTCTGTTCTTCCATATGTATTTGCATCTATAAAACATGAAGAAGAAGAAGATATGGAATTAGAAGAAGAATCATCGATTCTTAAAGAACATGCAAAGACCCTTACAAAATTCATGCTTGTGTTTTTTGGCATGGTCTTAGCATTTGCAATCTGGTATGTAGTCCTTCCACAGGAAACTGCAGGTCATGTGTTCAATACGCAAATATCGACAATAAACGCAATTAATTCAAATGCAACCGGAAGAGTCATAGAATCAGTTACAGGAAATCTTGTTTCAAGACTGGATATCTTTCAAAGAATTGTCATGAATAACCTGGTTGTTTTGTTTTTCTGCCTATTATTCTCTTTTCTTTTCGGATTTGGAGCAATATTCATACTTACATGGAATGCTTCAGTAATAGGTACTGCCATAGGAACAATAATAAAATCAGGTTTTGAAAAAGCAGCTATGCTTATTGGTTTTGAAAAGGCAGTTCAGTATTTTCACGTTATAACATATGGCCTATTAAGATATGCTATTCATGGCATCCCTGAAATTCTGTCTTATTTTGTAGCAGGACTTGCAGGAGGGATAATCTCTGTAGCTGCCATAAAACACGATTTCAGAAGCAAAAAATATCATAAGATAATAATTGATTCTGCAGATCTGATAATAATAGCAATCATTCTTGTATTTATTTCAGGAATTTTAGAAGTATATGTGACACCTGCATTTTTCTGATTGGTGCCACTAACCAATAGCAAAAATCACAATATTTAAATATAAACTCTTCATTCTCTTGAAAATTGGTTGTTTTATGAGGATGAATTCAAATGATTGTTCAAAACGAATTACTAAATCAATTGAAGGCTTTTGGCCTTAATACATACGAGGCAAAGCTCTGGATGGCGCTTTTGTCTAAGGGTGTAGCAACAGCAGGCGAGTTATCTGACATAGCTAATGTTCCAAGATCAAGAAGTTATGATGTTCTTGAATCTCTTGAAAAGAAAGGCTTTATCATGATGAAACTTGGAAAGCCTATAAGATATGTAGCAGTAAAACCTTCAGAGGTTCTTGAAAGAGTAAAGAGAAAGATCCAAGAAGATGCTACAACTCAGCGCAATATAATCGAAAAAATAAAAGATAGCGAAGCATTTGAAGAGCTAAAAGTTCTCCATACTCAAGGGATAGAGACTATTGATCCTAATGAGCTTACAGGAAGCATCAAGGGAAGAGCAAATATATATGATCATCTTTCTGCATCTATTAAAGGCGCTGAAAAAAGCGTGTTTATAATGACCACAGAAGAAGGGCTTAAGAGAAAAGCTGAAACACTCAAAAAGGCTTTTGAAAAAGCAAAAAGAAAAGGCATTGTCATAAAGATAATTGCTCCTGTTAATCAGGATGTTAAAGATGCTGTTCTTTCGTTGAATGAGGTCGCTGAAATAAGGCATTATGATAATATAAAAGGCAGATTCAGCATAGTTGATCAAAAGGAGCTTACGTTCATGCTTATGGATGATCAGAATATTAATTCAAAGTATGACAGTGCAGTATGGGTAAATACTGATTTCTTTTCAAGTGCGCTAATTGAGCTTTTCAATAAGACGTGGGAAAATTCATCTCCAGTAGAAGAAAAGCTTGAGCTATCAGGAAGCGCAAGCGCAAGCGCAAGCATAACCCAGTAATTTGGATTTTTAATATTTTTTTTTCTCATTTTATCGAAACTAAAGTTTTTTAAAATAAACAAGTATCCTTCTTCTGATTCAAATGGGATTTATTGGAAATATCAAGGAACTGTTCAGTTTTGGAAATACTTTATATTATCCAGGCTGTCTCACTAAATTTGCATCTCCTAATATTGAGGATAACTATATACGGATTTTAAATAACATATCTCTTGACTTTATTCATGTTCCTGAATTCTATTGCTGTGGAAAGCCTGTTTCTAATGCAGGATACAAAGAAGACTGGCAGAATCTTAAGGATAAGAATGCTGAACTTTTCAAAAAATACGGCATAAAAAAAATCATTACAAATTGTCCTTCCTGTTTTCATGAATTTGGAAAATACGAAGGCATAACTGCAATCCATGCTACACAGGCAATTGCTAAAAAGCTAAATAAGATAAAAGGAAATTTCCAAAAAGGTGATATAACCTATAAAGAGCCATGCCATCTGGGAAGAAAATCAGGTATCTATGACCCTCCCAGAGAAATTTTAAGACATTTAGGATTCAATATTGTTGAACTTGATAATACCAGAGAGCATTCATTGTGCTGCGGTGCAGGAGGGGGGCTTAAGACAAACAATCCTGAGCTTTCAAATAAGATTGCAGAAAAATGGTTCAAGACAATAAAGACAAAAAAGGTTGTAACAAGCTGTCCTTTATGTTATATGCAGCTTAAGGAAAATGCTCCATCGGGAATAAAAGTCTATGAATTAAGCGAAGTAATATTGAACAAGATAAAAGAATAGTAAAAATGGAATCAAAAGAGACATTTGGCATACTGGAAAAAAATCTGGGACATATCTTTGAAGGAGACGATCTTATATCTGAACCAAATGCACTTCTCACTTATTATACAGATGCATCACAGATTGCAGGGAATGCCAAATATGTAGTTTTTCCTAAACAGATTGAGCAATTAAGAAGATTGATAATACTTGCTACAAAACAGAAACAGGCATTAGTTCCAAGAGGTTCTGGCACAGATCTTGTTGGAAGTGCAGTTCCTGAAGATGGCATTGTTGTTGATTTTTCAAGGATGACAAAAATCTTTGACTTTGACAGGAAAAACAAGACAATAACTGTAGAGCCGGGAGTGATCCTTGAAAAGCTGAACAATTATCTGAAAAATTTCGATCTTTTTTTTCCGGTTATACCTTCATCTCATAATGTTTGTACTATAGGAGGCATGGTTGCAACAAATGCAGCAGGTTCAAAAGCCATAAAATATGGAAAAACCTCTGACAATGTTCTTGAGGTAGAACTTCTCGATGGTCAGGGAAAGACCCACACTATAAAAGATGCAAGCATATTTGGAACAGAAGGAACAATTGGCTTCATAACAAAAATAAAGCTTGAACTGAAGAATCTTCCTAAAGAACGTTCATTGACTGTATATACGCTAGATAACCTTGAAGAACTCAAGAATGTTCTTCCAGAACTTAAAGAAAAGCCTAATATAACAGCTATAGAGTTTGTTGATAAGAAATCATCATCCTTTTTAAAACTTGAAAACAAGTATCATCTAATTGTTGAATATGATGATATGTCAGGAGACATAAAAGAAGAAGAAAAGATAAAAGCAATCTGGGAGATGCGGGAATCCTTAAGAACAGTATATGGAGAAAAAAGGCTTGACATTATAGAAGATCCATATATACCAGAAGAGAAGCTTCCTGAATTTATCGAATGGATCGAAATGAACGAGATTCCAAGTTTCGGTCATCTTGGTGTTGGGATCATGCATCTTCATTTCAGTTCAGAGCAAAAAAGGCTCATAGATAAGATGCTTAATATCACGAAAAAGCTTGGCGGAAATGTTTCTGGAGAGCACGGTATAGGAATTCTCAAGAAGAAATATCTTGATAAAACAGAAAAAAATAAGATAATGCTTTTGAAGCAAAAATATGATCCTAAAAATATAATGAATCCCGGAAAGATGATTAGTTCATGGTAATATAAAATGGCAACAGTTGAAAAATGTTCATTGTGTGGAATGTGCAAGGCGAACTGCCCTGTCTTTTCTGTAAAAAAGACAGAGATAGATTCACCAAGAGGAAAAGCAATACTAAAGAAACACAAAAAAGAAGATACAGTATTCTATGAATGCACATTGTGTGGTGCGTGTCATGTTCTTTGCGCATCTGATGTTGAGCTTGATTCTGAAATTAGAAAAGAAAGGGAAAAGCTTGCTGAAAAAGGAAAAGTTCCTGAATCTGTGAAAAAGATGATAAAAAACGTAAGGGAGCATGGCAATCCGTATGGCAAGGTAGAAAAAGGAAAATTGCCTAAAGATCTTTATTGCTGTTAGATGATTTCTATTTGTGATTTATGAATCTGTTTTTTTCATAGTAATTATATCTTCCAAAACAAAAAATTTAAATGGATATTAGAAATAAATAACTTTTAGTTATGTATATTTATCAAAAAGTTTGATAGAAATAACAGGTGATATTTATGATCGTAAAGACTATATCAAACATTGTCTTAGAGAAAAAAGGACTGTGAGAAAAAGATGAACTTACAAAAAAATGGTTTTGATACTATATTTGGTTATGGTTGCTTCGATAATAATTTTTCAGAAACTATTTTGGAAAACAGGTGACATAGAATGAAAGTTAAAAATTTAAGATACCTTGGATTATTGGGTTTTCTGGGCTTGCTTGGAATATATACGCAAAACTCTGGCTTTTTCGGATTTTTTGGTTTTTTTTCATTTTTTGCAATGTCTGAAAGACCGGACGAAAGACTTGCAGAAAATACATACAAGGCAGGCTTTAATGCCTTTGTCGTAGCATTGGCAGGTTTAAGCCTTTTGATAACTGCACTTTCTATGAGATCAGGTTTGGTATTAATAGGCCTTTTTATCGCAGGAATATTTATGGCTGTGATACTTACATTTGTAATATCATTCATGGTTCTGGAAAGGGGGATAGGTAAGTGAAAACAAGGATTAAAGAATTCAGGGCAAGACATGACCTAACCCAGAAAGAAC
>JBKHIF010000014.1:0-25438 GCA_046538795.1 Candidatus Woesearchaeota archaeon | reverse complement strand
TATAGTTGTCAAGACCCTCGTCCATGATATAAGAGCTTCCATCATCTAATGAAAGGTTGCATGTTGCACCAGTTATCAATGAAGACTCATTCGAATAATTAGCATAAAATATAACTGTCTTATTTACAACTCCAGTAAGTAATTCCAACGAATCATATATTTCAAGAGAATGCTGATCGCCACCTATATCAACCACAGTATAGTTAGAAAAACCGGTCACATTATAGACAACAGTAGTATCTGTATGCGACAATAGCTCACAATCCATACATTCAAGACCATCCTTGTAAAGTGATGTGCTTGAATAAGATATATTATAAAAAGTAAGTTCTGCAGAAATGTTTAGTCTTGTCTCATTTGAGCTGTTTACAAAAATATAATTATCTCTGATAACTATCACTTCATCAAGATTGACACCTGAAAAATTAACTGAACCTAAAAACTTGATCCGAGCTTTATCGGTTTTCTCGATACTTGCATTAGTCACATTTTGTATCTCAATCTCATCTAAAGACAAGAAATCAGTAGTGTTTTCGTTGCTGAAATTATTATATGAAGGAACATAGGCGGGATTTCCATCCCAACCAGCAATACGTGCCAATAACCACCACATCGCTTTTCCAAGCCTTGTTGTAGCATCAGAACTTATATGGCAGCTTCCCTGGCCTGCATCGTATTCACTGTCATCGCTTGGGTTAATATACGGGAAACTATATGTTTCCCAACCATCATCAGGATTTGCCCAGGTATCATTATTCTGGTTTCCCTGATCGTCCCAGGAAATTATATCTGCATAATCAAAAAGATAACGCATCCTGCTACCGTTTTTAACCCAGCTTCTTATGTACTCATGCTTCAGATATCGCTGATAACCTTCTTCACCATCATTTCCGCTTCCATCAACAGGACCAGTAGTGAAAATTATCGCGGTATTTGGATTGGATTCAGAATAATTGTCAAAAGCAAGAAGATAATCATTCATGTTGATTCCCGAGGGATTGCTTGTAAGAGCAGTATCTGAATCATCAAGGCCCCATCTTCCCTGATCTCCGCCAGATAAAGTATAACTTCTTCCAGCCCAATGTACAAGATGCTCTGGATCAAGTATACCACCGGCCAGATTTGAATTTGTCATATCCCAGCACCATCCCCAGGCAAAAGCATGGATTGTATTATTAAGACCATCTTCATGATTACTGTAATTAAGGTGATCATTGATCCTGTCTATTGCCTGACTACTTGTCCAGATATCTTCTTCACCATTTGAATCAGACCATCCTGAACCAGTCCAAATCGTTCTTAATATCCTCAAGTAAGAATCAGTCTCAGCCTCAGGAGAACCAGACCATGTTGGATTTACCTGAAAACGACTATCTAAGACTTCAAGATTATCAAGACCATAAAACAACCCTCTGCCATGACTTTCTCCTGGATAAGATAGGTGCATCTTTTTTACTTCATCAATCCATTTTTGCGGAATATCTTCATAAAGATCAACAACAGTATGATCTGCAATAGTATAATTAACTCCAGAATTTGCATCAGATACTGAAGTTAGAAATAAGAAAATCAGGATACAGATCCACATAATCTTAAATAATCTCATTTTAGATAATGGAGTTTTGCCATCCCCACCTCTCTTATCCTTAAACAATCCTCTCCTTTTAGTTCAGCTAAAGCTACAGCAGCAGTATTTCGGGATATTTTGAGAGAAGAAGCTATCTCTGTTACTGTAAGGCCATCAGTATTCTTTTTCAATAGATTAAAAACAAGCTCTTTCATTTGCATTTTGAGCAATATTGCTCAACAACATAGCAAATCAGTGAAGTTGAACAACAATACTAAACAATATTGATCAAAAACTATTTAAAACTTTTGAAAAGAAATATCTAAGAATAATTAGCATTAGTTTAAAAAAACATAAGAAAAATTATTTTTTCTTCTTGTAAAAAAACTGATAGAATATAGTAATACCTATAAGTATGGTTATCACAAGAATCCAAAACATTGTCGATAATCTAAAAGCCATTTTAGGAAGAGGAATTCTGGTATATTCAACAACAAGATCAGTCTCATCAGAATTCCATTCTATTATCTTATACATATCATCTGTAGTGATATCTGCCTCAGGAGCATATGTCACATAGAAATTTTTAGGAAGAAATAATTTTAAAGTGGAAGATGCTATTGGAACTGTAGTTTCTTCAACAGGAAAATTTAATTCATGAAAGAGAACACCTTTTTGATTATAAAGAAGATCATAGGTTATTGTAATAGGAATTTCAAAATCAGGCATAAGTGGATTCCAGACATCAACGATTATGTCAGAATAATCCTGTGATTTGACGACCTGTGCAGTCAGAGAATTATAATTGTTATGAGCATTGAGATTCTCTATCTCAGAAGGTACTTGTTTTTTTCCATTGAATTCATATATCTTGAAATGAAGCTCTCCAGGGATTATAGTGTTTCTGCCATCATTCCCAATCATAATATTTTTTTCAACTTTTATTTTGCCATCATCAAGAATATTTTTTGTGTCATATTCTTTGAATACAACAACTTCTGCAAAAACAGCAGAACTAAACAGAGAACTAATTAGGAAAAAGAATAAAAAACCGCTTAAATATGTTTTCAGCCTCACAACTATCACTCAAAATAGTAATAAAAAATTAGTTAAAAAAGTTTTCATTTATTTATTGCCCTTCTCCTTTTTCCTTGAAATCATGAAGTTTGTTATGTTAAGTCCTACAAGGAAAAGTACAATTACAACATAAACCATCTCTGTTGTGTGAGTAGCCATTGAACTTACAACAGAGATCGCTTCGTGAGCAGAGCCGCCATCAACAAGCCGTGGATCCAAACCTACAATGAATAATTCAGATATCCTGTAATCACCAGTACCATTAGCAATATAAGTTGTATTCCAGGTGCTGTTGATCTCTCCTCTTGGTGCAAATGAAGCATTTTGAGTTGTTCTTTCCGGAGGAATGTCCCATCTATATGCAGTACCATTGAATACTCCGTAGACTCTTCTTTGAGCGCTTGCAGCTGGATTAAATCCATATGCTTCAAATTCACCAGGGACAAAGTCATATACAGTTACAGTAAGACCACTTGGTGTATAACCATTTCCTCTGTTAACAACATCAACAGTAATATTGTAGCTATCTTCACCTACATTAGTTACGTTTTTCTCAATTTCCAGCCAGTAGCCGTTCACAACATAAATATATTTCCAGTAGAGATCCTCTCCTGATTTAGTAAGATAATAATCAGTCAACTGATCATCAACATCAGCAATCTTGAAATAAGGATACATCCAGATGATAGGAGGCGGACTGTCAAGCGATGAACCATCTGTATAGTTAAAAAACCATTCTGATCCGGTCCAAGTCCTGGTTTCATTAATGACAGTGTTTGGAAAATATATCATATTAAGATCTGTCCTGTTAACAAGAGTCGTCCTGTTATTTGGATTAAGATCTTCTGTTATCCAGAAACTCATCTTTGTTACATTGTATGTGATATTTTTAACAGTCGTTATCTTAGGAATAACTTCCCAAGTTACAACAGTATTGTTCAATGTATCTGATGGCTTGTCGATACGTTTAGTGAAATTGTATTCTGTATTTGCAACAGACAAGACTTGCGTAACAGCAATACCTGAAATTGTACCATCAGTCTGATATTGCAGGCTTTCTTTTATGAAAGCATAACTGTCTGAATAAGGAACGCTTGCAGGGGCACACACACTATATGAAATATTATAGGTTTCACCCCACTCCATCGTGCCATTATTAACAATCCAATACCAAGTCTTGTTTTCATTTTCTCCCGGAGCTTTTGTGACATTGCCGTAATCTCCGCTAGGCATTAGCTCAAAAAGAGTGAAATTAAAGACAGTATCATTCCATGTGACACCAAGAGCATCTATAGTAATATTAACATCAGTCATGTTAAACTCATATGCAAAGTTATTTGTCGCCCATTGTGTCACATTGAAACATTCTCCTGCAAGGACTTTTCTGTACTGTTCGTGAGTATAATTTGTGTCAACATCTATAGGCGGGTCAACATCTGATGTTGCAGTATAATTAAACAGTGAATATTCACCAGGCAGCAATTCACGTATGTGCAAAGTCACAAAATCATGCGTATATTCTGTGATTGTCACAGAGTCAAAAAGACCGCCAATAACATCAGTTGTCTGCTGATCTGAGAAAAAATAACCAACATCAGTACCATCGTTCATTGTTATTGTATCTTCTATGTTTGAAAAGATACCCTCACCAGAAAACATATCCACTCCTGAATCAATGAATATATAATCATATTCAGTACTCAGATCAAAAGCTATATGAGTCTCATTATATAAAAACATATAATCAGTTCTGTTATCGTGGTCAAGATCTATGCCTGTAAGGGGCATAGGAGTAATATTAAGATTTGAATAGACGACATCATCATCTGTATCATCAGTTACTATAAGTTGATTACCCATGCGTCCACTCATATGTGAAAAATTTGTAGCAAGGTTTGTCATATTATCGAGATATATAAGAATATCACTTACTGTTTCCTGACTTGGATTCGAAACATTTACATATCCATGAACTATTTTATTGGTAACATTTTCTTCAAGCCAAAAATCTCTTGCAAAGGTTACATTCTGAAAAGCTTTTTCTTCAATAGAAACATTGACGTAAGTCACATTGTCAGCAGAAACAAAAGAAATCATTGCCAGAAAAACAAACATGATGAATGTGGATATTACTAGTCTTTTTTGCATAAACACTCCCTCGCCCTCAGATTACACTATCACCAAAATAAAACATTATAATTATTTCATGAAATAACTAGTATTTAAATGTTTTGATTTATTTTCCCTCGTTCGGAAATCTCGTCTTTCGAAAAAAGAAAATAATTGTCAGTAAAGAAAAACTATAAATAGAAGAATCTTCAGATATTAGTATGATGAAAAAAAAAAATATCGCGGCATTGCTATTTTTAACAATCATAATCTCACAAACAGCCTGGGCACTTTCTTTATCTCCGTCTGAACTCAAGATAAAGAACATGCAGCCTTCAAAAAATTATCAATTTATATTGCTTCTGACAAGTGAGGAAGATGGACTTAGGAATTTTGAGATAAAAAGTTCAGAATCATTTGCAAAAGTAAATCCCGATAAGTTCATGCTTTCAGAAGGAGAAAAAAAAAGCATAAGGATATCTGTTAATTTTCCAGATAATCTTCCTGAAACAGAAGATGGGAATATAATAATACAACCATACATAAATAATGAACCTTCAAAAGAACGGATGCTCATCAAATATTCAAATACAGAGGAAAATACCGAAAGTGCATCTGAAAGTGCAAACGATACAATCAAAAGCAATGTTCCGATATATCAAAAAAAGGAATTTATACTTACAACAATATACGGACTTATAATAATAGTTTCAACACTAATTGTTTTATTTATACTTCCTGACATAAAAAGAACCACACGCAGGATAAAAGAAAGAGCAATAATAAAAAAAGAAGACAAAAAAGCACATAAAGATAAAAAAAGCAAAAAGATAAAAAAAATAAAGATAAAAAGTAAAGACGCAAAAAGGTTGGCTGAGCTTGAAAAAAAAATTGATTCTGCGTCAGAAAATGTCAGCAGGCTTACGACAAAGATTGAGGTCTTTGTAGAATCAGCAGATAATTGGCTTAAGGCAAATACAGATGGTAAATATGGACTTGAATGAATACAACGAAAAGATAGAAAAGATTGATAACAAGATAAGCAAGATTGACGAAAACATAAAGATACTCTCAACTGTTTTTGAAAACATACTTGATCAGTTCGAGAAGATAAAAAAAGACATTGAAAAAAAGAAATAAAAAAACTTATTCTGCATTTTTCTTCATAGTATTTAGTTTCCTGAAAATGGTGTTGATGGAAGCTCAAACTTGTCTTTATTGACATATCTTACAAGAAACAATACAAGAGACGCAAGCACCAAAAGAAGCCAAAGCCAGTAACCATGGAAAGGAAGAACAGGCAATGGAAGCGAGGAATATTCAACTGTCAAAGATGCCTGATTATCTTCTCCCGGACTTTCAAATTCTATGGTTCCGCTATTTGCTGATCTTTCAGTCAATCCAGGATCTGAATAAGTTATTCTCTTTCCCCTTGGCAGGTTTAAAGTGAATACCATTTTATCGATTGGAAGCTCAGGCTCTCCAAATTTTAAATCCAACTGCTTGAACAGAAATCCTTTGGCATCTACCTCTGTATCGAAAGTTACATCAATATTAAGCCTTTCACCTGGTGCTATAGGCCTCCAGATCTCATAATAGATTACATTGTTGCCGTCTTCCAGAATAACTTCATCAGGAGATATATCCCTGTAGCTTCCACCAATGTTTGCACGAATATTCTGTGGATTGATCCCATTATATAATACAAGTTTTGCTCTGCCGGGGATGATCGGATCCTTATGCCTGCTTACAATATCAAAGCTCTGCGATACTGTGACCTCTTTTTCATTTTTCATATCAACAGTCACCACATAATTATCAAGGCTTTGAAGCAGCATCTTTGCCGTCCTTCTCTGTACAGGTTCAGCTGCATCGACAGGAATAGTTGAAACAACTAACAGCATAAGAATGAAAATAAGAGTTTTTTTTGAAACCATCATCTTTTCCTCCTTTTCTTATTTTTTTTACTGTGATTTTTTGAACTTTTATCACCCTTTTTTTCAGCATTTATATTTCCAAGATATTTTATGCCGACAACCAAAAGAGATGAAGACAACAATATGGAACTTATTATGATTACAGGTTCCCAGGACCTGCTCCAAAGATCAAATATTGACATAACGCTTTTTGAAGGATTTCCTCCTTCAAGCCTGATTGGGTCAACACCGATAAGATAAGCATTCTCTACAGAAGATATAGTCGTGTTACCTACTATCTTGTATCTTACACCGACTTCAGAATAAGATAAGGATGCATCATAATAACCATCTCCATCAGAAGATGAATTAAGAGCCATCATGTCAAGATGATAACCCCAATAGCCAGAATAGGGTCCCCCAGATACTTCTCCTGTATCTGAACCTCCCCAGATACTATCTCCCACAGTTGCAAAAACAGGCCTGTAGAGTCCATTTCGGTTAGTAACATATAATACTTCAGGACGATACATGGTCCTGTTGGACATTGTTGCATTTGTAAGGTAATTCAAAGGCATGAATCCTTTCGGGACAAGATCAAACATGGTTATAAGTTCAGGCGATCTCTCTTTTCCCACATTCTCTATTGTGACATTGACTTCATATAAATTATCAATAGTCGGATTTTCAAGAGGCGTAATAAGTTTTGTAACTTTCATGAGATATCCGCCTAAAAGCACATAGATTTCTTCGATAAAAAAATATCCATCTTCTATAGCTTCGGTTCTATTAAGCTTGAATATCTGGGTGCCGTCATCAAGTATCATGAAGTTAGCATGTGCCCACACAATAGGTACAAGAGAGTAATTGAATAATATGCTGTAATTGGTATTTGAGGTTCCATTGCTAAGATTTATCCTGGGCCACCAGGTATAATTTGCATAAGGACCTGAGAATCCAGAAACTCCTGTTGTAGTAACATTGGTATTGTTTATCCAATTATCCTGATCAGCAGGGTCTCTTACCATAAGATTTCTTGTCGCCCAGATACTAACATGGCTAAGCTCATAATCAAGAGCAGCAGAAGCATCATTGGTCATATTAACTGTTGCATTCCAATGGGTCTCATTGACCCTGTCTTTTGAGATAGCATATCTTAATGCAGGCGAAACCCCAACAACACTTTCAATTTCAAGACCACTCATTGAGCCATTGAATCCAAATGTAGATGAAATATTACCCATCCGAAGCCAGACTCCCCAATCTTCATAATTCTCCCAGCTTACTGAAATATTTTCCGGAGCCCATGCATTAAACTCAATCTGACGAGTTTCTCCTGGAGAAAGATCACCATCTGAAGCATTCCATTGAAGTATGGTTCTTCCAGAAATATCATCAAAAATAGTTGCATTTCCAGAATCGTCTCCTGAAAGATCAGTAAACCTAAAATATTCAAGCCCACCATCAGATGACGGAAATCCTTCAGGTGTCTTTGTTATTACAAGGTTGCTGAAAGTTACAGGCGTTGGAAAAGAATTGGTTACGTTAAGTGTTATGTGAGTGCTCTGGCCTGTAAGCATCCTCCATGAAGAATATTCTTCTGTAAAATTGACAGGCTCACCCAGTCCTGCCCCGGAAATATTAAAATCAAATATAGCACTGTCTCCTGCTCTTAGCTCAGGAATAAAAATAGTAATCCTTGGTTCCAGGACAGGATCTTCACCTTCAGAAAGATTATAGACAAGATAGTCAGGAGCGCCAGAAGCAAGAGATATGTGTGAGATATTATCTGTGCCATTCAAAGTCACATTGATAGAAACCAAAGTCTGTCCCCCTAGAGTCTCTACATTAGATATATTTATCATTCCATATACAAAAAGATCACTAAGTTCTACTCCTGTCCTGCTTGTGCCAGTTTTGTTTTCCCCTAGTTCGCCTCTTGCATCAGAAATCACATTGTTTTCGCCAAGGCTCTGATCGTAAGCAACTGTCTGAGTCAAGTATTCTATCACTTCAACGCGAATAGCAGGAGTCGATGCAGAAACAGTTCCAGCTAATGCAAACACTAACAGAATTGCAAATATAATAATACCTCTAGTCTTTACTCTCCCACTCACACGAAACACATAAAAAATTATCTATAAGTTACTATATAAATGTTACTGTTTTTTGGTAATTCGGAATAACAGAAATAACTCAAACCGATGGCTATTCCCCGACCTGCTCGAAGAGTACCCTTGCAGGGCAAAGGACGAGGTATTTAACCCACAAAAACGAAAAGAAATTTTCAATAATTATTTAAGATCAATGTTTTCTATTTCTTAATCCCACACCCATGGAAATTATGATCACAGAAACCGCCAGGGAGATTATTATCAGAAGATATTCTCCTGATGAGCTTGTAAGCCTGAAAAGAGATGAAACTGATCTTGAAGGATTTCCTCCTTCGAGTCTTATCGGATCTACACCAACTATGTATGCGTTTTCGATAGAAGATATAGTGTTGTTTCCTGAAATTCTGTATCTGATTCCAATCTCCTGAGTTGAGTGTGAAGGATCATATATTCCATTGCCGTTTGATGTTGAATTAAGGGCATTAAAATCAATCCTGTAACCCCAATAGCCTTCGAATGCTCCGCTAGTTATTTCACCCGAATCCTGATAACCAAGCACTGTGGAAGACGAAGCAAGCTCAGATGTAAGGTCAACCCAGGCACCTGTCCAGGTAGTCACATTGATCCTGTTTGCAATTGCCATGCTGCGATTAGGAGCAAGATCATCAATGGCTCTTAAAAGAGGATTAAATCCTCTTGGAACCATATCAAACATAGTTATCCATTCTGGAGTTGTTTCTGTGCCCACATTTTCAAGAGTGATATTTACCTGGTATGTATTGTTCATATCACCCATCTCAATAGGAGTTATGGTCTTTGTCGATTTGATCAGATAACCACCAAGCAAAACATAAATCTCTTCTATAAAGAGATATCCATCCTGGCTTGTCACTGCTTGTTCAAGTTCCTGAACCTGATTGCCATCTTCAAGTATGAAGAAATCTATGTCGCTCCAGATTATAGGAACTAAAGAATAATTGAAAATCATGCTGAATTGATCATTAGCAGTTCCTCCGCTAAGATTGATATAAGGTCTCCAGGTGACATTTGCATAAGGTCCAAGAAAATCTGAAAAAGAGTAAGCTGAAACATTCGTATTATTTATCCAGGTGCTTATATTTCCAGGATCATCATAGGTCTGATATTTTGTAGCCCATATGCTTACAAAACTCACATTATAATCAAGAGGAGCATCAGCAGTGTTGGACATATTTATTGTTCCATTCCAATGACTTTCGTTTATCCTATCTTTTGAAAGACCGATTGAAAAATCTGTAGTTTTTGCTTTTGCGTCTTTAATTTGCAACCCTGCAAGCGAAGCATTAAGCTTGAATGAAGCTGACAGGTTTCCCATCCTCATCCATTCACCCCAATCTTCATAATTATGCCAGTCTGTCGAAATATTAAGAGGAGCCCAGGCCTTAAAGTTTATCCATGTACTTTCGCCTCTTGTCAAAGTATTATCTGAAACATTCCATTGCAGGATACTTATTCCGCTTTCCATGTCAATACTCGCATTGCTTGCATCCTCGCCCGATATATCAGTGAAATTAAAATAGACATTTCCTCCGCCAACAGCAGGAAATCCCTCTGGTTCTTTTATGACAATTATATCATATACCTCAACATCTGAATTAAGGGAGTTTGTAGCATTTATGTTGACATCCACGCTTCGCCCAGTCATCATCCTCCAGGATGTATATTCTTCTGTAAAATTAAGAGGCTCTCCATGTACGCCAACACCATCTACGCTAAAATTGAATACAGCACTATCGCCTGATTTTAAAAGAGGTATAAAAATGCTTATCTCTGGCTCATCCACAGGATTTTCGCCTGTACTTATGTTATATACAAAATAATTTCCAGAAGGAGCATCCCTAAGCTGTATATTTGTAATATTTTGAGTATTATTTATCGTAACATTAATAGAAACAAGATCTGTAGGACCTATTGTTTCAATATTAGATATATTGATCGTACCTACAATAGTCATATTTTTGAGTTCAACCCCGGTTCTGCTTATACCAGTATTATTCTCTCCAAGCTCCCCTCTTGTATCTCCTATTACATTATCTTCGCCCACAGTCTGATCATAGGCAACAATCTGAGAAATCTCTTCCTGAACAACAACATCCAGAGCAGGTGTTGAAGCCCGCACCGAACTAACTAAGAAAATAGAAAATACAAAAATCAAAAATAATCTGAAAAATTTATTAGCAAGGACCATTTTTTATATCGATTCATTTTCTTTTGACAAGCCCAAATCCAAGACCGAGTATTGTTATAGACACCAAGAGAGAGCCTATCAAGACAACATACTCCATAGTGGTGCTGGATGCAGCCAATCGTGATGTGACTGATCTTGAAGGATTCCCCCCTTCAAGCCTGATTGGGTCAACACCTACAATGTAAGCATTCTCGACCCTTGAGATAGTCTTGTTTCCGGCAATCCTGTATCTCACTCCAATTTCCCTGTCTGAATAAGAAACATCATACTGACCATTTCCATTTGAAGTTGCATTGATGCCATTAAAGTCAATATGATAACCCCAATAGCCTTCATAAGGTCCGCTTGTAATCTCACCAGTATCTGCATAACCCAAAACAGTGCTTGATGTTGCAGGTCCGGATGTAAGCTCAACCCAGCTTCCAGTCCAGGTAGTTACATTGATCCTGTTAGGAACAGTCATAGAACGGCTTGGAGCAAAAGAGTCTGTTGTTCTCAAAAGAGGACTGAAATCTTTTGGGATAAGATCAAACATGCTCACCCATTCAGGAGTCCTTTCCTGACCTATGTTCTCAATAGTTATATTTATCTGGTATGAGTTGTTTATCAAAGGCGCAAGATCAACAGGATCCACGGTCTTTGTAACCTTGACAAGATAACCACCCAAGAGAACATATATCTCTTCAATGAAAAGATAGCCATCATCAATAGTTTCAGTCCTGTTAAGCTTAAATATCTGAGTTCCATCATCAAGCAGTTCAAAGTTGGCATGCGCCCACACAACAGGTACAAGAGAGTAATTGAAAACAATACTATAATTATCGTTGTTTTCATCAGCCAAAAGATCAACTCTAGGCCACCATGTTGCATTTGCATAAGGACCCAAAAATCCAGAGTAGCCAGTAGCACTGACGTTTGTATTTTCAACCCAATTATTCTGATTTCCAGGATTATAATCTTCAATATGATTTGTCTGCTGAGTTGCCCAGATGCTTATATGATTAAGCCTGTAATCAACAGGAGCAGGTGCATCATTTGTTATGTTGAATGTCGCATTCCAGTGGCTTTCATTTATCCTGTCCTTAGATACAGACACTCTTGAATATGGAACTATTCCTGTAACGTTGATAAGCTCAAGACCTGTAATAGAACCATTGAAATTAAATGAAGCAGAAAGATTACCCATATTCATCCAGCTGGCCCAATCTTCAGAATCATTATATCTCACCTGATTTCCGTTAAGATCTATCAAAGTTACGTTTTCCGGAGCCCACGCCTTGAAAAGTATCTGTCTTGAATCATACTGATCCATGTAACCTCCTGAGGCGTTCCATTCTAATATGGTGGGATTTCCAGATATTGTTGCATTACCAGAATCATCACCAGTAAGATCAGAAAATCTGAAACATGCAACACCATTATAAGATTCATAACAACCAGGAGTTTTTCTTATGACAATATCACTTAAACGGATTGGAGTAGGGAATGAATTTGTAACATTAAGAGTTATATCAGTAGCATTGCCGCTCATCATTCTCCACGAAGAATATTCTTCTGTAAAATTAAGAGGCTCGCCAACACCATGACCTTCCACATCAAACTCAAAAACTGCACTGTCTCCGCCCCTTAGTTCTGCAATGAATATGCTTATTGTAGAATTTCTGACAGGAGAATCTGTTCCACTAATATTATATACAAGATAATTTTCTGCAGGCTGATCTCTTAAAGAGATACGGGTTATGTTCTCAGTACCATTAATAGTCACATTAATAGAAACAACAGTCGAGTTTCCGACAGTTTCAGTATTAGAAATATTTATTATTCCGGTTATATTGAATTTTTTCAACTGGTGACCAGTTCTGCTTATGCCAGTATCATTCTCTCCCAGCTCACCACGGGTGTCTGAAATGACATTATCCTCTCCAAGAGTCTGATCATATGCAATGACTTCAGTAATGTATTCAAGAACCCTTACATCAAGGGTTTCTGTAGACGCCTGCACAACATTTCCTGAAGCAACAAGAATCAATACAAAACAAGCAACAAATAAGAGACAACTAGTAAAATTCAACTTCAACATCCAAATGACCTCCTAGTAATATCCTCAACCACTATACCACACTAAATTAGTTTTAGGAGAACTCATATTTAAATGTTTTGATTTTTAGGTAAACCAGTAATTCGGAATTACCGAATAAAAGATATGTTTTTCTAGTCAAGACCCAACAAATAGATCATCTTAATTAAAACATCTAAAAAAAATCATCTTTGAGAAGGTTTGTTTTTTTTGTACTTTATGTAAAAGTACATTCCAAAGAACAAGACACACATTCCAAAGAGCACATATTCAATAGGGAAATATGTGAAAAATGCCATCATATTATCATGAGGCAGTACAACATGCATCTCAACTTCAGTTTCATGATCACATATGACAAAAGGCTCATCAAGCTTTTCAAAATCAAGTGAACCTACAACATAACCAAATTCAATAACAGTATCTGAATTGATCTCTGCAAGTTTTGTTATGAGAGCAGGGGGACTTACAGTATTCACATAAAAATCATCTTCGTCAAAAGATATTTCGCTCATTCCATCTATATAGTCTTCAACATATATCCTGACATTTCTTTCAAGAGGATTGATTATAGACAAAGTTATGTTGTAATAATTATCAAAAGGAACAACTTCTTTTATCACATATACAGGTGGTTCTTCTCCTTTTCCAGATATTGTGACAACACCAGGAGAGATGACATTTACGTTTCTTGATATTGCAACTATATGATAAAGGAATTCTCCTAATGTATATGGGCTTCTCACAGTAAAAGGAATTTCAAGTATCTGTCCTGGTTTTATCTCATCAACTTCTGAATCAACAGAGATCCATTCCAAAGTCGAAACAAATCCAATATCACGTATGATGCTTTCTCCTGTATTTTCTATTGTAAAATTTAAAGTAATCTCTTTTCCAGGTATTGTATATACGCGAGGTATTTTCATGACAAGATTAAATCCAGGAGTTGATTCCAGTATTGTTTCTGATGAATCTATGGTTGCCAGTTTTTCAGTATATTCCTTGGGTTTTGGCTTTGTTTCTATCCTGAAAGTGAAATTCTTTTTAGCCATTCCTGAATTGCCTGAAGAATCATAGCAAAGAACATTCCACCTGTAAGCTCCATTTTGCATGTCAGGAACAACAAAATAATTTGTACCAGGATCTATATCTGCGTCAAATTTTCTTGGAATCCAGTTTCCAGTAGGTTTTTCAAATATTACAGAACCAAGCATGTCAAGATATTGATCTATTTCCTGATAGTAAAGCGTGCAGTTTTCAAGGGTTGCGTAATCATCATATTCATAGCTGAAAATTGTTGTTGTTGTTTTCTTTTTGCTTTTATCAATAGGACTTAATAGTGTTATTTCAGGAGGAGTAGTATCGTTTACAATCTTAAGGATTTCATGTCTTTGAGCAATATTTCCTGCGCTGTCATAAGCATGAAGAACCACGTCATAATCTCCAAGTTCAGTAAGATTTTGTTTCAATAGGATTATTGGACTGTATCTGAATGTTCCAAGATGGATTCCTGAAGGATACGTGATGTTTACATATGCATCAACCAAGTATATATCTGTTGCATTCCATGTTATTGTAACATCCCTGTGCTGATATTCAGCAGGATTCGGATCTATCTTCATCTGCAGTTTCGGATACCACATATCCAAAGTGAATTCAAATGTTTCTGAAACAACTGTATCATCACCATCTGTAGATATGATCCTCCAATAATATTTTCCATCTGTAAGAGATATGCTTGTAAGCGTAATATTGGATTTGTGGGAAACTTCTTCCTGATTAATTGAGTAGAAGTTCTCATCATCATCAATCTGAAGTATATAAGATATGTTCCAATAGTCATAAGAAGTATGACCGGGAGCATCAGGATCAAATGAATCAGTCCAGTTAAAAAATATTGGCGTGCCTGAAATAAAACTTGAATTTGCAGGAGCAATAAGATCAACCATTGTAGGAGGTCTGTTCTTGTTGAGTATTGTCAGATTCCAGGTTATTGAATTCTCAAGACCTATGCTGTCTCCTGATGTCTGGTTGACTATGAATTTCAGCTGATGCCTTCCTGCAGAGTGGAAATCAAAATATTTTGTAAGATTCACTGTCTGGTTTGAAAATGCAGTGTCAGTGATACCTGAAGAATATATTACTGTTCCATCATATATGAAATGATAATCAAGATTGTCATTTTCAACATCATAGACTGTAACTGTAAAATTGAATTCCGTATCTTCAAAAAATTCAAGGCTGTAATTTCCTTCAATGCCTTTGAAAGTTCTTTCTTCATCAGACGCAGTCCAGTTTGTTATTACAGGAGGCACATCATAGTGATAGACAGTAATGGTCATAAGACCATAATCAGAATACTCACCATCTGAAACACTTACATTAAGATATACTTTTCCCCATGTGTTTTCAGGAGGCGGCGTACAGTTAATATATCTGTTATCTATTATTACACAATCCAAAAGCGATGAATTAGAATTGCTTATGATGCTATAGTTAAGTTCTTCATACGTATTGTCAACATCAATTGTGTGTTCCCAAAGATCGATAAGGTTCACAGGGGGAACTGTGTTTTCAATAATGGTCTTTTCAACATCATCAAGTATAGGAGGATCATTTACCGGAAGGACTTCTACATTCAAAGACATGTTATCCAGATAACCATCATCATGCCTTGCTATGAAAAGGATGCTTTCATTGCCATACCAATTGCTTTGAGATGTGAAATTGACCTGCCATGTCAGGAGATGAAGAGCTACATTTACATAGGTTGAAGAATTTATAGACCATGTTATGTCTTCTTTAATATATGAATGATTGTTAAAATGATTAGTCAGGAAAAGGGAATCATTATATTGATCTTCAAGGAAAGTTATGTTGGGAAGAGCACTTACAATATAAGGATATACAATAAGCGTTACATTATTTGAGATATTTGATGCACCATAAGGATCTACTGCTTTAAAGGTTATATAGTCTGTTCCGTTCCAGTTGATTTTCGGAGTTAATGTAGCAAGTTTTGTCGAATTGCTGATATTCACCGTAATGTTCTCAGGTGTAGATCCAAAAACAGAATAGTTGAGTTCTTCAAGATCAGGATCGTGGAAGTATTCAGAGAGGTTTATAATAATAGTCGTATTCTGTTTCCACATGAGTTTGGGTATTTCATCTGAGTAGGGATTCCGGTTAATATTGGTTATATTTACAAACCAATGCTGCGTATCATAAAGCCCGTCTGAACCATTAACAATCAAGGTTATATTATGCTCTCCTGAAGAGAACCATCCAACACCCCATTCCCAGAAACTTCCCATTTTCTGAAGCACATCATCAAGGAACCAATAGAACCACAATGAAGGATCATTTAAAAAGTCAGGATCAGTCGCATTTGCTTCGAATTTTATAGTCTGATTCTCAGAAAATGTGAGATTTGTTTCATTGGTAGTACTCCAGGTAGCATTAGATACATTCCACCAGGTTATCACAGGAGCATCAGGCACAGGAGTTACATTCAGATAGACCAGATTAGAAGATACATTCCGTCCATATATATCTGTTGCAACAACCTGCATCTGCCTTAAACCATTCCAGTTTTCGTCAGGCGAGAAAGTTATATTTTTTGTGACATTGCTGTACTCATATGATATGTTAAGAATAGCTGAAGGGTATATCGTGAAATTCATATCTTCATCTTCCAGATCATAGAAATAGTCCATGAGGTTAATTGTAAGGTTTTCATCTTCTGACCAGTTAAGATCAGGGAACCTGTCTCCGTATATCCTGGGAAGAGCATTAATATGCAAAGAGTAGTTTGATTCTGAAAATTTAACATTCACACCATCTGTTGAATAACATAATACATTCCATACGATATAGGTTTCATAGGGTGTTGTGTTATATTCAAATGAATCTTCAAGAATAACTTCTTCATGCCTCATACCCATGCTGCTAAAATTTCCTGTGATGTTGGTATAAAGCAGACAATCAGATTCATTGGAAACTGCATATTCGAAATCAACAGTATAGTTGATGTCAACAACAGAGTTGTTTTGAGGATTATCAAGACGAACCTTATAATCTCCAAACAAGTATTGGTAAAATGATCCAATAAGTGTATAGAATCCTTCGTGTACAAAATCATATACATTTTCAAAAAAGACCTCGCTCCAAACCACAGGCACTCCGAGATAAAAAAACCAGCTGTTCTGTTCACAATTTTCACCGCCATCAAGAATATTATCTCCATAAAGGCAGCTGCTGTAGTTTTTCTCGAACAAGACATTATCCAGAGGATTTCCTGTTATGTTATCTGAAGGAGTTGCCCAAAGACGTATCTTTGTTATGTTGATGCTTACATTTCCCTTGTTGAAAAGATCAAATGTTATTGTCCAGTTTCTTAATGTAGATTCATTGTTCCAGTCAGGTGTAGGGTTGGGGATAAGCTCCTTAGTGGCTGACATTTTTGTATCTGGAAGTATCTTTATCTGCGCATCAGTAAATGTATAATCTGTTCTCATGATATATTCTGACTGTGGAAAATCAAGGATGCCAAAATCATTTGGAGTTCTGCAGGTTACATTAATTAGCCTGTTTTGGTAGGATCCGACAGTGAAATTGAGATATACTGTCTGATTAACCACACTCATGTTATCAGGTATAAAATTAAGTCTCGTATGGCTGTAATTGCATTCGCTCGCATTAGGAAGAGGTATTTTCATGCCGATTTCAACAGGAGCATCAAAAAGATTTGATATATTATGGATCTTAGTTAAATTCTGAAGATATCTTCTTACGTCAAGTTTCTCACTTATACCTTTGTGGGTAGCATTGCCATGATCGTAACTTAGCACATATTGTTCATCAGGTGTAACTATTGCTTCATAATCAGTTATGTTTGTTATGTTAACCCTTACAGCAAGATATTCTATTCCTGTTCCTAATGATAAAGTTCCGTTGACAGGTCTTGAAAGATTTGTAAGATTCCCATACTCATTAATATATACATCAGGAATTATTGCCTGTGCAGGCTTCAGGATATTTTGGAAAATAATAATCGCTGATAAAATAAGTATGAATATGAAAATAATATCTGCAAATCCTTTTTTCATTTTGTGATTATTCATCTTTTTTTCGTCTTTGCATTTTTTGATCTTTTTCTCTTCTCGTTGATACGTCTTATGATTGTTGCGATGGTTTTTTCGTTTCGATTGAGATGATCTGCTATAGCTTTGTATGATAAATAATAATTTTTCTGAAGATATTCGACTAGGGTTTCAAGAACACTCAAGTCTCTTTTTGCAAATATGTACACAGGAAATACAAGATTTGTTGTATTTTTGTCCTTGGCTTTGAAAGAAAGACTTATCTGTTTTTTTGATTTTTTTCTGGCTGTATAATATGTTGCCCAGATCGTCTTTGGATCGCGATTCAGAAGTTTTGAAATATCTGTATTGGAAAGGCCTGAGATCTCCTTAAGGAAGACGACAACAAGTTCAAGAGCAGAAAGCATTTTGTCCTGAAATACAGACAAGGGAATCATTATTTTTTGGCTTTTTATGTTTTCTAGTATCTCTTTAGACAGCAAATATTCCTTTTCTATCTTTGAAAATCTTTCCTCAAGCCTGTGGATGATCTTCTTGTTTAGATTGCTATAAGTACTGAAATCTATATCAGAATCCGGTATTTGTTCTGAAAGTTCCATCAATCAATCTTATTATGTAAGAAAGTTATATATAAAATTATCTGATATATACCATTATGTAGTATTTATATCTTATTATGTAATATGAATTTATAGAAATATAACTAAAATAATAATAATAATAATAATAATAATAATAATAATAATAATGACCAAAAGAATATTCTTTTTAAAAAAATTTAAAAAATTTATCAGACTAGTTCAGCCTTTCATAGCAGTTTCATATATCTGGGATGCTTTTTTCCAGTTTATTACATTGAAAAAGGCATTTATGTAATCTCCCCTCTTGTTCTGGTACTTAAGATAATATGCGTGCTCCCAGACATCAATACCAATTATAGGAATATTTCCTTGCGTAAGAGGCGAGTCCTGATTAAGAGTATTCATTATCTCAAGATCTTTATCTGAATTTAAAACCAGCCATGCCCATCCGCTTCCAAACCTGCCTTTTGCAGTATTGAAAAATTTGTCCTTGAATGCATCAAGACTTCCGAATTTTTCGTTTATAGCATCAATCAATGAGCCTTCAGGAGAAACGTCTTTTTTCAGAATCTGCCAAAAAAAAGAATGATTAACATGACCTCCTCCATGATTTCTTACAGCAATCTTTATATCTTCAGGCATAGAATCAAGATCCTTTACAAGGTCCTCAGGACTTTTTTGTGCTAATTCAGGATGCTTTTCAAGTGCTGCATTCAACTTGTCAACATAAGCCTGATGATGTTTTGTATGATGTATCTCCATGGTTTTTGCATCAATATATGGTTCTAATGCATCATAACTATATCCAATTTCAGGTAATTTGTATTCAGCCATAATACCACCTCCTGGCTAGAATTTTTTAGATTAAGAAAAAAGTATGTCCAATAATATATAATTATCAGGTTTAACTATTAAAATTTCTGCTTTAAGAAAAACTAACACAAAATCCAAATTCTTATATATCAGTTTCGTAATAATAATTATTGCGAAACTCAAAATTTTGTTGTGATTTAAGTAAAATGGCCATAAAAACAACAGAGAATACTGAAAGCTACAGCTATGTTTCTAGAGATGAGTTTCGCAGGATTAGGGATTTTGTCTCAAACAAAAGGGATAATCTAATTCTTTCTATTTTAAGAGAACTTGGAATTACAATATCTGAACTTGTGGATCTAAGAGTTTCGCAGATAGATCTTGCAGGTCAAAAACTATTTCTAAAAGACAGGACAATACCCTTTTCAAACAAGATTTTGAAAGATATCAGGGCATATATCGAGTCTTATTCTCCAACAGAATTTCTTTTTTTCACGAGACAAAGTTCAAAGATAACTCCAAGAAGAGTCCAGCAGCTTCTTAAATCTGTTTCTGCGCACATCAAAAAGGATATTACGCCATCCATTCTTAGAAAACAGGCCGTTTCTGAACTTCTCAAAAAAAATGTACCTGTTGAGACAGTTAAAGAGCTTTCTGGACTTAAATCTCTTGATAAAAAAAGATTTCTTTCAGAAACTGCCTTTCAAAAGTTCTATAGTTCTATACAGGATAAAAGAGACAAAGTTATCGTGAAACTGTTCTACGAAACAGGAATCACTGTTTCAGAGCTTTCAAACCTCAGAAAAAAAGAGTTTGATTTCGAGAGGAGAAAGATAACCATTCACAATGACAAGAGATTCGCTTCAGGAGAATTAAGAATTTGCAGATTATCAAAAGAACTTTCATCAAAACTCAGAGAAATTATCAATTCGAAAGAACCATATCAATCACAATCACCGTTCATATTTACATCAAGACAATCAACAAGACTTACTGGAAGGAGAATACAACAAATTCTCAAATTCTATTCTGAAAAATCAGGACAGGACATCGAAGTTACTCCAAATGTTCTAAGAAATTCTTACATCGCACAAAAAATCGCCCTAGAAGGAATTTCAAAAGCAAGAGAGGATCTCAAGCTCAATGAGTTTAGGTTCTATGAATACGGCCAGCTGAGTTTCGCAAGCACAGGCAGGGCCTCTTTCTACAGAGAAAATAGCAGAACCAGAACTTTTGATAAAAGTAAAAGGAGGGAACATGAGAACAAGAGATAGAGCAAGCCATGGAAGGCAAAATGTAAAGCTCTTCTTAGCTCTTGCCCTACTTGTATTCTTCTTGGTCTTCTCAACAGCGCAAACAATAGGTTCTGAATCAAATGAGACTTTGACAAACAAGAACCACACAAACATAAGCACCAGATCTGCTAGCAATATTTTGACTAACAATTCAAATAGCAGTTTAAATATTAGTTCAGGAATTTCCGATGCTTCCCCGAACTTGACTAAAAACCAATCAGGAGAATTCATATTCAGGATAAATATTTCAGGATTGGCTGAAAAAAATAACGAAAGTTTCATAGAAGGAACCATAGAAACAAGATACGATCAACCTTACGCGAATTCATCCGATAGTCAATATAATCGCACAATATATGCAGTAGAACTTGACATATATCCTGGAATGATAAATGAAAACATGACAATATGTACACATTATGTCAACATGACAAAAGCGTTCTCATGCAAGCTTGAAAAGGAGATAAGATCAACCAATGCATCATATTATACGATAATAGGAATAACAGATCATGATGGAAAGATACTATATCATAACCAGACATATGATCTATATGAAACAAATAGTTATGAAAATTTCACAGTTAATGAAACTATCCTCAATGATACGAACTCTTCGATAAACCAGACTGCAAATGAGACGATAAATATAAGCGAAGATGAGATAAAGGATAAGATACCTGAAAATATATCATCAAGCCACATCGAGAAAGATATTGTGCAAAAAGGCACAGAAATTACTGAGAGAAGCTTTAATCTTACCTTGAAATTCAGGGAAAAATATGAAGGAAGACACATTCATGGCGAAGTTACAGTCGAGCAGAATGAAACAAGAATACTTGAATCAATAGAGATAAATCTAATACCAAAATCATCACCTTCAAACCTTACTATCTGCCATTATCTAGTCAACGGAACAGCAGAATTCAACTGCACTCTTGATAATCTGATATCTGGAGAATATGAGATAAAGGCTACAATAGAAAGAGAAGAAAAGACTTTCAGCACAAGCGAGAATACTTTTATCGATCTTCCACGCCCTGAACTTAGGATAGAGACAGAAAGGATCAGTGCAGGTTCAGGAAGATACTATACTAATGATGCAATATTGGTAACTGCAAAAACTATCCTTGGTTACGAGATTGCTGAGAACAGCACAATCACGCTTAAGATAGATGAACCAGGAAATTCATCTTATGTCATAGAAGACACGAATCCTGAAATAGGACTAATATTCCATGAGCCTGGAAATTATACTATCAGAGCAAGCACAACTTTCATGGACAAGGATCTCGTAAGCGATTATATCATAAGAGTGTATGAGCCAGCCATGATGGAGATCAACAGGTCATATGAGATTGAAGATAAAATAATAACAGATGAAAATGCATCGGATAATACAAACAAAGAAGCTGATAATCTTGCACAGGATATTGTGATCAAATCACATGTCGAATCAATATATGAAAAAGAGAAACCTATAGAGATTAAGTTCAGCGTATATCTGAATAAGACAATGATGATTGCAGCATCTGACAATAATACAGGTGAAAATGAAACAAACGCCAACAACCATAAACTCAGATCATATCTGACAGAAAATATTTCTGATATCTTAAGAAATTACGAGGATGAGATTATAACAATAGAAAATCCAGTTTTAACTATTACAGATTCAAACAACATCTCGTATGGCTTTAATCCAAGAAAAGAATCATATAATTACAGCACAGAATTCTTTGCAATAGAAGAAGGAGATTACGATATTAGTTTCAGCATACTCAATAAGACAATCAGACAAAAAATATATGTTGTCAACAGGAGCATGTATGTGAAAGAAAGAATTATACTACCAAGCATAATGAGTCCAATAAATTCAGCAACAGTCAGATTATCTGAAAACATGACCAAAGACATAAACAAAACGTCAGGACAGGCTTTCAAACAAAACTTCATGACAAGGAATATCACTTATGCAGACGTAAAATTCTCCAAATCAAATTCAACAGACATTTATCTTGAATTTGAAGATGAAAGCGTGAAAGTGATTTTGAAAAATACAAGCAATGAAGAAGACATAGAAAGCATACAGGCGATAACCACGATTGATGATCCTGAAATTGCGACAGAGGTCTTCTCGCTTGAGTCAAGAAATAAGCTATTTAACTTCTCAGAAGCAGATATAATACTTAAGAAAAATCACTTTGTTGCAAACATCTTACACTGCGAAGAATGGAATACAAGTTCAGCATCATGCATTTCCTGGAAAAAGACAAATATTCCGTTCATGCAAAATGATTCACACATCAGATTCAATGTAACCCATTTTACAGCATATGTAGGAGGAGCATCAAGCAGCCTCGAAATATATGATATATCTGATGCAGACAAGGAAAACAGGACTATATTCATAAATGATACATCCTTTATCTATGCAAATTATTCAACACTTGCAGGATCTGCAATAGAAGATGCAATATGCAACATCTCGATAGATTCACACGGAATAAGAAATATGAGCTATGAAGATGGATTGTATAAAGCAGGATTCAATATAACAGTACCAGGATTTTATAGTTACAACATATCCTGTTATGAGGAACTATATGATAAACTTGAAACAGAAGACAACATAACCACATATTCATATGGAAACCTAACTGAGCTTATGATAAAAAATACAACATTGGGTGTTCCTGCCACAATCAAGGCAAAGGTAATGGATAAATTCAATAGTACAGAGATCGAATCATACAATGTAAGCTTCTATTCAGATATATCTGGATATATAGGATCTTCACTAAGCGGCATTGACGGATTTGCAGAGATATCATTTGCTCCTGATATTATGGGAATACATACGATAACTGCAAACATAACAGACGAGAAAAACATATATTATCACGCATATGAAAACGAAATTATTGAAAACATGCACGTATTTGGCACAGAATTCTCTATAAGAAAAGATATAAGAGCCATATCATCTGAAATATATAATATATCAATCTCGATCAACAACGACCAGAGTCATAAAATAGAAAACATAACTGCATCAGATTATGTGCCGATGAACTTCAATCCTATAAATTATACAATAGAACCCGGCTGGAACGTGAGTTCAGCAAATAGAGGAACATACCTTTTCTGGAATATAAGTTCAATAGATCCTCTTGGCACATATGATATAAGTTATCATATTTCGTATAATGAAACAGATAATAAGGCAGATACAAAAAATATGAGAATAATGGGAATCACAAACAGGTAACAAAAATTATATTTTAAGCCCTGATAAGATAAATATCATAAAAATAAGCTATTTATTACATAGATTTATATATTCTATCATCTATTTAATTTGATAACTCGGGGTGCTTCAGATGACAACACAGGAATGTCCTCTATGCGGAGCAGTGGTTGAAGATGATGAAGACTACTGTCCTGAATGCGGGACGGATTTTGAAGAAAAAGAAGGGGAATTCAATTACTAATTGAATAAAAAGAAAAAAAATAGAAAAATTAAAGATTTTGCCTATTTGGACTTTTCATCTTTCTTTTCTTCAGGAACAAGTTCATCAATTATTGTCTGAGGTATGTCCTCATCCTTCATCTTAGTTCTTATCTGATTGGCAGACTTTCCTTCCATCTGTTTCTGGATTGATTTTGCCTTGCTCATGAATTCTTCACGTCTTGCCTCGATCTCTGCAGCGAGCTTTTTCTTCTCTTCTTCAATCTCTTTCATCTCTTCTGCGCTGATCTCTGTCTTTCCTGAAGAAATCTCTTTATCGAACTTGCCTGAATTTATATCAGTAATAGTCTCATGTGCTGGCTTTTCTTCGACCATAACACCCATAGACTGGCAGGTTCCGATTATTTCCTTTATCTTTTCCTTAAGATTCTTTCCAAGAAGAACATCTTCTTTCATCTTTGCAATCTTTATTATCTGTTCAATCCTTAGGTCTGCAACTTTGTCTGTAAGTGGGTTTCCTGCACCTTTCTGGATTCCTGCTTCTTTAAGTATCAACTGTGAAGCAGGGGGAGTTCCAACAGAAATAGTGAATTCCTTTGTATCTGTATCTATAGATACAGTCACTGGAACCTGCATACCTTTGAAATCCTGAGTTTTCTTGTTGATCTCAGCTACAACCTGTCCAATATTGACACCCATAGGGCCAAGTGCCGGACCAAGCGGAGGAGCAGCGGTTGCTTTTCCTCCTTCAATCAATACTTCAATATTTTCCTTTCCCATTTTTATCTCTCCCACGTAATATTTACGCGTTGGATTCTGATCGTTCATATTCCTTTTTAGGAGCAGTGGACGCGATCAGCGACCGGTTTTATTCATGAAAATCTGTGTTTATTTATAAATGTAACTCTGTATTAGAAAATAACAAAAATATCTTATAAAATATAGTTTACTTTTGTCAGCTATTATATAACATAAAAAGAAAGAAATAATAAAAAATCATGAATTAAAATATAAAGAAAATCACTGCTCAAGCCTATTAGAAATTTAAAAAATTTCTAATCCCTAAAACTGAAAGTCTTAGATATCCC
>JBKHIF010000074.1:0-6467 GCA_046538795.1 Candidatus Woesearchaeota archaeon | reverse complement strand
TATATATTAAAAACAAATACTATCCTTTAGCTTGGGATTTAGCGAATAATCTTAAAGAAAAATATTCTTTTGAACGTGAAATTATTTGGGTAAGAGATAAAAAAAATATCAAAAAGGAGATAGAGGTAAGATAAATCATATTTACGTTTTAGTTTTCAAAAATTAAATACTCTTAGCTAACCAAACCATGTGTTTTGCTTCTTTTCCGCAAACAGGACATTTCATTCCAGATTTAGGTTTTTCTTCAGAACCAAAAGGGACACCGCAGACATTTGCACCTTTAGTTTCAGCCTTTAAGACATCTGCACAATGCTCTCCATCTTTTCCAATTGAGCAGAAAGGTGAAATTACAAAACCCTTGTGCTTGTCCATAATCTTTTTAATATCATCGAGTGATTCAGCACTTCTTGTGTTTGTCTCGTAATTCTTTTTTGTCCTTTCCAAAAGATCTTTTTCAAACAATTCAACCTGTTCTGAAATTATTTTTTCAATATCTTTTATTGATGAAGCAACTTTATCTTTTGAAGTTCTTCTGACAACTACTGCCTGTTCTTTTTCAAGATCTTTAGGTCCTAATTCAAGTCTTATAGGTATTCCCATAAGTTCTGCCTGATTGAACTTGTAGCCTGGAGTATTATTTGACTTGTCAACTTTCACAGAATATTTTTTTGAAAGCTTTTTAGCAAGTTCGTCTGCCTTTCTCATGACCTTTTCTGAAAGCTCTTTTTTCTTGCTGAATGTGATTGGTATTATTATTACCTGAACAGGTGCTATTTTCATGGGAAGGACAAGACCGTTATCATCTCCATGAAGAGATATGATGCTTGCAATTATTCTCCAGATACCAGGACCAAAACAAGTCTGATGAGCAAATTTTTCTTTCATATCCTTATCCTTAAATTTTATTCCATAAGCCTTTGCAAACCTCTGTCCCAGATCATGTGTTGAACTTATCTGATTTCTCCTTCCGTTTGGAAGAAGCGAATCTGCACAGTATGAATCTTCAGCTCCCTTGAATGCATCCCATTTTGGCCTTTTGAAAAATACAAAAGGGATTTTTAATTTCTCTGTAATTACACGATCCATTATCGCTTTGTCTTTTGCGATCTGTTCCATTGCTTCATCGTGTGTTGCAAAAACATCATGTGTCTCAAAGAACATGAATTCCCTTCCTCTAAGAAAAGGTCTTGTTGTCATCTCATTTCTAAAGACAGTTATTCTTGACTGGTAACGCTTGAACGGAAGATCATTATGGCTTCTGATCCATAAAGAATACATAGGATAAAATGCAGTTTCTCCAGTTGGTCTTAATGCTTCAGGCTCTTCAAGCTTCCTGTCTCCTGCTTTTGTCACCCAGAAAACCTCAGGAGTAAAGCCTGCATGTTCTTTCTCTTTCATTAGATTTGCTTTAGGTATGACTGTGGGAAATAGTATAGGCTCATGATCATCGTTTTCAACTTCATCTTCTATTATTGAGTAAAGCTTGTTTGCAATCCTCATTGTCCAGGGCATATGGACAACATGACCCTGAACACCATATCTGATGTCTGCAAGATTTGCACCCTGTTCTGAAACTACCTGTGTAAACCACTCTGAAAAATTCTCATCCTTCTTAACAGTTATACCAAAAGTCTTATCTGCCATGAGAATGTGTTTTATAGATTTATATTTAAAAGTTTGTGAAATGATAAAATAATAATTCCTAAATCTAGATTATTTCTATATCTTTTCCTAGAGTATGAATTATATCTTCTTTAAGCTCTTGCTTTCTTTTTTCAGGATAGAATTCATCAATTGATCTTTGTATAGAATCTTTTTCATCAATTAATCTTTGAAGATGTTCTCTTTTGTGTTTTAGTCTTGATTCAGTTTCATCAAGTTTTTTCATGACTTCTGAATCACTTGTCTCTTTTTCAAGGAGTTTTATTTTATCGTCAAAATCATTGTATTTTTCTAGAAAATCTAACAAGTATTCCCTGTCAAGAATTTCTAATGTTTTTAGGATCTTTTCTTTTTTCTTATCTTTAAGTTCAAGTTTTCCTGAGTTTATCGCTTTTTTCATCTTATCAAGTATTGTTACTATTTTTAGTTCCTTGTCCTTTGACAGAGCATTGAAAGAATCATCAACATAATCTGATATGAGCCTGCTTTCAAGTGCTATCCTCTCATATTTTTTCAATGCAGAATTGATAACAGAAAAATGATGGAACCTTTGATCTTCAATAAGCTTCATCCTGCGCTTAAGGTTCTCTATCCGGTCAAGTTTATTACTATGTTGCTCATAGTCCTTGCTGTTTTTTATGGAAATGATCTTTTCCTCAAATTCTGATATACTATCTTTAAGTTCAGCAATCTCTTTTTCAATTTCCTGATTTCGTTCTTTATTTTGTTTATTTTCATCAATGCTTCTTATTATCTTGTCAAGTTCTTCGTTCAAAGATTCTATTACCTTGACCTTTGAATGCTTGATAGTATTCTTGATATCAAGTATGTGGTTGTCTATGCTCTTTATCTTTTCAGCCACATCAAAACTTTCATTGGCCAAAAATTCCTGAAGAACACGATAGTTTTTCTGCGTATTGTTTCCAAACTCATTTATCTTTTCGCGGTTGGAATCGCAGGCTTTTGTTATTTGCTCAAAAGAATGTGTTTCAGGAAAAACCAGATCTGAAGACAGCCATCTTACTTTTTGCATATATACATCCCTGTGATCATCAAGTATCCTAAGAGCGCGTTCAGGGGTCTTTTTGTTGGGAACCTCGGCTTTGAGAAGTATATCTATCCTTTCTTCAATCTCTCTCTTATCATCTTCTATTGATCTAATAGAATCTTTTATATTTTCAAGAACTTGTTTTTTGTCAGACTGTGATTCCAGCCAAGACCTAAGTTCATTAAATCGTATTTCCTGAGGTTCCTCTTCAGGCCTGAATGCCTTTTTTATCATATCAAAAAATCCCATAAAACAAAGAATTATGGTAGTAATTAAAAATCTTTAGAAATTCTAAGGTAAAAATCTATTCAAAATAATCCTCATAAGAAAAAGACTGTGTCCTTCCCTGATATGTGCATGTTCCCTTATCTTCAATAATATTTCCAAAAGACTTTTCGCTTAATCTTTTTACAAAAGCATTGCATTCAGAGCATCTCCTAAAAGAAGTTCCTATATCAACCTGAAATTCTTTTTCTGTTATCTGATTAATCTTTGCAGGAGTTTCTGAAAACGTCTTTTCCAATACAGGTGACATAAGTTTTGAAAATGTAACATGAAGCCTGCATTTTTTAGGAGAACGATCATATATCACATCGCGTCTTACATGAACGCATTTTTCAGTATCTAATTTTATTTTTGGATCTGGCTTTTGCATATTTTCAGGTATTTTTAAACTACCGTCGGGATTGAATTCCATGAATAGTTCAGATTAAGAAAGAGTTAATAATTGTTTTGATTTTAGAAGAAAATACAAAAAAGCAGTTATCTTAGCTGAAGATATTGATAAACTTTCAAAGAAAGGAAAACTCTTTCTAAAACTTAAAGGAGATTCGATTGAAATAATAGAAAAAAGCCTCCGGCGAGATGTGGAAATCTAGGATTTACACATACAAAATATTCAAAGAATATTTTGGTAATTGAACCAATAAGATGCCAAGCGAAAGGTCAATTCCTTAAAAACAAAAAGAAATAAGTAAATAAAAGCCTCCGGCGAGAATTGAACTCGCGACCTCGTCCTTACCAAGGACGCGCTCTACCACTGAGCCACGGAGGCACTTGATTCCTGAAAAGAAATTGCCGCACTTTATAAAAATTACGATAATAAATCATATAATCTGTTCACTATGCTCTTATAATCCTAATATTGGGATCTGAGCAGAAATCACCAGAAGAAATCCTCAATAATAATGTTTTTTCTTGATATTCCAAGTTCAATGAGATTCTTGACTGTTGCATCTTTCAGTCCTTCAGGACCGCATATATAATACATAGCGTCTTTTTTAATGTGTTTTTTCAGGATATCCCTAGATAACCTTCCATTTATCCACGGACCTTTTTTCTTTTCCCTGCTAAGCACATAAGTTTTTTCAAGATACTTGTATGATTCAAGTTCTTTCCTGAAAACAAGATCAGATTCTGTCCTTGCGCAATATATCAAGGAAAATCTGCTATGATCTCCTGCATCTGAAAGGATGCTTCTCATGGGAGTTATACCTATACCGCCTGCAATGAAAACTATGTTTTTTTCATCATCAGGTATAGTAAATAGTCCAAAAGGACCCTCTATCTTTATCTCATAACCAGGCTTAAGTTTTGCAAGTGTTCTTGTGAACCTGCCTTCAAGCTTGACGCTAAACTCCATGTTTTTGCTTCCAGGTGAATTTGATATTGTAAATGGGTGTCTTGTAAAAAGTTTTTTACCGTTGATTCTCAAAAATGCAAACTGACCTGCCTTGAAATTAAAATCTTCATTATGTCTTACAACAACAGTATATATGTTTTCATTCTCCCATCTGATTTCCTTTATTATGTACTTGGTGAAAAGATTTCTTATCTTATAGACTGTTCTGTACAATGCTCCTGTAACCAAAAGAATGATCATAATATAAAACGGTATTTTAATCACAAGAAGGTTTGTTTCTGATCCTGCATCAAAAGCATGTTTTAATCCTAAGAAAAACATAACATATAACCCTATATGGATAACCTGCCAAGCCTTGTATGATATTTTTTTGTAAAATTTCGATGCCATACTTACAAGTATAAATAAGTACAGGGTAATAGTTCCATAAAGTATTGCAGAAGATGCAGTTTGTATCAACAGATACCTTGCAAAAGAGGTATTTGATATTATGAAAAATATCGGATGGCTGATGACCAGAAAAAAAACAAAAACAGCAAATTTTCTCTGGAATTTGATTATCTTGTCAAGGCCTATAACCCTATCTAATAATCTTGCCCAGTCACCTGATATTATCAAAAGAGATAACATAAAAAAACCAACAAGACCGAAAAACTTCCCTATATCATATGCAACCATCTGAAATGACGCCTGACCTGTATTTCCAAAAACTGCAAAAAAACTTGTCAAGACTAGATAAAGCGAAAAGCCAAACAATAATGAAAGAAAAATATTCTTTTTCATGAAAAATATTTATATCTTGGTTTTTAAAAAGTTATTCTAAAAAAAAGAAAATAAAAGATTACCATATGTGGTGAACATCATCTTTTACATATTTTTCATAGATTTCTCTTACCTTGTCCATGGTTTCCTCATCTAGTTCAGGAAGTTCAGATGAAGCAGTATTATCGTTTACCTGTTTCTCATTTTTTGCGCCAGCGATAACAGTACTTACCGCAGGAAACATGAGTATCCACTTAAGAGCAAATTGCGCCATTGTAAAATTGTCAGGTTTAATCTTTTTGAGTTCTTCAACAGCTTCAAGACCTTTCTCAAAATCAACACCAGCAAAAGTCTCACCCTTATCAAAAGCTTCGCCGTTCCTGTTAAAATTACGATGATCATCTTTTGAAAAAGTAGAATCCTTGCTCATCTTGCCTGTAAGAAGACCGCTTGCCAAAGGTACACGAACAATTACGCCAATATTTCGTTTTTCACATTCTTTGAAAAAAAGTTCCATAGGTCTTTGCCGAAACATGTTAAATATTATCTGAACAGTTTTGACGTTAGGATATTCTATTGCCTTGAGAGCTTCTTCGACCTTTTCAACACTCACTCCGTAATGTTTTATCTTGCCTTTTTCAACAAATTCATCCAAAGCTTTGAAAACCTCAGGATTATAATAAACTTCTGTCGGAGGACAATGCAGCTGAAGAAGATCTAAAGAATCAACTCCAAGATACTGTCTGCTCCTGTCAATAAACTCTTCAAGGTTTTCTTTATTGTATCCCTTTGCTTCATGCGGAGAAAGCCTTCTTCCTGCTTTTGTTGCGATAGTAAGTTCGGGTTTTTCCTTGATAAGTCCTGAAATCAATTGTTCACTGTGTCCATCTCCGTAAACATCAGCAGTATCTATAAAATTTATGCCTTTTTCAGTAGCAAGTTTAAGAGCTTTCAAAGATTCGCTGTCATCAACCTCTCCCCATGAGCCTCCTATAGCCCATGCACCAAAACCGATCTCGCTAACCTTTATGCCTGTTTTTCCTAAAGTTCTATAATTCATCAAATCACCGATAATCAGAAAATATGTTTTATTTAAAAAACCTATGTGAAACAAAAATCTATTTATTTTCAAACATATTTCCTTATTCGTGGAAATAATAGAGTATAGTAATTACAGTTTTATTGTACCAATTGAGAAAATATCAAATGAAGAACGAAATGATTATCTTTCAAGAGTAAGGGATTGCCTTGATGATTTTGTAAAGAAAAATTGTGTTTCTGATATTTCTGAAAGACCTATTAATTATCCATTAAAGGCACTTCTTTATGAAAACAACTGGATGCACATGGAAT
>JBKHIF010000073.1:0-6600 GCA_046538795.1 Candidatus Woesearchaeota archaeon | reverse complement strand
AGATGATGATAAAACAGATCAATAAAATTTGTTAGCTTTCTGCCTTAAGTAAAAAAAAGATTTATATAAGATTGATATTATTATCTGGGATAACATTCACAACTTTTAAAAAAACCTGAAAGTTTTGAATTTCCTAAAATACATGAATGATGGGAACAAAAGATATGTCTCCGATCGAAAGAGAATTTAGCGAGACTTTTGCAAGACTCGGAAAACAGTTTGGATTAAATGAGATTGCAACAAAAATTGCAGCAATAATATATGTAACTCCGGGAGATATTGCGATGGACGATATTGCCCATAAGACAGGCTATAGTCTTGCTTCAGTATCCAATGCATTGAAATTCCTGGGAAATATGGGTATTGCAGAAAAGATAAGAAAGCCTGGAAGCAGCAAGATTTATGTATCCATGGAAAAAGATATAATAGCAATCAATATAAAGAAGCTTAATAGAATAAGAGATAATCTAAAAACTTTTTTGGAAGAAGATACTAAAAAAATCATATCAAGATACAAAGAATCAAAAGACAAAGAAACAAGGCAAAAACTGATGATCATCAAAAGATATGCAGAAGATGTAAGCAGCATAGGAAATCTGATTGATGGATGGATAAAAGATATGGAGAAGCACAGAAGATGAAGTCACAACCTGTAATTGAATTAAAGGATGTATGGAAAACCTATAAGATGGGAGAAGTTGAAGTCCATGCCTTAAAAGGGCTTAATCTTAAAGTAGAAAAAGGGGAATTTGTAGCAATCCAGGGACCATCAGGATCAGGAAAGAGTACTGCAATGAATCTTGTAGGATGTCTTGATCTTCCGACAAAGGGCAAGGTTTTTCTTGAACACAGGGACATATCCCAACTAAGAGAATCAGATCTTGCCCAGATAAGAGGGCAGAAGATAGGTTTCATATTCCAAAAATTCAATCTGATATCCACGCTTACGGCAGCAGAAAATGTAATGCTTCCAATGATGTTCCAGAACATTTCTGCAAAAAAAAGATTCGAGAGAGCCAAAGAGCTTCTTTCCATGGTTGAACTAGGCGACAGGATAAACCACAAGCCAAACGAGATGAGCGGAGGACAGCAGCAAAGAGTCGCAATAGCAAGAGCACTCGCTCTTGATCCTGAAGTGATCCTTGCTGACGAGCCTACAGGAAACCTTGATTCAAAGATGGGAGGAAATGTGATGAACTTTTTGGAAAAACTCCATCATGAACAAAATAAGACAATAGTTCTGGTAACTCACGATGACGACCTTGCAAAAAGGGCAGAGCGTGTCGAGTTCCTTAAAGACGGAGAAATTATAGATTCAGCAAAAATAAGTAAAAAAACAAAAAAATGATAGTCAAAAATAATTTCAGAGGAGGGATTATGATGAAAAATATGTTTTATGTTTTAATATCAGCGATGCTTGTAATTTCATTCATGCAGCCGTTTTTTGCAGAGGCAGCAGATCCTACATTTGCATCGTTTGACATGGTAATGTTAAATTACGAACCAAGTCCTGCTGAGCCAGGAGATTATGTTGATATTACAATACAGGCCACAAATATAGGAAAGACAGCAACAAACAATGCAATCTTTGAGCTTACACCTGAATTTCCGTTCAGCCTTGATCCAAACCAAGAAGCAAGAAAAGAATATGGAGAAGTTGGATCAAAAAAGCAGGTAATACTTGAATACAAGGTACGTGTTAACGAGCAGGCAGTATTCGGAAATAATCCGCTTAAATTAAGATATACAACAGATGGACAAAATTGGCTGATAAAAGAATTCCAGATAGATGTAAGGACAACAGAAGCTATAGTTGTTGTTGATGAAATAACCGCACCGTCATTATTTGTTCCAGGTGAATCTTCAAAGGTAGATATAACACTCAAGAATCTTGCAGAAGCAAGCATAAAGGATCTTTCAGTCAAGCTTGATCTTTCAACCGAAACATTCACGACAGCATCAGGGCTTGCAACAAAAGACCTTCCATTCATACCCGTTGGTTCAGGTCTTGAAAAAAGAAGCAAGTTCCTTGAATCAAACCAGGAAATAAGCTTTACTTACAACCTGCAAACCTATTCTGATGCAGAATCAAAGATATACAAGATACCTGTTATAATAAAGTACAAAGATCAGGCAGGTACAGTATATACCACAAACGAAGTTTTAGGAGTCACAGTAGGGGCAGAACCAGATCTTTCAATCGAGATAGATGAATCAAATCTTCATGCATCAAACGGCTATGGAGAAATAAACTTAAGGATAGTAAATAAAGGCTTAACCAATATAAGGTTCCTTACAGCAAGGCTTATCGAAGGCGAAGGTTATGAGATGCAATCAATGGGAAATCAAATCTATGTAGGAGATGTCGATAGCGACGATTATGAAACTGTTGATTTCAGAGCAAAGGCCCTTGAAGAAAATATTAACCTGAATGTCGAGCTTGAATTCAAGGATGCAAACAACAAACAGTATACTGAAAACATTATTGTTCCTGTGACTGCTGAAGCAGGAAGTACAGGCCAGGGAGGAAATATCGGCGCTGTCCAGATAATAGTAGTGCTTGCTGTTATCGCATTGATTGTTTTCCTTATTAGAAAAAGGAAGAAAAAAAGATGATTCCTTTTTTGTTTTTTCTTATTTTTTAGTATAATACAAAAAAATTATAACAAGGTGCAAAGTGCTAAAAGACTACTTTAATCTCTCGGTCAACGGACTTAAGCAAAGAAAACTCAGGTCGTGGCTTACTATGCTTGGGATCTTTGTAGGCATAGCTACGATAGTCGCACTGATCTCTCTTGGACAAGGTCTTGAAAATGTTATCATTTCACAATTCAGTTTTCTTTCAGCAGACATGATAACTGTTACAGCTTCAACAAATACCCAGACAGGGGTATTTTCAGATCTGACCAATCCATTGGGAAAAGATGAGATTGAAGCAGTAAAAGATGTGGACGGAATTGAATCATTTGCACCAAGAAACATGAGGCCGGTATCTTATGTATTAGATGATGTTACATATCAGGCCATGATGACAAGCCTTCCCATTGAAGAATACGGCAAATCGATATATGATATAATATCAATTAGCATGGTTGAAGGAGAAAAGCTTGACAAAGGAGAAAAATATTCTCTCACAGTAGGCTATAACGTTGCAAAAAGCAGTGCATATGAAAGGCCTCTTGAACCAGGCGACACGATTACTATAGAAGAAAAAGAATTTGAGATAAAAGGAATAATCGAGAAAAAAGGAAGCTTCATGCTTGACAACATGATAGGCATGCCTGAAGTGACTATGAATGATCTCTTTGACATTGAAGAAGATGAATATGCTATGATAAACATCAAAGCAAGAAAAGGCAATGATATTAATGAAATTATTACAGAACTTGAAAGAAAACTCATGAAAGCTCGTGATGTTGATGAAACTACAAAAGATTTCAATGTAGAATCTGCCCAGGATACGTTAGAGATGATGGAATCAACAATGTTTGGAGTTCAGCTTTTCATCTATATAATTGCAGGAATTTCTTTAGTCGTAGGCGGAATAGGCATAATGAACACCATGTACACATCTGTTCTTGAAAGAACCAAAGACATAGGCATCATGAAAGCTATAGGTGCAAGAAACAGTGTAATATTCACATTATTTTTTATTGAATCAGGACTTCTGGGAAGTATTGGCGGACTAATCGGGATTGCCTTGGGATCAGGTCTTGCCTTGCTTGCGCAAAGTATCGGCTCAGCTGTTGGATCTGATCTTATCCAGGCACACATATCGCTTGGCCTTTTGCTTGGTGCGCTTTTATTTTCATTCATCATAGGGGCAATATCAGGAATATCACCTGCCATGCAGGCTGCAAAAATGCATCCTGTAAATGCATTGAGGAAGACAAAATAAAATGCAGAAAGACCTATACATATATGCATTAAACAACCTGAAAAAAAGGCTTACAAGAAGCTTTCTTACTATCCTTTCGATACTGATAGGCATAATGGCAATATTTACGCTTGTAAGTTTCGGCCAGGGCCTGGCAAAATTTTCAAATGATATTTTTGAAGATATGGGTACAGATAAGATAATGATCCAGGGAAGAACATTCGGACCCCCTGGTTCAGGAGACTCGTCGTTCTCAAGAAACGAAATGAGGCATATAGAAAAAATATCAGGAGTTGATGTAGTTACAGGCATGTATTTTACCATGAGTGACGTAAGACATGACTTTGACACAAAACCTGTTACAAGATACATAATGGGTGCACCCATTGAAGGAGACAAGGGAGATTTATTCAGGGAGATGATAGCTGTAACAGTAACTGAAGGATCTGACATGAGTGCAGGAAGATATTTCAAGAAAGACGATGTCAAAAAGGCAGTTCTTGGATATAACTACCAATTCGACAATAAAATTTTTGAAAAGGGTTTAACCACTAAAGATTCTATAATAATACACAACACAGAAGTTGATATAATCGGTTTCATGAACTCATTAGGAAATGCAGAAGATGATTCAAATATATATCTGTCTGATGAATATTTTGAAGAGCTTTTTGGTGTCGAAGACGAGTATGCTTTCATCTACTTAAGCACAAAAGAAGGAGAAAATCCCTCTGAAGTCGCTGAAGAGATAACAAAAGACTTGCGAAAAGAAAGAGGCTTAAAAAAAGGAAATGAGAATTTTTTTGTGCAGACATTCGAAGACATGATGAAAACATACGGAAATGTAATTACTGTCATAAATTCCATAGTTATAATAATCGCTCTTATCTCTGTAGCAGTTGCAGCAATCAACATAACAAACACAATGTACACTACAGTTCTTGAAAGAACTCAGGAAATAGGAATAATGAAAGCAATCGGTGCAAAAAATTCAGAGATACTAAAGATATTTCTTATAGAATCAGGTATACAGGGACTTATTGGAGGAACTCTTGGAATAATAATAGGCTATCTTATTGCAAGCCTTGGAGGCTACATAGCTTCTATTAGCGGATATTCCATGCTTCAGCCATATTTTCCTCCATGGCTAATAATAGGCTCTCTGATATTTTCAACAGCCATAGGCGCAGGCGCAGGACTGCTCCCAGCTATACAGGCATCTAAACTAAAACCTGTTGACAGTCTAAGATATGAGTAAAAGAAATTGCTGCTCAAGCCCATTAAAAATTTCTAACCCATAAAAAATGAATATATGTTGCATTAGAGATAATAAACCAATAAAAATCAATTGTCTTCATTGTCTGTATCATATCTCTTTTCAAATGATTCAGGATCCTCAAGTTCGACAACAGGTTCGTCAGTTGAATCATCTTCTAAAAGAGCAGGTTCTTTATTTTGAAATTCATTCAAATTATCCTGAGGAGGAGCAAGCGCACTTGTAATTCCTTCAAGAAAATAATTAGAAGGCTCTTCACCAAGGTTTTCTTTATACTCCCAAAGACTTTCAACATCTTTTATATCAATTTCTTTATCAGAAAGTGAACTTATAAGTCCTGTTATACCCCTAATACCTTTGTTCTTAAAATAATTCTCAATACCCTGTGAAACAAAGTTTACAGCATCAGGTCCATACATATAATTAAAAGCGATATCAGGAAGATTTGAAAGACTTTTTTCATCAGATTTCAATATACTATTTCTTGCAGCTCTGGAAGTTTTCCATACAAGATATCCTGCAACAAGAGGTGCAATACCACACGCAGCAGCAGCAATCCACGGAATATCAAAACCAGGAAAGTTTCCGATATCAAAAAGAGAAACAGGCATATTTAGTGTTTCTCTCACATTTTCAATAGAATCAACATCATCAATTGCAACAAAAGATTCAATCAATGGATAAAGTCCTGCAAAACCTGCAACAACCTCTGTTGAAATAAGCGCAGCATAAGCTCGTGGATTATTTCCTTTTGAAGCTGCATTTTTATTTTTTGGTTCAAGTACATATCGTGAAAGAGCTTCTGCAGTTTCTTTTACTGGTTCAAGCTCATCATCAATAGATGCATTTTCACCAAGATGATTATAGAAACCAGCAAACATGGTTTTGGGAATTTTTTCAGGAATAACATTAACTTTATTTTTTTTGGAAGGTCTTTTTCCTTTAAGGCCAATTGAAATCCAGTCAGGAACATAATTTATAGCACAGAAAGCTCCAACTGCATCATCAATTGAAGAATCACTTGACGAATGATAGATATGCCAATCACCCTCAAATCGTGATTTATCAGATTCTCTTTGAGGTATTGCAAAGTATTCTGCTTCAGGATATATAAGCCTTAGTTTGCCTTCTATATAATCCTCATTTGTCCTATATCTATTATCAGTAGGAAAGTTAAGAGGTTTTCTTACAAGTTCTGCTATGTTTTTAGTATCCATAATCCCGAAAGAACTAAGATTGATTTAAAAAGATTTTGTTTATTGTCATTAATGAGTAGATATTTCACAATAATAATCTAAATATCTCCAAAAAGTTTTTCTCCACCAGAAGTCAGAACATATCTGAAGTTTAAATCTTGAGGACCAGACAGATCATCATCATTTTCATATTCAGGAACAAAATAAGATCTTCTGACAAGAGGAGAAGAGTCCATGAATTTTATATCTTT
>JBKHIF010000072.1:0-6674 GCA_046538795.1 Candidatus Woesearchaeota archaeon | reverse complement strand
ATGAGGTTGCAATGCAGAGATTGAGAGAGGCTTCAGAAAAGGCAAAGATCGAGCTTTCAACAGTCATGGAGACAGATATAAACCTGCCTTTCATAACTGCAAATGACAAGGGTCCAAAACATCTTTCTATGAAAATCTCAAGAGCTAAACTTGAAGAACTTGTAAGACCCATAGTAGAAAAGACAAGGGATTCAGTTGATCAGGCTCTGAAAGATGCAAAGCTTTCACCTGATGATATAGATAAGATAATACTTGTAGGAGGTCCTACCAGGATGCCTCTTGTACAAAAATATGTCGAAGAGCTTATAGGAAAGAAGGTTGAAAGAGGAATTGATCCAATGGAATCTGTTGCAATGGGCGCAGCTATCCAGGGCGGAGTTCTAGCCGGAGAAATTAAGGATGTTCTTCTTCTTGACGTGACACCGCTTTCGCTTGGTATTGAGACTTTGGGGGGCGTATCTACAAAGCTCATCGAGAAGAATACAACTATCCCTACGAAGAAATCCCAGACATTTTCCACAGCTGCTGACAACCAGAATGCAGTATCCATACATGTACTTCAAGGTGAAAGACCTATGGCTGTTGATAATAAGACCCTTGGAAGATTTGATCTTGTTGGAATACCACCTGCACCAAGAGGCGTTCCTCAGATAGAGGTTGCCTTTGATATTGATGCAAATGGAATAGTGCATGTAAAGGCAAAGGATCTTGGAACTGGCAAAGAGCAGAGCATAAAGATAACAGCTACCCAGAAACTTTCTGAAGAAGAAGTGGAAAGGATGAAAAAGGAAGCTGAAGAGCATGCTGAAGAAGACAAAAAGCGTAAGGAGCAGGTTGAGGTTGTAAACGAAGCTGAGACCCTTACATACACTACAGAGAAGATCTTTAAGGATATGGAGGGAAAAGTTGATAAATCAAAGCTTGACTCTCTAAAGAAAAAGGTAGATGAACTCAAAGAGCTTCTAAAGCCTGAGAAGAAAGATGTTGACAAGATAAAGCCAAAGCTTGAAGAGGTCAATAAGGAAATGCAGGCTCTTTCAACTGAGATGTATCAGAAGGCTGCAGAAGAACAGGCAAAAACTCAGAAAGAATCATCTGATGATTCCTCAAAAGGAAAGAAGAAAGATGATGAAAATGTTGTTGATGCTGACTATGAGGAAGTAAAAGATAAGGATGAAAAGAAAAACGACGACAAGAAATAAGCGTCTTTTTCATTTTTTATTTTTTTATCTTTTTGTTTGAATAATTAACAGTGAAAATGCCAGAACTAAAATATAAATGTATGTTGTTGGATCATGATGAGACCACAGTAGATAGTACTACATCTATCCATTATCCTGCTCATGTCGAAACAATGAGATTGTTAAGGCCTGATTGCGAACCTGTGACTCTTGATTCCTGGTATAATATGAATTTTCATCCCGGCATAATGGGTTTCTATAAAGATATACTTAAATTAAGTCCTGTTGAACTTGAAGAAGAATTCAGGATATGGAGATCATATACTGAGAAAATAATCCCTGAATTTTTTGATGGTATTTTTGATTCTCTTGAAGAATACAAGAAAAAAGGCGGTATAATAATTATCAATTCTCATTCGCAAAAAGATATAATTGAAAAACATTTCAAACATTACAATAAAGAGCATCTTGTTGATCATATATTTGGCTGGGATCATGATGAAAATAAGAGAAAGCCAAATAAGTGGATTGTTGATGAAACTCAACGGTTATATAATGTTTCTCTTGATGAAATCCTGGTTATCGATGATCTTAAGCCTGGGTTTGATATGGCCAAATCAGCAGGAGTTGAATTTGCATGGAGCGCATGGGCGCACAACATTCCTGAGATAAGAAAATTCATGGAACAAAACGCAGATCATGTGCTTGAAAAAGTTGATGATTTCAAAGAACTTATACTAAAGGAGGCTCCTTAAGAATGGCAAAGGACTATTATGATATACTTGGACTTTCAAAGGATGCTTCACAGGATGAGATAAAAAAAGCCTATAAGAAACTTGCAAAGAAATATCATCCTGATCTTAACAAGGACAACACAGAAGCTGAAGACAAGTTCAAGGAAGTTAATGAAGCATTTGCAGTTCTTGGCGATCAGAAGAAAAGAGACAACTATGACCGTTTTGGTTCGGCAGAAGGGTCTTCTGGTTTTGGCCAGGGTGGATTTGATTATTCTGATTTTGAAGGGATGAGCGGAGATTTCGGATTTGATTTTGATGATCTTTTCGGAAGCATCTTTGGAGGCGGCAGAAGATCAAGACGAAGTGCTGCAAGAAGAGGAGCTAATCTTAGATATGATCTTGAGCTTGATTTGGAAGATGTAACAAGGAGTTTTGAAAAGACAATCCTTGTTCCAAGAACAGAAAAATGTCCTAAGTGTCATGGTTCTGGAGCAAAATCAGAAGATGATATTATTACATGTGATACCTGCCACGGAACAGGAGCTGTAAGGCGTACACAGAGAACTCCATTCGGCGTCTTTGCGCAGACAACTGTCTGCCCTAAATGCGGAGGTAAAGGAAAGACAGTAAAAGAGCCTTGCGAAGAATGCGATGGTGCAGGAAAAGTTGAGCGTGAACGAAAGATAAAGATAGATATTCCTGCAGGTGTTGATTCTGAGACAAAATTAAGGATATCAGGCCAGGGGGATGCAGGAGAAAACGGAGGACCTCCTGGTGATTTGTTTGTGTTCATAACAGTAAAAGAGCATCCTGTATTTGAGCGCAACGGAGCTGATCTTCATATCGAGATTCCTATTTCATATGCTCAGGCAGTACTTGGCGATACTGTTGAGGTTCCTACCATTTACGGAAAAGCAAAGATGAAGATACCTTCAGGAACTCAGGGAAGTACTGTTTTTAGATTAAAGAATGAAGGCCTTCCTGAACTCAACGGCTATGGCAATGGTTCTGAATATGTGAAAGTCAACATAAAGGTTCCAAAGAAGATATCAAAGAAACAAGAAGAGCTTCTTACAGAATTTGATAATTTGGGAGATGAAAGATTCTCTTACAAGAAATTCTTTTCAAAGATAAAAGATATGTTCAAATGAAGATGTTTATTTTTTGTTTTTTCTTCTAAAAACTGATACATTTATATAGCATTTTTCTAATAATTCTTCTGTGAGGTTGATTTTTTGGCAGGGGAACTAGTTTCATACGTTGTACAGCAATATAATTCTGGCTATGGGCTTGATCAGATAAAAGGATTTTTAATAGGCAGAGGCTACAATAAAAAAGCTGTTGAAGCTGACTTGAGAACTGCTATTGATCAGATAGGTGAAAACTTTAATTCTTATATTGGACAGCAGGACTCAGCAGGATATTCTCTTCCTCAGATAAGACAATATCTGATACAGAACCGCTACGATTACAGGATAGTTGATTCTGCATTAAGATATTATTCCAGATACAAGATAGAAAAAGAGAAAGAGGCAAGAGAGTCTGCAAAAAACAATCAACAAGTTCAGCAAACAGCTATTAAAAAGCAAGTTCAGCCTGCCTATCAACAAATTGCTGTTCAGCAGCAAAATCCAGCCCAGAATAGTTATAATCAGCAAATCACAAAAACTAATTTTCAGAATTCTTCTCAAAATAATGATGCAAGATCTTTAGTTAAAAATCTTCTTGACAAGGGTTTTAGCCTTGAAAACGCACAATCTATGCTTGTTTCCCAGGGCTATGATTTTAATGATATATCTTCTGCTGTGAATTCATTCAGACAGTCGCACATCCATTTTCCAAAGGCTGGTATTTTTGCAGGCATTGCTGTTGTACTGGCTGTCGCTTTATTCTTTTCTTTCGGCAATCTAAACCTGTTTGGAGAAAATCGCGCTGGTCGTGTCATGGATTTTGAGCTTGAATATGAAGGCGATGAAAAAATTTATCCTGGAGATTCGATCAGGTTCATGGTCGAAGCAATAAATATGGGTTCTGACAAAAGCGGATATGATGTTTATTACACATATTATCTTGAAAATTCTGATGGAGAAATCATTTCAGAAAAGACTGATTCAAAAATACTGGGTGATAGGACATCTCAACTATTCACTCTTGATGTTCCTGATGATGCTGAACCTGGAAATTACAGGGTTTGGGTGATTGCTGATTATGTAGATGACAAAGCAAGAGCTTCTATGTTGGTGCGTGTGGATGGAGAAGGATCTGATCATGATGATGAGCCTGAACCTGTTGATAATACCAATGAGCCAGAGAAAGAAGAAGATCAGGATGATCCTGAAAAAACAGATGATCCTCTAAAAGAAACTGATGATTCTAAAGATGATGATGCAAAGCCTGAAGAAAAGCCAAAGAGCGAAACCATATACAATAAATGGACTGATAAGCTTAGCCAGGATGTTATAAACAATATAAAAAATCAGGCAGGAAAAGATCCTGACTATGCGGTTTTCTTGTGTTCTGAGATGCAAAAAGGCCAGGGACAGGAAGCATGCCTAAGGCTTGTTGCTGAAACTACTGACGACAGGAAATACTGCAATCTTATAGAAGACAAAAGAGAACATGATCTGTGTCACATGGATTTTGCAAAAGATTCCAAAGACAGAAATATCTGTGAAGATATAGATGACAGGAATCTAAAATCAACATGCAAGGCCCTTGTGCTTGCAAATAAGTACAAAGAGATGTACAGCGGAAAAACAAAAGAAGACATAATTGATTATATATCTGCTGTTGGCGACTAAGATTATCTTAAAAACAATGCACAAATTTGATGTGCATAATAATTGCCTGTAATTAAAAAAATCGTAAATTTAATATATGATGTTGCTTAAAATTAATCTATTTTAAGAAGCAGTGGTTGAAGGTTTTGTGTATGAAGGGGTTTAAGGAACTAAAGGCAACTTTTTTAGTGATAGTGATTCTCTTATCTGTTTTTTCTCATCCCTTTTTGGTATTTGCTGCAGAAGATGATCTTGTCAGGCTTTCTCTTTCTGCTACAGAGATAATTTTAGGAGAAGATACTGAGATTAAACTTGGCGTTAATGGAACAGAGGCTGAAGTCGTAAGCAAGATTCCTGTAGATGTTGTATTAGTCATGGATGTTTCAGGAAGCATGCTTTCTGAGATCAATGGCGGGAATAGCCATGAAATTAATGAAAAATACAAAAAACGGCTTTATCAGGCAAGGGAAGCTGCAAAAGCCTTTGTCGATGTGCTTGTAGAAGATTCCAATGTTCCAAACAGGCTTTCGATGGTTGCCTTTAATCATCAGGCAGAAACACTCATGCCTCTTACACTTATGAATAATCCTCAGTCAGAGGATGCTGCTCTTGATGCGATAAACAATCTTAAGGGTTGTGGAGGTACAAACTATTTTCTTGCGCTTGAAAAGGCAAGAAGCATACTTGATTCAAGCGATACTCCTACAAACAACAAGGTCATTGTATTCATGTCAGATGGAAGACCTACTGTAAGCCATCTTTCTTCTGTATCTATAGATGATGCTGAGTGCTCAGGAAGCTACAACATAGGTAGAAGTAATTCGGTTGATGGTGATTCATACAGATGCTATTATAATTACGACAAATCTTTTATTGATCAGGCAGAAGCTTATCAGGGAAATCTTGGAGCAAAAGAAGATTCGTGTACTTTTACGTCAACACAGGATTATGATGAGGATGCTGCAAAACTTGGTGCTAATCTTGCAACAGGACAAGGTTACTCTCTTTATCTTGTTGGATTCGGGCCAAATGTTGATATGTCTCTTTACTATGATATGCTTGATGCTGATCTTAATTCACCCTTTGTAAAAGTCGCTCCTGATGGAGATGATCTTAAAGAGATATATAAGGATATATCTGAAGAGATTACAAATATTGTCGTAAGCGATGTTATGGTTGATTTTGAGATTCCTGAAAATGTTGATTTTGTTTCAGGAAGCAGTTCATATTATGGCTCTAATGAAGAAATTTCGTTTCTTCATGAAGGAAACATTCTCAGGTGGACTTTGGGAAAGATATCAAGGGCAGAGAACATATCTCTTAGATTCAGGCTCAATCCAAATCTTGAAGGCATTTACGATATGGGCGAGAATTCTTTTGCAGAATACATAAATCCTGAGCTAAATACAGATCAGAGATTTTTTCCAGTTGAGCAATTGGTCGTAAATGCTCCAAATCCGGTAATAACTGAGATGAGGATAATGGACGAGCAGTGCGCATATGAAATCCCAAGAGAACTTCCTGTAGAAGGCGATGTTTGTTTCAGGATAAAAGTTACAGATGATAATCTGATAACTGAATCAGAATCTGATTCTTTTCTTCAGAGGATGAATATGGTTTTTCCAGATCATGGCGGAAATTATCAAGGACGATGCGGCATGGATGGATCAGGTTCAACAGGATCAGATAATACATATTACTGCGAATTTATTTCTTCTATACCGCTTTCTTCCCCAGGAAGACTGCCTGTGGAATTCACTGTTAGAGATATTACGTCAAAGCAGGGAGAATACGTGGATTATCCTGAGTTTACAGGGAATTCTTGCGATCTTTCTTTAAAGGCAAAGGCCGAAAATCAGGGGGAATACACCCTTGATGCAGTCATAACAGATCAGGACTCCAACGTAATATTTTCCCATAATTTTATCTTTACTTCTACAAGGCCGGTTCTTCAGGAAGTAACTGTCCCTGATATT
>JBKHIF010000071.1:0-6850 GCA_046538795.1 Candidatus Woesearchaeota archaeon | reverse complement strand
TCTGCCATGTTAATCTAAGAGTTTTGATTTTATTTAAAAACCTTTCTCTTTGAGAAAGGTTCAAAATACATGTATTTTGTTAAGTTTCCATTCGGGAATCTTTTTGAAAATAGTTAAATTCTATTCAACATATTTAAAAAGGTTTCTCTTTGAGAAAATCAATAAATGCATTTGCATTTATTTGCCTAACGGTTTTTAAGACATTTGAGTTTTTCAACTCAAGCATATTTAAAATATTTAGCCAGCGACCATTTAAATACAATAACTATATAAACTAAGCAAAATAAAAATTTATCATGGCAGCAAAAAACAAGAAAAAAGAGACAAACATATTAGCCATACTTTCACTTATTTTTTCACTTATAGTCCCATTTTCAATCGTTGGACTAGTGCTTGGTATCGTAGCACTAGCCAATATTAAGAAAAATCCAGAACAGGACGGCAAAGGACTTGCTATTGCAGGTATAGTCATATCTTCTTTGATGCTTCTTATTTCACTGGCACTGGTAGCCATGATACCATTTTTCATAATATCCGGAGCAAAAAGCTATGTTTATGACTATGCTGAACAATCAGAAGTTATAAGAGATTCAAATGTAATGTGCGATATTGGAGCAAGAATAAGCCTCAATCAACAGGAAGCAGATAAACCTATTTGCTATGATGCCTCTGAAAACATGCTTATAGTCCGCATTTCAAATAAAGGAAACAACTCTGTATCTCAAGTTAATATGAATATAGCAGGATCAAACAGCATGATGTTTAGGGAAATCAATAAAAACATAGATGCAGGAGAAAAAATCACATTAAGAGCAGAATATTATGCAGACGATTATGGCGATATAACACATGTTTCTTTAGTTCCTGTAATTAATGATGGCAATGATAACACTATCATATGCCATGATGCTGCGCTTATGATAACAGAAATTCCTCTATGCTAATCCCATACCTTTTTATATTCTTCATTCTTATATCCAATTTATGAATTTTCAAAATCTCCAGGATATAAAAGAATATGATTTCTATTTAGATGTTGCTTTCTCTCGCGCCAAAAAAAAAGTGAAACAACTCACAGGAACAAAAAAGAAATACAGATATGAGGATGCAAAAGCAAGAGATATAGAAATCACCAGAATAAACTCTGTAAGAGAGACTCTTAATGATCAGCTAAACAATATCTTAGGATCTTTTCCATCTTTTGATTCTCTAAGTGAATTCTATCAGGAACTTATTGGTTTATACCATCCGATAAAAGATATTAAAAAAGCACTTTCATCTCTTGACTGGGCCATAAAACGAAATAATGAGCTTTCAAGATCCACCTTGCAAAAAATAAAGATGTCCAGAGAAAAGGACGAGATTGAAGAAACAAGAAAATCCTATTACGGACGACTTTCTTCTGTCATGAAACAGATAAATTCTTTCTTAAAAGAACTTGAAAGGGCAAGAAAAGACTTGAAATCCCTTCCGGCAGTAAAAGATTCGTTGTTTACCATAGCGATAGTCGGTTTTCCAAATGTGGGCAAATCAACTCTTCTTTCAAAACTTACATTCAGCATACCTGAAGCAAAAGCTTATGCTTTTACAACAAAAGGCCTTAATATGGGTTATTCAAGGATAAAACACGAAAAAGTTCAGTTTGTCGACACTCCAGGAACTCTTGACAGGCCTGAGAAGATGAACTATATAGAAAGGCAGGCTGAACTTGCGATCAAATATCTTGCTGAAGTTCTGATATATGTTTTTGACATTACAGAACCATATCCTCTGGAAATGCAGAAAAAGCTCTACAACAAGATCAAAAAAACAAGAAAACCAATCCTTCTTTATCTTTCTAAGACAGATATACTTGAAAAAGAAAAAATAGACGAATTCAGAAAAAAATACAAGGATATCCTGACAAATCCTGAAGAGATCATGGAAAAACTTGTTCCATTGTTCAACAGGCGACTTTAATAGTATAATTTTATTTTTTAGATGATCTTTTCTTAGTCTCATCATGAAAATAAACTGTCTGGATAGGGAATGGTATTCCTATCTTTGCCTTATTAAGAGCAGAATATATTGTACTCATGACTTTCTGATGAGTTTCCCATTTATCTGCAAGATCATCAACCCAGAACATGGCTACAAAGTCAAGAGAGCTTGCACCAAAACCCATAAACCTAACTATTGTCTCGCGGCCTTCAATCTTAGATATCTTAGGAAGCTTATCTATAGCACCAGCCACTATCTTCTTTACTTTTTCAGGGTCTGAACCATATTCAACACCAAAATTTATGGTTGTCTTTATTGCCAGGTCAGGCTGTTTTATATTTTTTATTACAGCGTTTGCTATAAGCTTGTTCGGAACTGTGAGCATCTCATTATCCCAGCTCTTTATTTTAGTACTCCTAAGACCAATATCATAAACACTTCCACTCTCGCCTGTGCTTAGGACAATTATATCTCCCACTTTATATGCACGATCAAGTATAAGAGATATACCGCTAAAAACATTAGATAATGAGTCCTGAACAGCAAGTCCCAATATTATTCCTGCAACACCTAAGCTTGCAACTATAGGACCCACTTCAATACCCCATGTGCTAAAGATGAAAACAACACCGAAAAGCACAACGATAACCTGCACAACCTTGCTTACAAGAGGAAGAAGATCATGCTTAACCTCAAGCTTTGATATTTTTTCGAAATGATCGGCCCAGGCGTCCACAAGTATGCCAAAGACCCTGTTAATCATAGCAACACCTATAAGTATGCCTATTGAGACGAGTATCTTATCAATACTTTCTGCAACAGCATTTCCTGTTACAAAAGGCCTAAGGGCAAGTTCAAGCCCAAAAAGCATAACAATAACAAGCAAAGGATTCTTGACTGCATGTATTATCTTATCATCAAGAGTTGTCTTTGTCTTTCTTGTAAAAAGAAGTACAACATGCTCTATAAACCATATGAGAACTTTTGTACCTAAAAATACTCCTAAAAGCACTGCAAAAAAATAGATATAATTATTCTGAAGCAACAATCCTGCCTGATATGAAAATCTGAGAAAAATATTATATATATCCATAAGAATCTATATTTTAAAATTATATATAAATATTTTGTTTGATTATGAGATAATTATAAAATAAAAATTCAATAAAAAAGAATAATTTAGAAAATCATTCGGTCTTTACAGGTTCTTCTGTATCCCGAGGACCTTCAACAACTGCTGTTTCAGGTGTCTCTCCTGCAGGCTTTACTTTTGGCTCTGGCTGGGAAACTGACTCAGTTTTCTCACCAGGAACTGTTTTTGCCTGCTTCTCCTTAAGAGAAATAACTTCAATTGAACATTCACACGGAAGCTTGCAGTAAATTTTTCTCATTGCTTCTTTTGCAGCAGCAACATTTTTTTGAGAAACCCTTGCACTAAAAAGAATCTCGCCCTTCTTAAGCTGTGCCGCAAGACCTATAGCTTTTCCAAATGATTTTTTCATTCCTGTACTCATCCTGTCTGCTCCAGCTCCTGAAGCAAGAGGATTTTCTCTTAGAACATGATGAGGATATTTCCTAAGTTTCAGCCAGAAATTTCCTTTGCCTGCAACAGATTCAAGATGCCTGTTTGCAGTCTGTCTTGCTGATTCCAAAGCATTATGCCTTACCTGAATATTCTGATTTACTTTAAGGATTATTTCAGCATCATAAGTCTTCTTTGTGTCTCCCATGTCAAATCTGATAACCTTGTTTGTAGGAGTTGCTCTAACAAAACTCTTTTGCCTGTACTTGGATTTTCTTGTATAAGGTCTTTCAAGCCTTCTATAAGCGCTGAATTTTCTTAATTTTGCCATTTTTATAACCTTTAATTATCATCAAACAATTTTATTATTCTATTTTGTGTTTTGAGATTCTTTAAAAAGATTACTATTTTGAATCCTCTTCCTGCTTCTTATAAGCTCGTCTGTATTTACCATATTTGTCTTCAGGAGAATATTTTGGAGGCTTGACTTCAACAGATCTTAAATCACAGTCATAGCATCTTTCATCAAGCAGATATTTGCCGCATTTTGGACATTTTAATATGTGTTTAGCCATTCTTGTCTTATGCTTTTGCTTTCTTTCCTTCTTCTTTTGTAAATGAGAATTTTGAATTATGATTATGCATGAATTTTTCCATGTCTTCTGTTGCGTCCTTAAGGATCTTTTCAGCTGTCTTGAAATCGCCTGAAATTATCTTGAAAGAGTATTTTCCTCCGCCAAGGTAGCTTATCTTAAGATCATCATATTTTGAAAGGATGTTTTCAAGGCATTCTTTTATTATCTCAACACCTTCAGATTCATAGCTCAAAAGAGACATCTTTCCTGTTATCTCAACCTTAAGAGGCTTGATCCTCTGTTTTATGATATCTTCAAGAGCGGCTTTTACCTTTTTGTCAAGGTCAAGATCATCAAGAGAATATTCTTCTTCAACATAAGCCTGGAACGCGTCATGAAGAGTGTGATATTTCTCAATTATTTGTGAATAAATTTTATCATAAAGCGTTTCTGTAGACATATCAAACTGTTTTGCTACATATTCAACAATCTTTTCTGCCTTCTGATTCTGTTTGATCTCATCGATCTTTGCACGCCTCTGCGCCTGAGAAACACGTCTGAGAGACAGATCTATATGTCCTCTGTCTTTATTTATCTTAAGAACCTTGCATACTATCTTTTTTCCTTCCTGGACATAATCAGAAAGGTTCCTTATTCTTCCGGGAGAAATCTCAGATATATGTATCATTCCCTGCTTATTTTCATATTCATCAAGAACTACAAAAACCGAGTGGTAATGTATCTTTGTGACAGTGCACAAAAGAATTTCAGATTCCTCAGGATAGCCTTTTTTCAAAGTTAACATTTTAATTCAGACAAAGTTATAATTATATAAAAATAAAGATTTATTCAAGGACTTCAAGTATCCTTGCACGCATCCTTGATTTTCCGCCAGTTGGATCAGCAAGCTCTTTGCCGCAAACCAGACATTTTACAACAGATGCGGATTTTCCAAAAATAATCTGCTCATTCTTGCATTTTGAGCATCTTACTTCAACAAATTTGCTTGTAGGCTCATTAAGATTCATGATAATCACCTTTTTATACGAATTCCAGCTTTTTTGTCCTTGTGCCTGATACCTGGGTATGTGTATAATTACATTCCTTGCACTGGTATCTAAGGTCTGTCTTTTTTGACTGCTTTGATCCAGTCCTCTTTCTCTGTGCGACAGGCGGTCTGGAAAACCTTCCCTGGTTTCCTGCTCCTCTCCATTCTCCTCTTGCCATGACCCTTATCTTGGATCCTCTTGAGAGGGTGTGGACAGAACCCATACCTTTCTTCTTGCTTGAAGCTACCTTATGTTCAGTATGTTTCTTGCACTTAGGGCATAATCGTTTCATTGATTTTGGAAGTTTCATTTTTAAATACTCCTATAAACATCATGTTTTTAGAAAAAGAAATCTGCTCTACTTAAAAATCTTACTGTTTTGAAAGTTTCAGGGCTTTACTTCTTCTGCCCTTCCTTTTTTTATTAAGACATCGGCAATTTCCAATGGAAGCCTTGCAGTATCCTCTTTCTCAAAAGGACCATAAGTCTCAAGTTCTTTTCCTACAAACTTTGGTACAGGGCTTAAGAATTTAATTATCTTTTCAATAGCAGAGGATTTTTCTTCTGCAGGTTTTTCTTGCCCCTGAGCACTGTTTTGAGCAGACTGCAGAGTCCTGAAACATGCAGAAGCATCTATTGGCTGCGGCATCTTTGCCTGAAGAAGGTTATACAAGATATTCTTTTTAGATTCATTCAGTATCTTAAATACATAGAGGAAAAGGTTTTTTTCCTGAGGAAGAAGAGTTGTTGTGTCTATCAGCTTTGAATTTGTCCTTGATTTGATTATGGCCAGGTTGATTATCTTTCTTTCCCGTCTCGCATATAATTCTGAGACAAGTTTTCTTATGTTTTCTATCTGTTTTTGGGTTATCTGCCTTTCATCTCGTGAGAATATGTTTCCTTCTGGCTTTTTTGCAAGAATCTTTTGTTTTTCAGAAATATATTTTGTAAGATTTGAGAAAAAATCAGCATCAAGTTTCTGGAGATCTTCCTGCATCTTCTCTCTTCTTGCAATGTCAAAAAGAGTCTCATAAGTGATATTGATATCATTCTCTGCCATGATCCACCCTCGTAAAATTAGCAGAAGAATCTTTTATTTATATCTTTTTGTATTGGATAAAGATTTCTAGAAAAAGATAACGAAATAAAAAAAATAAAAAATAAGGGTCAAGACCCTTAGTTGCTTGGAGTTCTAACAGTTATGTCGCTCATTGAAGTTCCTTCAACAACGATTTCGCTGCCGGTGAATCCAGGGTAGTTCCTGTAGTTGTTAACAACTCTTGTAGCTCTCCTGGTATCATCTGCATCGTAACCTGCAACAAGCATTGCCACATTTGAACCGTATTCCTTAAGCATTACTTTTGCTTTTCCTGCTTCGAATCCGGTTCCGCAAGGCTCAGGGTTTCCGAGGAACTCTGCTGCAACAGTGTTTGCGCAAGGTCCGCCAACAATAATCACGTTCTTGCTCTGCCAGTTGGAAACTTCGCTGTCAAGCTGAGCAGCGCCGACTGCAATTGGAGCAATTGTGTATGTTGAACCTGCACTTTCTGCTTCAGTCTCTGTAGTCTGGATTGCTCCTGACGTCAAGAAGACCTGTGCTTCTAGCTGTGTTGCCGGCATGGATATCTCGACTTCATAAGGTTGAGCATCCTGATCCTGTTCAACCCAGATACCATATCTTGTCAGATAACCTGCATAGACTTCACTATCACCAACTTCCAAAA
>JBKHIF010000070.1:0-6979 GCA_046538795.1 Candidatus Woesearchaeota archaeon | reverse complement strand
CTGATTAGACGCTTTTGAAAAAGGACTATTGATATCTTCTTATTTAATTAATTGCTAACAAGCCTTGCAAAACTCAAGAAACCTGAATGACCCATGCGTGATGTCTTAGGTCGGACTTTTCGTCCATCTATTTCCCATTCGCGCTCATTAACTTCTATTGTCTTTATATAAAGAAAGTTATCATATTCTCGTACTGTATTAACAAAATCAACTGTCTGCGGTATATGAGGTGAATAAGAAACAATATAACCTCCTATTTTAAGAGCATCGACAGCAGTGTTTAAAGCCTTCCATGGCTCAGGAACATCAAGTATTATGAGATCAACATTATTCTGTTTTATCTTTTGATATATATCTCCTTTAACTATGTGAAGATTTGATAACCCAAGATAGTCCTTGTTTTTCTTGATTATCTCAAGATGATCATCTCTTATATCATAAGTGTACATCTTTTTCACAAGACTTGCAAGAAAACATGCAAGCCCTCCGCTTCCAGATCCAGCGTCAAGAACTATTGAATCTCTTGTTATTCCTGTCCCTGCGATTATTGATCCTATATCTTTAAGCGGTATTATCTGAGCAAGGCGCTTTATCTTTGAATAATGATCAAGAAATTTAGGTTCTACAAGAAAAAGCCCAACACCTTTATTAGTCTCAAGCTTGTCACCGGGTCTTGCATTTTTTATGTCTTCACTTCTTATATAGCCATACTGGGTATGAAGGTCCTTATCAGGATCTTTTTGGTAAAATTTTCTTCCTGAATCTGCTATGAATATACGTTCAGCTTTCTGCAGTTCTTTTTTCCCGGTCATCTTTCATCTCCTCTAATTTTCTGGCATCATCGCCATCATAATTATTTTCAGATTCCTTTGTCTGATTTCTATTTTTGTCTTGATTTTTTTTATTATCATACAAAGAATTATCTTCCTTTCTTAAAGATTCCTTCCAGGAGATATCATTAGCTGATTTATCCAATGGATAAAAATGGTCGGTAATCTCTGAAAAATGATGATAATTCTTATGCTTAAGATTCGTGTTGTTAAATGTCTTGAAACGATCTATATCTTTATTTTTCACAATTTCAAAGTTAAGCTTTAGTATGATCTTGTTCACAATGTCGCGCGGATATCCTTCAGAAAGCAGTCTTGTCTCAATCTTTTTTGCATCTTTTCCAGAATGCATCATGGCTCTTACCTCATCCTGCATGTGAAGAAGCTGCCTGTGATATTCAATCTTATCTGAAAGATGCTCAATCGTCCTTTCAACAAGTTCAGAAGGCCAGCCCTTTTGTATAAGGACAGATTTTATTTCATCTATGTTATACTCATTAAGATCAACTTCATAAAGGCTTTTCTTGAATTCCTCTATTCCCTTGTCAAAATTCTCGAAATTTCGTTTTATATTATCATCCGGCCATCTTTTCTTAAGAAGGACTTTTACTATGCTTTCTTTATTATCTCCGGTAATAAGTCTTAGAAGTATCTCTTTTTCAAGCCTTATTGATTTTCTCCTGTACATTACATCTTCTTCCGCAAGATTATAAGCAGTCTCATAAAGCCTGGAATCCCAGCCTGCTTTTGTGAACTGTCTTCGTATATAGAACTTGTTATAACCTTTTCCAATGAAAGGAATAATGTATTTTCTAAGCCTTTCAACATAGTCTTTTTCAGAAAGAATTTCAGATCTTGTATTTTGATAGGTCTCTTTTTCTGTATCTTCAGGAAGATTGTCATCGACAAAAGTATTATCTAACGGATCATCCATCTCATCTAGATTTTGTTTTTCTTCAGAAGCATCTGAGTCAGACTTATCTTCAGATGAAAATTCTCCTAAGTCTGAATTAACAATATTTCTGCCAACAGTTGATTGTTCGTTATTATCATTAACTTGATTTTGAACTTGATTTACAAGAACAGAATCATCATCTGATTTTCCATCAATATTTTTATCAGAATCTTCTTTGGAAAATATTTTTTCATCTGAATCTGCCAGCTTATCATTTTCTTGGGAGTTTGTTTTCATCTCTTCATAAACTGAATCTATTACATTTTCAGGCCAGCCTTTTTCCATGAGATTTTCTTTTAAAAAATCCTTATCTATCTTATCAAGATTGACAATTTTAAGAAAATTCTTAAGGAGAGTAGTATCCATGATTCAGAAAATAGGGAAATCTTTATTTAAAATTTTTGATTTATTATGAAAATATGAAAGATAAAATGAAAAAAGCAGCCCTTGAAATATTTGAAGAAACCAGAAAATCAGGAATAGATAACCAGGACAAGCTAAATTCAATAAAGAAAAGAATAGCCAAAAAATATAATCTTGGTAAATTTCCAACCAACATAGAGATACTTAATAATCTGCCGCCGGAAAAAAGAGATGAATACAGAATATTTACGACTAAACCTGTTCGTACAAGTTCAGGTGTTGCTATTATAGCAGTCATGAGCTATCCGTTCAAATGTCCGCATGGAAGATGTGCAATCTGTCCGGGAGGTCCTAAATCATTCTTTGGCGACGTGCCTCAATCATATACAGGAAAAGAACCTGCAACAAGAAGAGCAGTAAGAAATAATTTTGATCCTTATCTCCAGGTAATGAACAGGCTTGAGCAGTATGTTGTGATAAACCAGATACCAGAAAAAATTGAGCTTATCATAATGGGAGGAACATTTCCTGCTCTTGATAAGACATATCAGAAAGAATTTGTGATGTATTCCCTTAAAGCCATGAATGATTTTTCAAGGATGTTTTTTAAGAAGGATATTTTTCTGAAAAAAAAATTCATGAGATTTTTTGAGCTTCCTGGAAAGGTTGATGATCCTGCTCGTGAGAAAAAGTTAAAAGAAAAACTCATGGAATTGAAAAGATCAACAGAAACTACTCTTGAAAAAGAACAGACGAAAAATGAAAAAAGCATTGCAAGATGTGTCGGACTTACAGTTGAGACAAGACCAGATTACGCAGATGAAGATATAGGAAATTTTCTGCTTTCATTGGGATGCACAAGAGTTGAGATCGGCATCCAGAGCCTTGATGACAAGAAGCTTAAAGCAATAGAAAGAGGACATGATGTAAATGATTCGATAAACGCTGCAAGAACATTGAGAGATCTTGGTTTCAAGCTTAATTTTCACATGATGATAGGACTTCCCGGCTGGAGCAAAGAAACAGACAAAAAAGAACTTGAGAAAATATTTTCCGACAAGAGGTTCAGGCCAGACATGCTAAAGATATATCCTTGCATGGTAATGGAAGGCACAAAGCTTTATGAAAAATTCAGAAAAAAAAAGTATGTACCTCCAAAAACAAAGGAAGCCTCTGAAATAATCGCAGCATTTCTTCCTAAGATTCCTGAATATGCGAGATTAATGAGAGTGCAAAGAGATATACCGACAGATGTTACAGTTGCAGGCGTTGACAGGACCAACCTTAGGCAGTATATAGACAACCTGAATCCAAAATCAAGAGACATAAGGGAACGAGAAGCAGGAACAGTATTCAGAAAAAAGAAAATACTTCCTGAAAAGATAGATATTGTAGTTCAGGAATATGATGCCTCAGAAGGAAAAGAATTTTTCATATCAGCAGAAGATGTGAAAAAAGACATATTGGTTGGATTCATAAGGCTTAGGTTTCCTTCCCAGACGCTCCGAAAAGAGATAACAGAAAAAAGTGCACTTGTAAGAGAACTTCATGTATATGGAACACAGGCATCTATAAGAGAAAAAAAACAGTCTTATCATTATTCTCAGCACTTGGGCATAGGAAAAAAACTTCTTAAGAAAGCAGAAGATATCGCAAAAAAAAATGACAAAGAAAAAATCATTATAATCTCAGGTATTGGAGTTAGAGATTACTACAGAAAACACGGGTACAAAAAACAGGGACCTTACATGGTAAGGACATTTTCATGAAATCTATTCGTTCATTATATGAGGATCAACTTTCAGATAATGCTTGAGAACAAGTGGAAATATAAGAGTGGTTACTACAGCCATTATAACGATTGCAGAATAAATAAAATTAGGTATAAGATGGTTGGCACGTGCTATTTCTGCGATGACAAGTTCTATAGCCCCTCTTGAATTCATTCCCCAGCCTATAATAAAAGACTGCTTTATAGAAATATCCTTCTTTGTAAAATATCTTACTATAAAAGAACCAAGTAGTTTTCCAATAATAGCTATCAAGACTATAAGTATCACCATGCCTGTATGATCAAAAAGGTTTTTGAAATCAAAATGAAGTCCTATATAGATGAAAAAGAAAGGGATGATAAATGAAAAAGTCATAACCTTGAGCTCTTCTACGATATCCACTTCTTCCTTCTTGTCCTGATTTACCCAGTGTATTAGTACTCCTGCAAAAAAAGCACCAATTATTGGACCCAGCCCAAATATCTGTGAAATTGCAGCGATGCCTATTCCAAGCACCATGACCATGGAAAAATTATTTATGCGCGAATGATGGCTTTGGACCTTATGCATGAATTTAGGAGTTATCTTAAAAAGTATAATACAAATCGCCATAAAAGCAAGAACCATCAAAGGAAAAAACAAAACATCGCCGCCTGATCCGCTAATGCCTGCCGCAGGATTTTGTGCAAATACCAGCACAAGAGCAAGAAGAACTACTTCAATAACATCATCTATTATACCTGCACCAAGTATTATGGTTCCAAGTTTAGTATTAAGCTGCCCCATATCCATGAGCACCTTAAGAGTTGTCCCTTCAGCTGTTATTGAAAGACATGATCCTACAACTATTGCCACAAAAAGATCATATCCAAGAGCTGTCATAACCCAAAAACCGATTATAAAAGGTATTGCAGCTGAAAAAAAAGCTACGAGAAGCTCTATTCTTGAAAGTTTTTCCAGGCGTTTTATGTTTATTTCAAGACCTGCAAGAAGAAGAAGAAACACTATACCTAAGTCAGCAAGAACTTCGATATGCTCAATAAGGACAGTTTTAGACCATAAACCGGCAAGAGCAGGAAGTCCCAGGATTACGCCTGCAGTTATCTGTCCTACAACATCAGGAAGATTAAATTTTCTGCATAATTCAGAGAGTATGAGAGCTAATATTAAGCAAATCGCAAACGTTGTCATCTGATCCATTCATCTACCTCTTTTATTTCAGGATAGATTACGAAAGAATTCATATAAAAGTGTTTTTGTTTTTCAGAGAATACCTGCCAAAAGTATTTTCATCAATATACATTAAGAGAAGACGCTGCAACAGGAACTGCATTTTTTATAAGATATAGATCAATAGATTTTTTCCCAGACAAATCGACAATCTCGCCATCATGATGTGCTGGGAGGGTTTTTTCAGGAAGTATTATCTTTAAATGCTCTCCTGAAAATCTTTCTATGCCTTTTATTTTATCTTTGCCTTTAAGGATCGAAAGCATCTTAAGAGGCACAAAATATCTCGGGATTTGTGCAAGCAGCCCTTTGAATGAATCTCCTGAAAAAGATACATCAGGGATCAAAGTCATATCATAGCCAGGACTCCCTCTCACACCTATTGTTATTTCAGAACATCTTGGAATAACTGATTTATGTATATTTATTTTATCACCAGATTCAATTTCAGCAGAAAAACTGCAATCATAATCAAGGACACTAAGTGATGTTGCAAGACCATACTTAATAAGTTGAGAGCCCCGCATATTAAGTATCTTTTTGATCTGCTTATCAATGTATCTTGAACCATCAACTGCTTCATTGATATTTTCACGATTGCGTATTACAGAGCCGGTCAACCCTATGCCAAAAAACTGTGAATAAACAAAATCATCAGGATCATCGTCAAATACGATCTTCATAAGATTTGAACCAACTATCTTTCCATCATAGCTTTTTTTTTCTGTCGGAGAAAGGCCGTGCTTATCAAGTACTGCTGAATATATGACTTCAAGGTCTGATTTATATGAAGATTTCTTATTGAATGTAGTTCTTGCCCCATTTCCTGAGTTACCCTTTCCGGGAGCTACTGCGCAAGCATTATTTTCTGAACTATATACAGAACTCATTATTTCAGTGAACATTCCATCTCCTGCAAGAACTCCTATGCATTCAGCTCCATTTTCCGCAGCGATTTTTGCAAGATCTTTTGCATGTTCAATGCTTTTTGATTCAACATATATAGGAGAATTACTCCGGTAATATTTCTTTTTATGCTCAACTACCTGAGGTTTTGCGAGTATCATGCAGTTTCTAAGTACATCAGAAAGACAGCCTTCATGACTAAAACGTCTTAGGCCTGAAGGAAGATCATAGCTTCCATCAAAAAGATAATCATTGATCCTGAATGAAAAATCGTCTAATGAAAGTCCATATTCAGAATTAAGATCCATTACAGATCTCTCAAGTAAAGAATATCTGCTGCTCATCGACATGACTAATCAAGATTCCTTCTTAAATTTTTCTTAAATTAATCAAAGAAAAATAACTCTAAAAAATCGAAAGTTTTATTAAGCTCTTTCTCTAAAAAACAATTGAGGACTAATGAAGAAGTTATATGACAAGCATCTGAAAAAGCATGTAGATAAAGTAAGGCATCATGTGAAAAAACATCTTTCTAAAGTAGAGAAAAAACACATAAGAACATCTATTGCTGTAGCATTGGTCCTTTTTGGTTCTATAGTAACTATGCTCATAGTATACAGCCAGAATCCATTGACTGTCGTTGTAGACGGAACTCCTATCGACGTTGAACTTACAACAGGAACAAAAATATTTTCAATAATATCTGTATCTGTGTTTTTAGCAGCAATACTTGGAACAATAGAATATCTGTATATCACACGAGTTAAGGGTTATTGACGATAAAGTACAATAGTTGTTTAAAATAAAAAAATCACTGCTCAAGCCTATTGGAAATTTAAAAAATTTCTAATCCCTAAAACTGATTGTTTTAGATATCCCCACACTGAAGTGTGGAGTATTAAGGCTTTCGCAGCTGACGTGAT
>JBKHIF010000013.1:0-27649 GCA_046538795.1 Candidatus Woesearchaeota archaeon | reverse complement strand
AATCTACCTTGGTGCGCCTGATGAATCGCATGCTCTTACAGTTCTTCCAGGACATAAGATGCTTCTTTCAGGAAAAGGTAATCTGGCTGTCGGTCTTACAATCATAGGAAGTTTTTTCTCTCTTCTTTTGTGCACAATGCTTGTACCTTTTCTTATAAAAATAACAGAAATAGTATATCCTATAATTAAAGATTACATAGGTTATATACTTCTTGGAGTTATTGCTTATCTTATCTATCAGGGAAAAAACAGATTGGAAAGTACGCTTATATTTCTTCTTTCAGGAACTCTCGGATTGATTGTACTTAACTTGAAGAACATAGAAAATCCATTATTTCCATTGCTTTCAGGATTGTTTGGATTTTCTGTGCTTTTGATAAGTTTGAAAGACAACAATAAGATACCTAAGCAAGGACATTCAGAAAACATAGATGTTGAAAACAAGGATATAATCCATGCTGTATCAAGAGCGACAGTGTTTGGCTTCATAGCATCATTTTTGCCGGGATTCGGAAGCAGCCAGGCAGCCATTCTTGCATCAAAGACCATGAAACAAGCATCAACAGAATCTTTTATGATACTTGTCGGGGGAATCAACACAGTAAATATGACTCTTAGTCTTGGAACACTTTATCTTCTTGAAAAAGCCAGGAACGGGGCAGTCTTGGCAGTATCTGTTATAATTGGAGATTTTACCATGGGTCATCTACTGCTATATCTTTCGACAGGAATAATTGCAGGTTCTATCGCAGTTACTCTGGCAATGATAATATCAAAATTTTTTGCAAACATGATTTCAAAGATAGATTACAGGATGCTTATTTCAGGAATACTTGTTGTAATCACGATAATGACTATTATCCTATCAGGATTTACAGGCTTTCTGATACTTGTAACAGCAACAGGTTTAGGCATCATGGCAGGACTGCTTAATGTAGGAAAAAACAACTGCCTTGGATGCCTAATAATACCTGTAATATTATTCTTTCTGATCTAACAAATTATAAAGCAAAGCCTATTTGTCAATAGAATGAACTGGAAAAAAGCCACAAAGACAATTTTGATAATATTTCTTATCATATTCATTTTCGGCCTTCACTTCAATCTTAAAGGAAACTATGATATCTGGTGGCATTTGAAATCAGGAGAGATGATCGTAAAAAATAAAGAAAATCATTGCTCAAGCCTATTAAAAATTTAAAAAATTTATAATCCCTAAAACTGAAGGTCTTAGGTATCCCTACCCTAAAGGACGGAGTGCCCCAAAGGGGTACACCCTTGGTGCATTTTGCCTTTGGTTTGAGGGATTGAAAAATTTCATGCAAAATTTTCAATAATTATCTTTACTATGAACCAAAAGGAGATTTTTCAGAAGAGATAAGAAAAGTAAAAGAAGCACTGAAAATATGAAAAAATTAAAAAAATAAAATTTATTTTTTTGAGAAAAGCTCTTCAATATGTTCTTCAAGAACTCGATCATCACCGAACTCAAATGCATATCTGCATACATCTTCTGCATTTTTCAGAAGAATCCTCGGATTTCTTTCTGACTGAAGATATATTTTCTTGATTATCTCATCAGATATGAAATCAGTGTCTCCTACCCTTGACCTGATGAGAGAAACAGCTTCGTCTTCGTCAAGTTCTGTAAGCGATATAACATTGTCTTTTACAAGATCTGCAAAATAATCGCTCATCTTCATTTCGTCAAAGTTAGGACCTACAAATACAAGAGATTTTACGACACCATCCTCATATAGGTCTTTGAGCTTGTCAAAATCCTTTTCTGTAAGATGATCTGCCTCATCAACCAGAAGAACTATGTCTTTAGGCTTGGTGTTGAAAAGTTTTCCGATAAAACCTCTTGTGTCATTTATCGCTTTCCTGAAATTTGCTCCCTCAGCCCGGTTTGCACTGTAATATACAATCCTTCTGTCTCCGCCAAACTCATTGATGATATTTTTCAGGATAGTAGATTTTCCCATTCCGAAAGGCCCTTCAACAAACATTACGTCCCCATACTCAACCTTGTCATATATTTCTTCAAGATCATAAGCTATGACCTCGTCATGCAGGGCTGCCGGTTTTATGCTGAAAGGGTTTTCCTTGAATCCAAGATCCTTATACCAAAGATCACTCATAAATCATCCCCTCGCTTCTTGTCTGAATCATCATCTTCATCTTCGTCAAAATCATCGTCGAAAAAATCATCATCAACTTCTGAATCATCAGTCTCATCATATTTCTTCTTTTTATCTTCAGAAGACTCTTTTTTGTCTGATTCGTCTTCATCTGAAGTATCTTCATCTTTTGAATCTTCAGACTCCTCATCAACATCGTCATCATCAAAAAAATCATCTTCTACTTCTGAATTATAAGATTTCTTCTCTTTTTTCAGATCATCGACAGATATCTTGGTTGTCTCAAGATCCTCAACTTCTTTGATCTCAGGAGAGAAATCTTCATCTTCATCATCCTCATTATCTTCTTCAGGAGAAACTGTTTCAAAATCATCTTTTTTCTTTTCAGAATCAAAATCAGATTTCTTTTTTTCTGTGTCCTCTTCAGTCTCATCTTCAGATTCATCCTCTTCTTTTTCAAGAGAATCATCATCTTTTGTCTCAGATATTTCAGAAACATTTCCAGAACCAGACATCGCAGTCAATGCAGCATCAGAGACATCGCTTACTGGTGAAGTCTCTTTTTCTGCCTTTTTTTCAGTTTCATTTTTTTCGCCTTTCTTGTTTAGGACCTGAGTAACATGATCAACAGTTGCCTGGTCTTCGTCAATGTTTATTACGAATTCAGCGACTTCTTCAGCATTATGAAGTATCTTTTTAGGCACATAACCTGATAGATCCGCAATCTTTTCAATTACCTCATCTGAAAAGAATTTTATGTCACCTATCCTGTCGCGTATCATGTCAACTGCCTGATATTCTTCCAGTTTCTCAAGCTTTATGACTTTTGCAACTCTCTGTCTTAGACTTTCTGAAAAATCAGCAGATTCATAGCTGTTTCCAGTAAAGACAACGCTTCTCAGATAACCCTGATCAAAGAAATATTTTATCCTCTCATTATTCAGGTGAGAAAGCTCAGACACATTATCCAAAAGCAGTATCATGTCTTTAGGATAGTTCTTAAGAAGCATGCCTTTCATGAAGCCGTTTCTCATCACAAGAAGGTCTTCTATGTTAAGCTCTTTCTCAAGTTTTGCGCAATCTACAAATATGACCTTTCCTCTTCCTCTGAACTTTTTTATAAGATACCTAAGAAGAGAGGTCTTTCCCATGCCTTCTTCTCCTTCAACAAAAACTATGCTTCCTGCTCTTACGCGATACATAAGCTCATCTATAACATCTTCTCTGCCGACGAGATTCTTTACAAAATTAGAAGGATTTGTGCTAAAAGGATTTTCTTCAAAATCCAGCTCTTCATACCATTGTTCCATTTTATTACCCCTCACTTCATACCATTAAAAAATCATAAAACTGATTATCTATCTATCAAGAGTGAAAATCAGGGATGTTTGCGCCTTTAAATAAATTTCTATAATGAAATATTCATTTTTTCGGCGATGGATTTTTCAGAATACTTAAGAATAAAGAAAATCACTGCTCAAGCCGATCCCCACCCTAAAGGAAGGGTTATTACAGCTTTCGCAACAGACGTGATTTTCTAATTGAAATCATCTTTTACTCTTGAAGCAAACATCATAAAAGTCGCATTGTCCTGTGCTCCATTTGCAAAGCGGAGTTATGTTCTTTGGATAATCTTCCTTGTTCCTGAACTGAGTATTCATATGTATAAGTTCGATTTCAAGTTCTGCAAAATCAAGAAGTTTCTGGTCAACAGCAAGTTCATGGATCTCTCCAAACTTGAGAAATGATATTCCTACCTTTCTGGGCATGACACCATGTTTTTCTTTGTACAAAAGGGCATATATCGCAAGCTGAAGCTTATAAGCATCAGAAAGATGGGCTTTTTTTGAAGTCTTATAGTCGATAAGCCTGACCTCATCATCTATTTCTTCAATAACATCTATGAAACCCTTCACTCCATAATTATCTGAATGATATAATACCTCCATCCTTGGCGTAAGTATTTCAAAAGCCTTGCTTGGATTGTCGTGGGCTTTTGAAAGTCGCTTTAGAAAAGATCCAAGCCATGTGTTGAGCATCGCTTTTGTCTCCTCTTTATAAAAATCAAGCTGAGATTTTTCCATATCAAGAGAAGAAAGATCATCCTTGTTTTTTTCCCACTCTTTCTCAAAAAGAGAATTTATCCACCTGAAAAGCGTATCTCCTAAAAGAGGATCATCATCCTTTATCTCTATTGAGAAGAAATCTTCAAGAATCTTATGCGCGATGCTTCCTCTTACAAGATGTATATTTGTTTTTGTAGGAATTTTTTCAATATATTGATAATAATATTTTCTTGGACACTGCTTATATATGTTTATAGAACTTGGCGACTGGGTTCTTGCATGTGTTATTACCATAGCAAAAAAGGTTTAGGATTTCATTTATAAGTTTTGGGTTTGGGAATGAAAATGTCTTTATATATAATAAAGCCAGATTTCCTTAATCATCTCTATGGAACAGATAATATATCTTCAGAAGCAAAGGCTTTTTCAATACTATTGCTTCTTTAGGACAGATCTCATGACAGCAGTAGCATCGTATGCATTTCCTGTAATCAAAATGAGGAACTTTCTTATCAGTTTTTTCTTCAGGCTCAATCTTTATAGCATCAGCAGGACACATCTTTTTGCATTTTCCGCAAGAGATGCAGTTGCAAGCATTTACAGAAGGATATCTAAATAAAATTTTTTGAAATGTCTTAGTTATGAAAGAAGGAAGCTTTGTTATTATAGAGATTTTTGCATGCTTAACTTCTTTTAGAGAAACATCTTTAAGATTCTCTCCTTTAATATCGATATTGTCCATTACAGATTCTTTTATACCTCTTGATAATGCTGCTTTGAAAAGCGGGACATTTTTCAAGGAAAATATACTGCATGCAATCCTGTCTAGAGCAATTGCATTTTCACTTGCAAGTATAAGTCCAACCTTCTTAGGAATACCTGAATATGGACCGTTTCCTTCCATTCCGACTATTGCATCCATTATAGACAGGTCAGGTTTTATTGTATCATAAAGATCAATTAGCATATCAGAAAATTCAAGCGGATGCTGTAATCTTACATGAAAGCCTGCCTTGACTCTTCCAGGAACACATCCAAAGAGATTCTTGACTGCTCCAGTAAAAACCGTAAGAGAATGAGTTTTCATTTTAGGAAGATTTATTATCCTGTCAAAATTATCAAGTTCTTTTGCCAGGGTAAATCGTTTTATCCTTCTGTTTTTTTCACTTACTTTTGTTCCTGATGTTTTAAGATCTATTATCTCTACTTTATTTTTCTTGCACACTTCATATAAACCAACTGATTTTGCTACCTGTTCTGCACTTTCAAGACCAGGAGAATCTCCTATCGCAATCTTTCTTATTCCTGATTCCCTGAGAAGAATTATAAGAGCTTCCACAAATGCAGGGTGGGTAGTCACTGCTCTTTCTTTTTTTGCAGAGGCCAAAAGATTGCATTTTAGAAGAACAGATTCATCTTTTTTCACAAATTTTCCTATGCCGCCTATAAGATCAAAAGATTTTTTAAGAGATCTTTTAACATTAAAAATATCATAATCATTGCATTTTACAACTGAAACATCCACCATATAACACCAAAAAAGCGATTTCATTTATATACATATTGAAAAAAACACGCATTAATCACCAACAAGTGACAACAAAAACGAAACATTTATATAGTATTTGTCACACTATATATGATATGGGAATAAACAATCTTATATCGGGAATAAGAAGAGGCATGAAGACTTTGAGAAGCAATCTTTCCAGAGGACGCTATGAGCGAAATCTCATGACTCTTCGTGAAAGAGAACATCAGGATTTCACAGATATAAACGAAAGAAAAATTGAAACAACTCATGGCATAGAAAAATTTTGTGAATATAAACTGGATGGTCTTTCAATCTATCTGGGGCATATTAAGGATTCTGATGACCGAGTCATAAGACAAAATGAGTTTGCTGATGATTATAGCCAGTTAGTTGCAGATATGAACGAAGATGCAATTGATCAGGCATGGGAATTGATTTCCGGATCTTTTAAAAGGACAAGAGATGAAGAAAGATATTTCAACATTTTAAAAAATGATTATGAAACAACTAATTCCATAGGAAGATTTGTTACTGATTCAAGAGATCTTAGGGAAAGGTATAGCCTAAGACAACTGAGAACTCACGGGTAGATCATAAATTTTCTATTTTTTTTGTAAATTTTCCGAAATGAAAAGATTTTTCTGAAAAAACCTATATTATAATCGAAGAACTTCTATTTATAACGGATATTTTCCGGAACATCCAGAGAAATTCATTTTAAAAATACTGCATTCTCTTTTTACATGATAAATACAAGATTTTTAAACATCTATAAATCAAATCCCAGAAAAGCAAGAAGAGAATTGAGACGCGAACAACAGAAAAGAGAAGATCTCGCAAGAAGCCTAAAAGGCAGAAACGAGGCAATAGAAAGCTATAAGGCTTATGGAATCGAAAAAAGCAGTGAAATAAATAATACATATATTAAACAAAAAGAAATACTGGATATGATCTGCAATGATGCTTTTCAAAGTCATAATAATCTAAGAACAAACCCAATGGCAGATGACCTGAGCAGATGTATTGCTGATGATCTTGATAATTCAATTTATCAGGCACGCCAATTATTAAGTGACACTATTGAAAATATAAGAGAAAGAAGGAGAGATAGACTATCACATGAAATTTCAGATAATATTTCTGATCTAAATGAAAGATATGCAAATGATTCTATGGCGCTGATGAACAAATATGCCCTAAACAAGTTATCTGTTGATTATTAGGGCTTTATTTTTCTATTTTTTTAGTAGATTTTTCGAAAAGAAAAGATTGTCCTGAAAATAATTCTAATATTTCTGAAAAATTTCCAAGCTTATCGAATTTTTTTCAAATATTTATAAGAAATTCATTTTAAAAATGTTAAATTATCTAATTTTATGACATATACAAACATCTTTAATAGATATAATCCAGATTCACGAAAGATAAGAAGAGAACTAAAAAGGCAACAACGAAAAGAAAAAAAAAGATGCAGAAAAGAACAGCGACAGCTTGAGTATGTAGCTCAATGTATTGAAGAAAATAACAAATGGAAAGAACAATTCAAAAAAAGCGAAGAGGAAGTTATCAATACAATAAAAGGGTGGTATCACGAGATAGGATATAGAGAAAATAGCTATATCTCAGCAGAAAACAGAATATCACTAGAATCACAAGTCCAGGAAGATATTTTCGATCTGGAAAAAAGACTGAAAGATAATACAGAAATCGCATGCCAAAGACTTGAACAGAACAATAAAGATCTTGTCAGAAAACTTGGAGAATACAGATAGTTCAGTTCATATGAAGCTCAAGCACATCTCCATCCCTAAGGTTGTGCTGAAGCATGAGTTTCTGGCCGGGAAATTTCGCTGATTTCCCCCAGACTCGTGCGAATTTAAACTTGGATACAAAATCTCTGTGCAGTTTTTCACAAACGTCTTCTATAGTACAGTTTTTGAACATGATAAGAGGAACATCCATGTCTGCGTCCTCTCCAGGTTCTTTTAGATATACTCTGATAAGGTTGAGCTTTTCAAATATTACATCCTTTAGTTCATCGAGATGTTCTTTTTTTCCTGCAGAGATGCAAAGGTCAGGATTAAATTTTTTTTTTATCTCTGAAAGCTTTTCTTTTGAGATAGTATCAATCTTGTTTATTACAAGTATTGAGGGAACATATTTCTTGTTTCCTTCAATAACATCAATAAACTGATCAATGTCAATATCTTCTCTTACGACAATATCTGCGTTATTTATCTTGAATTCTCTTAATATTCCAGTCATGGTCTCCTTATCAATCTTTTTTAGTTTTACTGTTGTCCCAATCTTTATTCCATCTTTGGATGTTTTTATGATCTTCACATCAGGCTTTCTTTCATTCATACGAACTCCTGTTTCACGAACCTCTTTTACAATAGCCTTATAATGTTCAGGATGATTTACATCCAACAGGATCAGTATCAGGTCAGCAGTTCTTAAACAGGCAAGAACCTCTTTTCCACGTCCTCTTCCTGATGCAGCTCCATGGACTATTCCAGGCATGTCAAGAATCTGTATCTTTGCGTGATTGTATTCCAAAAGACCTGGAATGGGCTTTAATGTTGTAAAGGCATAACTTCCAACTTCTGAGTCTGCATTTGTTATACCATTTAGAAGAGTAGATTTTCCAACACTTGGAAATCCTAATAAAACAACAGTTCCATCACCTGTCTTTCTTACTGCATAACCATCTGTAGCTCCCTTTTTTGACGATCTTGCAGTCTCTTTTTCCTTAAGTTTTGCAATCTGAGCCTTATATAGACCTATCGCATGCTGTGTTTTCTTATTGTATTTTGTATTTGCAATACGATCTTCCAGTTCCTTAATCTTGCTGTTATATTCAGGCATAATGTGCTTGTTGAAACTGTCTTTATATAAAATTTACTTAAGAAAATATTTTCAATGTCTAGAAATCTATATTTTTTTCAGAATCAAGAGGAAATGATTTAATAACAGCAACTTTATCTGAGCCGTATTTTTTTTTTAATGCATTTGCAAGCTGATGCTTATGCCGATTTATCATAGATATATAACAGCTTGCGATATGACCTATACCATCTGAATCAAATATTATCCCATAATCATAATCTTTTGTCTTTTCTTCAGGAACAATCGCATGAAGCATCTCGTGATTATAACCATCTTTACCAGATAATCTAAAACAAGAACCTGAAATATAATGATCCAGAGGCTTTGGGAGATCTTTATAAAAATCAATTGAAGATCTTGATGATCCAGAAACAATCCAACCTGAATCATCTACTATCCCTTCTAAAGATGATAAAAATTTTATTCCAGAAGTACTTTTGTTTTTTTTCAATAATATCGCAACATCATGTTTACCGTACTGCATGAATGCAAAGTAATTAAGAACTATATATAAAATTTATCTGATTTAATCACCATCGTGAATATAACCACCGATTGAAGGATTATACTGTGAATATGGACCATTTAGATGATTTTTTCTTGGAATAGGTAAAGGCATATTGAAAGGAGAATCATATGTTTTCTGATTATCTACGTTATAAGTTTTTCTTGGAACAGATTTTCCAAGATATTGAAATATCATTGCAATCTCAGTATCAAGATCTGTCCTATCTGCATCTGAAGAACTATAAATTATCCTGTGGATGTCCCCTTCCCATCGTCTTTTATCAATATCAGTGTCGTCGCACCTATCTTCTAAATCACTCAATCTAACACGTCCATTATCTTTTTCTCTCGATTGCCAGTTGTAAGAAAAAAATAGTATAAAAAGTTATCTATTTTTGAGAATATAATTTATCTATTTTAAAATAAACAATCATTTTATCATAACTTAACTATTTTACAGACAAAGAATCCTTCTGTATCATTCTGATGAGGGTATACACGAAGACAATTTTTGACTCCATCATTGAATTTCTTATTGTTCCATTCAGTAATAGGTTCTGCTGATTTAAGTTTAGGAAGAAGTATCTTTTCAGTCTTGCAATCAAAATTGTCAAGAAGATAAGATATTGTCTCTTCATCTTCAGAAGGTTCAAGAGTACAGGTCGAGTATACCATTGTACCACCTTTCTTAAGAACCCTGAAAGCTGAGCTTACCAGTTTTTTCTGTTCGCGCGCCATCTTTTTCACAAATCCTTCAGATGTCTGCCATAGTGTTTTAAGAGATTTTCTTATTGTTCCTGTTCCTGAACAAGGAGCATCTACAAGTATCTTATCAAAATATCCTTCAGGAAATCTTTTAGTCAATTCCTGTCCTCTTGTTAGCGTAAGCATTATGTTTTGTATCCCGCATCTTTGTACATTTATTCCAAGAGGTCTTGCACGAACAGGAGTTATGTCATTTGCAACCAAGACCCCTTTATTTTCCATGTATTGTGCAATCTGAGTTGTCTTTGATCCGGGTGCTGCACAAAGATCAAGAATATTTTCTCCGGGTTTAGGTTCAAGAACGACAGGAGGAACCATAGACATTGCCTCCTGCACATAGATATAACCCAAGGAATGCTCAAGAAGATTTCCTATATCTTTTCGTTCTCCATATATCCAAAATCCTTCTTTGCACCATGGAATTGGTTCAAGACTGAATCCCTTTTTCTCTATCCTTTTTCTTGTTTCATCGACATTTGCTTTAAGTGTGTTTACTCTTATTGATTGTCGCAGAAAACTTAAAGAATACCTAATGAATTCATCATATTCATCTTTAAGAATCTCTCTGTATCTTTTTTCAAAAGACTCTTTTATCTTTATTTTTTCAGAGCCTGGTATCCTGACTAATTCTTGCATTGATAGAAAAAGTAATACCTATAATAAAAAACTTTCCTGTATAATTATCTGATCATTGATTTTCAGATGCTAATTTCTTGATCTTCTCGTCAAGCTTATCGTAATCAATCGGCTTTTTCATAAAATCTCTTGAAAACATCTGAGTCATGCCTTCTATGACTTCGTCATTTCTTGAAGATAAAAGAAATATGAGAGGAATGTGTTTCATATCTGAATCTCCTGACAGATTCATTATGACAGAATCGCTTAATTCATCTGATTTTGTTACATCCATAATTATCACATCAGGAGACTGATTCATTATAAGAGATGTATAGTTTCCTGTAAGCGAGCTTTCATAGATTTCATAGCGATTATCCATGTTAGCAAGCTTTCCTCTTACATCTGAACAAAAGTTCATGTCCCGGAATACAAGTACAACTTTGATACGCGTAAGCTGTGCCATAACCATAAGATAATGCTGAAGATTTATAAATCTTATTGCATGGCTCTAAAGATTTAAATAATGTTCTCTAAATCTTCTTATCCATGGGCGAAGGAGATGCTATCAAAGAGATGATAGGAAGCGTTCTGGAAAGCGATTTTGACATTAAAAAGATCCATGGAGAAGGCGGATTTTCTCATTCTTTGCTTGTTGAGAACAAAAACCTGATGCGGCTCGAGGATATAAAGATCCTGAAACTTGATGACCCTATTGCAAAAGAGAGATTTGAGAGAGAGGCAAAGATCCTTGCAGGTATGAAGCACAAAAATATCGCTGTCATATATGATATAGTAAAAAAAAGAGATAATATTTTCATAAGGTCTCAGCACATAGAAAATGGGGTTTCTTTAAAAAAGATCCTTGATTCATATCATTCTAAAGGCAAAACAATACCTGAAAAAATTGCCCTTAAGATATTCAAAGAGATTATCAAGGCATTAAAACATGCTCATGAAAAGAACATTCTTCATCTTGATATAAAGCCGGATAATATAATAATATCTTCAGACAAGAAGTTCAAAAAGGAAAGCGTTAGTTCTTATTTCGATGATGTTTCTCCTTCACAAGTCTCGGCATATCTCATAGATTTTGGGATTGCAAAACTCAAAAGAGAAGGGTCAGATATTGATGATCTTTCCGTATTCAAAAGTTTGGGAACAACTCCCTATCTGGCCCCTGAACAAGTTGGCTGGGGAAAAGGACATTTCAAGCTTAATGATAAAACTGACCAGTATCAGGCGTTTCTTGTTCTTTATGAGATGATTTCCGGAGAACAGGCCTTTGGCAAAGAAAATGGTATTAGCGACAAGGAAATAATCAGGCTCAAGAAAAAAAGAAAGGTTGTGATTCCTCCTGACACATCAGTAAATTTGAATAAATCTATTAAGAGGCTTATTGAAAAAGGTATTTCCAGAAATCCAAAAGATAGATTTGATTCTGAAGATCAAGTGATTAAAGATCTTGGACTAATCGAACTTAGAAAAAAGGTAAAGATTGCAGGTCTTGCCATAATAATATTTTTCTTTTTGATAAATGCATTTTATCTTGGAAAAATATTCTGGGATGAATATAACAGCGTCGGGGCGATTGCATCAAGAATAGAGAGACGTGGAATAGACCTTTCCGAGAACCAGAGGATGGCTGAAAAGCTTTATTCAGGCATTGTTAAGCAAAAGATCATAAAACCATTAGAGAAAGGGGTTTTTTCAGGAGCAAATGGAGAATTACTTTTCCCTGTCTATCTGGATAAGGAAGGAAACTGGGTCTTTTTAGAAGAAGATTCTGATGACATAGGTTATTTTGTAAATATTCTTTTCACTGTTGCTGAAGATTTCCCTGAAGTTCTTCCTTATGCTATAGAATATGCAGATAAGATATATTATATGGATGTTGATGAAGGCTCAGTAAGCATGAAATATTATTATGCTCTAGCTCCTGCTTATGAGATAACTGGAGATATAAAGTATCTTGATAAGCTGGTTGAGGTTGCTTATAACACAATATTCCTTCTTGATAATTTCAGGGTTAATGTTACAGGTACTGAAGATATGTACACAGTTGAGTTTCTTGTTTGGCTATATGATGAGACAGGAAACATAACCTATTTTTCCTATGCAAAAGAAAAACTGGATAAATTCAATGAGATGAATATTGAAGATGATGCTTATATGTATGAAAGTGTAATTGCAAGACAGGATATCATGAACCAGATGGGTCTTGATGAACCTATGAAAAACAATATTGCGACTAAAAATATCCTTCTAAAAGACAGTTCACATAGCGGAGTAAGAAAAGGGGGAGCAGTCATATTAACTGATAAATCATTGAAAAATTATTCATCTGTATTTACAAGGGATTATCTTCAGGCAGCATATGCAAATCATCTTGTTTATGAAAAAACCAAAAACAAGAGCTATTCAAATAAAGCAATAGAACTTAACAACAAGATACTTGAACAACCCGAAATACCTTACTTGTTTGCATTTTCATATGATGAAAAAACCAGTTCAAAGGATACGACTGCTGCTGCAAGACTATTGCTTCTTATTCCAGAAATATATGCAGACAATGACAATTATTCTGAATATGTTTTGTCAAAAAAAATTATATTGGAAAAATTATTATCAGATCATGTTGGTGAAAAAGAAAATGCAATATTAAATGATGCATACTGGGTTTTTCCAAGAGCATCAGGTAAAAAGACCAGCCATACGCTGGCCGACATGTATTTTATAAAAGAAATAAGAAATCTAGCAGCACCTTAGAGCAAAATCACATGCACCATCATTAGGACACCAGCCGCATGCATTTTTACATCCACTCAATGGCTGAAATAACCCATCATCTTTACTGCCATCTGCTACCACTTCAGGCACTGATTCTCCTGCAAGAGCTGTCGAACCCATGAAAAGTCCGCCAAGAACCAGCATTACTGTTAACACTTTTACAACTAACAAAACATTTTTTTTCATTAAAACCACCCCTTTTTAGGTTTTCTTATTTAAAAATCAAAAAGCTTGTTTTTAATATTTACGGGAGTAACAGGATAAAAAACCAGATTATTTTCAAAAAGTAAACAAATCATATTTATAAAAACAATTAGATTATCCATAAATATGCCGTCAAAAAAGGACTTGATGAAGATTATCGATGATTTGAGAAAAGAAAGAATCATGCTGAAAAACGAGATTAAGAATCTTTATGAAAGAAATGATCTTCTTAAAGAAAAAGCGATAGGAAACAACACGACGCAAAAGATCAATGTTCTAAATACCCTGAAGAGATATTTTTCTGAAGGCAGAAAAGAAGATGCTGAAAAACTAATAAGGCTTTATCTGAAATATTACAGAAAGGATATATCTCATGATAATTTTCCTGAAAAAGGCATATTATTGCGTATAGATGGAAAAATATACAGGCTTAAGAAGAAAGAAGATGGTGACCTGAAAAGAGAAATATTTTCAAAGATCGCAAAACACAATAAAGAACTGAAAAAAGCAAGAACAGGAAAGATAGATAATCCTATGCTTTCAAAACTTTCATTTATCAATGCTCCTGAAGCTTATATCTGTGAAAATTATGTCCTTTTGCAGGAGATAGAAGGAATCAGGCTTTCTGACCTTTTGGAAACGATCAAAAAAGAAAAAAGAAAAAATCCTTTTGCAAAAAAGCTCTTAGCTCTACTTCTTAAGAAAATGATCGATAACCTGATAACTCTTCAACTGGCAGAACTTGAAGATACAAAAGAGGTTTATGAATACCACAGCAAAAAGATAAAAGAATCATTTGATAAGATCCTTTACAAGTATGAAATCATTGCAAATAAAGACATATATGCAGATCTTGAGAGGATAGGACAAATTCTTGACAAGGATCCTTATTTTAGATTAAGATACATAAACCCAGATAATGTCCTGATAAACCTTTCTTCAGTAGAAAGATTCTTTGATACAAGAAGGATATCCTCTTTGGTCAACAGAGACGAACAGGATATATCTATTCCTGAAGATAAAAAAGAAAAAATAATAGATCTTATATTCAAGGGACTGAACCAATCTACTTTTGATGATACAAAAAGATTTTTGCTGTCAAATATATTCTATTATGATATCTCTTATAAAGAATACAACGAAAACGATATGCAGGACATATTTGATCATGTAGAGATAAGAGAAGATATTAACTTACTAAATGATCTTAAGAAACATTATCATGAAAAGATCAAAAATATCAAGGAATCTATAGATGAACAAAGATATAATTTTCTTTTTGATGAACTTGAATTCTACAATAAGCTAAGGAAGACCAGCCTTAGCATACATTGGATGGAAAAGACTAGAACAATGGATGATAATATCCAGAGTGAACTCCATGAAAAGCTTAAAGAGTTATATATGTATCTTTATAAAATAAGAAACAAAGAAAAACCAAGGGAAGATATAATGAATAAATGTAACTCATGTGATGAAAAAGGAATACTTAAGTCACTGATCAGCATGACTTCTAGTGTCAATGGGATTACAGTTGAGAGCCAGGATAGGATCAAAAAGGTCGGCGATCCGTTCTGAAAGACTATAAAGTCTGCTCCAGATAACAGAATCAGTTTCAGCAAAAAAGAGATCTTTCATGATTTCATGAGAATTCTTCTTATGCTTTTCGACAAGAACTGAATAAGTTGTTAAAGAATAATTATAATGGGTCTCATAGACAGATCGAAGCAAGCTTATGGTGGATACATATCTTTTTTTTATATTGCTAAGATCAGCAACAGAATGGCTTGCCTCAGAAAGAAAATCAAACAATGTGCTGCCTATCCTGTCAAGGGATGCAACTATCATGCTTTCATGCACCCTGTCATCAAGATCATTATTTTTCACAAGTATCCTGTAACAGAGATTGCTTATCCTTGAAATGCTTCCTATAAGAGAGTCGTATTGATCAGAATTATCTAATGTATTTTCTTCAAGGATAATTTTCATATTTTCAGAGTATTCTATAACAGAAAGAAATAGTCTTCGCTTTAAATTTTTAAATTCGTTTATCGCAGGTACTGATATGCTTCTTATAGTAATGTTATTTGCAGTATGCTTTATTATCTCAAATCCAACCATCATATCATTGATAAAATTTTTCAAAAAATCAATACACTCATAAGAACCAAATAAAAGCTCAATCTCATCAATACCTTTTCTATAGCATGACAATAGAAATTTTTTAATGACAGATTCGCTTTTGTCTTTTGTATCAAGAACTATCCTTGTCCTGTCTTCTGCCATATTATCGCAACTTATCATAAGGACAGAATTTTTTTCACTGATATTAATCTCATCTCCTTTTTCAAGATTATTTTTCTTAACCCATTTAGATGGAAGAGATACAGAAAGCGTTGAAGGACCGTGAAGTATTATTTTTCGCCTTATATTTTCACCCATATATCTGGTTAATCATAGTATATTAAAAAATATATGTTTTTGTGAAATTATATATATAATACATTGATTAAATATATATCTTGTTCGCATTATCGGATAATTGTTATTCATTTAGGGTTAATCGATAAAAAAAGGATGTGAAGCGAAATGGGAAAGATAACAAGCTCAAAGAGAAACGGAGAACAGATTGTTTTTGAAGTGGAAGTCGACTATGAAGAAGCAATAGGCTTGCAGGGACATTTCAACAACGTGCATCTTTTTTCAGAAAATGTTGCTGAATTTGAGACAAACATAGCAACAAGAGGAAAGAACGGAGCGACAAAATATTTTCTTATACCGCGCAAGATAAGAAACAAAATGAATTTAAGCAGCATGGTCAATTGCCAAAAAATAGAGACAAAAGAGAAGATATTATTTGTTTATGTAGTTGACAAAAACAGTCCAAACGGAATGATGGTTCCCATAGAAAAATCAAACCAATAGCTTAATCTTCTTTATCCAGATTTTTTTATTTTTCCACATACTTTTTTAAATAATTGAAAAACAATATGTCTTATGCAGATCAAAAATACTGGCTTTTACTCAAAAAAATTAGGTAATCTTGCAGATGGCTGTAAGTATTGTGTAAAAGGAGAAAAGCTTGTTTTATTTGTTACAGGCATATGCCCAAGAAAATGCTATTTCTGCCCATTATCTGATGACAAGTACAGCAAAGACGTCATCTATGCAAATGAAAAAAAGATTGACAAGGAGACTGAGGTAGATAAGATTATCAAAGAAGCAGAACTCTGCGAATCTGCAGGAGCAGGAATTACAGGCGGAGATCCGCTTGCAAGGCTCAATAGAACTGTTCGTTTCATAAAATCTCTTAAAGATAAATTCCAGACTAAAAAAAAGATTTTTCATATACATCTTTACACATCTCTTGATCTTGTTTCAAATGAGTCATTAAGAGAACTTTATATGGCAGGGCTTGATGAGATAAGATTTCATCCAGATCTTGATGACAACAAATATTGGGACAGGATTAATCTTGCTATCAAATACAACTGGAAGATAGGAATTGAAGTTCCGGTCATTCCAGGAAAAGGGACGGAACTAAAAAAACTAATTGAATTTGTAGAGGAAAAAGTTAACTTTATCAATCTGAATGAACTTGAGATGGCAGATAACAAAGTAAGCAGATTATCAGACATGGGATTCAAGACCAAGAACAAGACATCATATGCTGTGAAAGGTTCTGATAAGCTTGCAAAAGAATTGTTATCTTACGTATCTGAAAACAACATAAAACTTGATGTTCATTTCTGCACAGCTAAATTAAAAGATAAGGTCCAGCTTGCAAAAAGGATAATGAGACGGGCAGAGAATATAAGACAGGAATTTGATGTTGTTGACCCCGAAGGAATGCTGATAAGAGGTGTTATTTACCCTAAAGGGCTTGAACCGGGTTTTGGATATCAGAAAAAAATAAAGGCAATGAAAAATCAAAAAACTCTCGAGTCTCTAAAAAAGACTGAAGAAAACCTGAAAAAAGATTTCAAGATAAAAGACAAGATGATTGCAAGAGATGAAAATAAGCTTAGGATATTAACTTCAGTAAAAATTGCAAAAAAACTTTCCAAGAAGATCAAAAACAGATGTGCAATAGTTACAGAATACCCCACAGAAGATTCTTTCGAAGTTGAGATTGATTTTCTTAATTAATCAAAGAAAACATTATAAATCATTCTTCTAAATAATATTTCATGTTCGATAAAAATGATAAGATCAATATCAAAAAGAGACTCGATTCGTTGTCTGTGCTTTCTATGATCATGATTTTCTTATTGCTTATTTCTATGATAATCTTTTTTTCAGATATCGCAAAAAATAATCAGGAATTTCATATTGATTCAGGCATCCATACACAAGAAACGAATTGTTCAGGAGATCAGGTTTCCAAAGACTGGTGCATATTAAATCTAGCTATAAAAGACAACATAGAAAATTGTGAAATCATATTTGATTCTAATATTAAGGCATACTGCAATGCAGTTATTGGTCTAAAAGAAAAGCATTGCACTGAAATTTCAAACACCCAGATAAAAGATGCATGTTATATCCACCTTGCAAAAGAAAAAGATAAATCTGAATTATGTGAAAAAACAAGTAATATAGAATTCTGCAAGAATCATCTTATGTAAACAATGCATAGTCAAAACATTTATAAATAGCCTATTTCCTCTTTTAGAAAAAAAGGGCCAGTAGCATAGTCTGGATAATGCGCGAGCCTTCTAATCCACAGAAGAAGCAAGCTTGAGACCGGGGGTTCGAATCCTCCCTGGCCCGTATTGAGTTGGGTTGAACGAAGTGAATGCCCAACACGATTAAAGTGTGAACTGATTTTGCAGTTCGTGGGAATCTCTCCCTGATCTTTAACTAAGCAGAGTTTCTGAATCAATTCCCTGATTACTGTTGGCTAACCTTCAGCCACCATATTAAAAATATTAAGTGCATTTGGTTTATTTTAAGCCATCTGCTTATAAGAGATTCAACCATAATAATAAACAATAAATTAATAAATAGGATTTGATTAACAGAGAAAACAACAAAGGAAACAAAATGGTAAAGACACACACAAGACAAAAAAGAAAGTTTAGGATGAGAAGGGTTAATTACTTCCAGAAAGAAAAAAGACCCAAAACATTCAAGTCAGAAGAAGAAGCAATAAAATATGCAAAAGAGAACAGCATAAAGAACTATAAACTGATCAATCTATGGGATGCAAAACCCAGCAAAAGAAAGATCAGGATTGTTGAAGTCGAGGTTTCTCAATAAAACCTCAATTAAGATTTCTTTTTTCAAAATTTAGGGTGGCTAAAAAATCATATAGTTTACTTTTGTCAGCTATTAATTATAGATAATATTTATAAGCAAAAAAATAAATGCATTCTTATGGAAACTCTTTATGATTTTATCCACGGCTATCAGCCAGCTTATGAATTCAAAGAATGGTTTCTTGATAATCTAAGAGACGTCTTTCTTCCGACTTCAGAAGCCATGGCAAAAGGCCTTATCAAGCACAACGTCCAACTTCAGGGATGGACTATTGATCTGGGTCTTAATTCTGAAAATGTAAAGGTAAGGCTTTATACAAAGAAAATCATAGAGAATCTGAAAAATGCATTTTCTGAAAAAAATATTTCTCTTGGTTTTTCTGCATACAGCCATGCAATACTCCCATTTTGTTCAGACATATTGTGCTATGCACAGATGAAAATTGATTTTGATACAGTCAAAAAAGAAATAGGAAAGCCTGACTGGTTCTTTTTTCCTGAAGGAGCATGCGACAAGAGAACTTTTGAAATCCTCATGCATGGTTTTCCAAAGACAAAAGCGCTTGTTCCAGACAAATGTTTTTCTAAAGAAGATATCCTGTCTGAAAACGTAAAGATAACTTCAGAATATACAGAAATATATGCTATAATCTACAATGTATTGGTAAAAGATATATTGATGGGAGCAAATTATTCTGATAAAAAATCAAGTTACGCACCTGAAAAACTTGAATGGAAGCTTGCACAAAAAAGCATGAAGCAGGCAAAACCCATGATGTACACACTATCTGTACTGAACAAGGCTGCTCCTAAAATAATTGTTAGAGACTGGGAAAACGGAGATTCAAAAAATTGCCTGAAAAGGATCCTGCCTAAAATAAAAGATATATCTTCATTTATCGAAGCACAGGATAAAAATATAGCGCGCTTTGAATTGATAGGAGATATTGCTAAAGCCAGGAAAAAGATAAGCATAGAAAAAATCAATCCGGGATCATGGGAACCTATATCAACTAAAGATAATCCTTATCCATACTGGAATCCATCAAAAGACACAAGAAAAAAACTGACTCCAGAAAAAATATTTCTTCTTGACGGCTGGCTCAAAATAGTTGAATCGTATAATACTCTTTTTGACAGCATAGTTATTGATTTCTGCCTTAAAAAAAATATTATCAAAAAAGAAAATTCAGAAAGATTAACACTTGATGAAAAAATAAAGATAACCGATATAGCACTGAAAGACAAAGAGATACTTGAACTTTTCAAGACAACATCTCCTGCGCTGATATCCTGTTTTCCATGGCATTTCACAACACCAGAACAATGGGATAATGATGTTGGGCTTTCACTCGATATCTTGCAGAAAAATATAAGACCAAACATGAAAAAAATAATCTATTTCCATGAATATCATGTCAGTTTGTTTAAAGATAAAGAGAACTTTATGAAGCTTCTTGAAGAAATGGAAACAAGTCTGCAATACATAATTGATAAAATAATCAAAGACCATGATAAAAGCTCCTACTAAGGAAGCCAGCTTTTTGCATTTTTTAATTTATCTGGCAGATACTTTTCCATGACATAGTTAAGTCCGTGTTTTGCCAATGCCTGCTGCTCTGCCCTTTTCTTCATCTTTACAAGATCTTTCATGCATTTTTGCCATAGCTTGTATTCCTGAACAAAAGGATCATTTTTCAGACCATCTTTTATCCTTTTTACGTCAATATCTTTCAAAGGATGTGTAGGAAGTCTATAATCAATTATGTCCTGTGCAGTTATGCCAAAGAATTTTGCCTGTGGAACGCAGAAAAACTTGTTTATATGAGCAGCGTTTCCTGATCCTACCTTAAGCGTCCTATAGATATTTAACCATCCATATGGATCTCCATCTGTGAATACATATACTGGTAATTTCTTATCATCAGAAAGTCTTCTTATGAATCTTCTTGTCGCTCTTGTAGGAACTCCTCCCAGCGCAATGAGAATGCAATTTGCTTTTTTCCAGTACTTATGCTTTACAAGCCTCTGATGCATACCGCTTGTCTCTATCGCAAGGATAAAATCTGCTTTTGTCTCAAACCTCAATTGTTCAACTGAATTAGGGATGGCATAGCTTCCTGAACCCATCTTTGTGCAATCTATCTTCACATCTTCACCTGTTTCAGGATCTATGTCAACAACAACAAGCTGCCCTGAAACAGCACCGCCTTTTTCTTCTGGTATGAAACCAAGCTGTTCCCTGTTTACTCTAAACATAGCTTCAACATCATCCATGACAGAATCTGATTCAGGCTGTTCCTTAAATCGAGCTTCTCCCCAGTTCTTAGAAACATAATAAGCTTCCCTTTTTGTAGCAATATCATCTGTCTCAACCAGGTTTTTTGAAAGAGACATCATCTTGAGAGTCTGAGCAAAAGTTTTTACAGTAGATGCTGTAAGGGTTCTTTCTTTTTCTTTCATAGACATCTCAAAATAACCAACTTCTGCATTGTATGTAACGTTTGAAAGAGACCTTATTGGCATGCTCACGCTTGGTTTTTCACGTCTTAATATGTCCATATAGATATCATTAGCAGAATCTTTTATTTTCTTAAGTACCAAATTGTCTGATTTTACTGCTTTTGTCGCCATATCAATCAACTTATTATCGATTTTAACTTATCAATTAAATATTATGTTTAACAAATAATCACTTTTTGTCTTATTTATTATTCATCAACATATGAATTCAGGCTTGATTGGTCTGATCTTCTCTCTTCATCATCTGAATAATCATCATCAGAACCATCATCTGAATAATCATCGTTATTGTAATCTTCATCTCCTGAATCGTCGTTTTCATCTTCTGAATCTTCTTCATCAAAAGCCCCTTTTGTCTCTTGGACGTCACGATCCTTAAGTTGCGTAATCTTCCTTGTCTTATCAAGCATATCCTTAAGTATCATGCTTACCTGCTCTTCACTTTGTTTTCCTATGCCAAGTATCTCATGAAGAGCTTCTCCTACATAAGGAAGATATTTCTCTATGTATGATTTTTTCCTTAATTCATCTTTCACACGTTTCTTTTTAGTGACATAAGATGAAAGTTTTCTTCCGCATTCCCATAAAGCTCGTTTCATCTCCTGGATTATCTCATCATAATGAGCAATAGCTTCTTTTGCTTCTGAGGTATATGGTGTCCAGACACTTGCAAGATGGACAAGCACTATCGCAGGTCCTACTGGTACAGCTCCACTGCTTTGGGAAAGTCCATAAGGCCTCCAGTTTATGCTGCTTATGGCTTTTGCTGTTGCACATGCTCCTTTTTGATAAAGCAAAGGGACACGATTCGCAAACCTTAATACCTGTACAGGACTATCTCCTGATATCTCTCCTCCGTAAGCTATTGCTGCTTCTATTATGAAAGGATTACCTCTGTAAACATTAGGAGGTCTTGTAACTGAGCAGTAAAATTCTGCATTGATCTCTTTTTTAACTCCTTTTTCGATAAGTTCTGAACCTATAGGCACAACGCAATCTGTAGGAGGAGACATTATCTTTGTCTTATTTATCGCGTGATAGATATCTTCTGCCTGCTGCCTGCTTATCTTTTTTGTCTTTGTATTTGGAGGGATCGCTGCATTTTCGCATATCAACTTTGCAGTTCCGCTTCCGACTCTAGAAAAATCAGTTGTCAGGAACTGCTGAAGAGTTTTTGCCTGAGTGGTGTTGATCATCTTTATGAGAGTTCCAAGTTCAACACCGTAAGGATGCGGCTTTATAGGTTTTGCTTCTTTCGGAAGCTTTTCTGTTGCTCGTGGAAATATCTGCTGCTCAGATTTAGGATTAGTATAGATAATTGTTGCGTGAGGATTGACTATCGCTGTATTTTTAAGATATTCATCTACAGACTGATCCCCCTTAAGATAGCTTGCCTCAAGATCTATCTCTATTCTTGTACCTTGGTCTTTTATCCAATCTTCCAGAATTTCTTCTTTTAGTATGTCAGGCTTGTTTTTTGTAGTGTCTATCCTAAGTTCATAATAATGCGCAGGCTTATTAGGTCCTGTCTTAGACTTTATCTTTGCAGCGCGTCCTGTAGTAAGCTGTCCGTACATGACCGAAGCAGAAATTCCAATTCCCTGCTGTCCTCTTGACTGTTTCCTTGCATGGAACTTGCTTCCATAGAGAAGTTTTGCAAATACTTTAGGAATGTTTGCCTTTATGATCCCAGGACCATTATCTTCGACAACAACCCTGTACCTGTCATTGCCCATATCTATAATCTCAACCTGAAGTTCAGGGAGTATCCTTGCCTCTTCACAAGCATCCAATGAATTATCAACAGCCTCTTTGATAGTCGTAAGAAGAGCTTTTTTCTTATTATCAAATCCAAGAAGATGCCTGTTTTTTTCAAAAAACTCTGCAATAGAAATATCCCTATGGCCTTTAGCCATGGTCTCTGCAGTCACTTTTGTAGAAGCGTCATCACCCATATATTTAGCACCAATATCAATTAAAACCTTGCTTGGAAGATAGCCTTAAGGAAGACAATCTTAAATAAGCAATAAAAAGACTTGTTCGGAACTGATTAATAAAGTTTATCATTTTGAAAAATATAGATTGTAATTAAGATCAATAAAAAATGAAAAAAAATAAAGAAAATCACTGCTCAAGCATATTAAAAATTTAAAAAATTTATAATCCCTAAAACTGAAAGTCTTAGGTATCCCCACACTGAAGTGTGGGGTATTACGGCTTTCGCAGCTGACGTGATTTTCTAATTTCAAAATTCGCCTTCAAAGGCGAGGTATTGCTCCAAAGAAGTACCCTTCCAGGGCAAACCCAAAATTTAGAAATAAAAACAATTCAAAGATTCTTAAAAAGATTCTTTATCTCCTTTTCTTCATGGTCTATGAATCTTTTTGCATCTTCAAGATTTCCTGAAGAGACTGAAGAGAGAGAATCTATATTATCTTCTGCATAGGTCTTGTCTTCCAAAGATCTCGACAACCCTGATATCTTCTGACATGATCTAAGCCATATCTTATCTGCCTGGTTTGAAAGGGCCATGAGATCGCTTGAGACTATATCAAGACTATTTGCACTTTCAGCAAGCATTGTTCCACTCTTTAGAGTTTCTATGTGAGCCCGCATCTGAGTGCGTATTGCTTTTCCGATTACATGAGAACGCTCATAGAATGTAGCTACATCAATAAGCGTACTTGCATAATTCTTATTTCTCTTAAGTATGTTTGCAAGAAGGTTCATTGTTTCATACTTTATCTTGACTTCATTTACTTTTGCCTTGTATGCATTTTCTCCTGTAAATATTTCTTTCCCAAGAGTGATCTGTTCATATGGCAGAGTATCATCAGCTTCTCGCCTTTCATAAAGTTGTATCAATCTTGTCTTTTCATCTTGTGCTTCACTTATCAAAGAAGGAATATTTGTAGATATGCTGTAGAGCACATCATAATTTGACTCCACAAGAGATTCAAGGCGGTCATAGGCATTTTCTGCAACCTCTTTCATCATGTGGACGTCAGATATGCAATAGTCAAGTATATTGACTCTTTTTTCCATCTTTTCAATGATTCCTTCTTTATCAGAAAATATGTCTTTTATCCGATTTCTTATCTTTCTTCCCAAAGATTTCACAGGAGATCTTGAACCAAACAACACTCTGTTGAATTCGTTTATATCATCAAGCGTTGAATTATAGACCTGCTTTACTGCTTTTGGAGATACAGTATCATTTGCTTTTTTAAGATATTCTCCAAAAATGCCACTTCCATCATCATAGTTTAGGTTTTGCTGATAATTGATCATTTATTCCACCTCAAATATCGATAGATAAAGATAATATGATCATTAAAAAGAGATTTTTGCAGAATTATCTGTAAGCTATCCGAGAAAAAGGAAAAAGATTCGGAACAAGCAGAAAGATTTCTAATTTATTTGATAATTATTGAAACAATTCCGAATAAAATGAAATATATTTGCCAAAAAAAGACATTATAAAATTATCAGGACTCAGAGTTCTTTTCTGAACTCATCCTTTATATCGCTGTTTTCATCACGTGAAAAGAAAATATCCTGCATGCCCATCTCTTTTCTTTTCTTTTCAAGCCATTTATATACAGATGAGTGAGGGCTTCCTTCGATAAGCTTCTTTACTGCCTCTTTTGCATAACCTATGCGCTCTGCACGTCCTATTACGCCAATTGTCTTCCCATATACAGAGACATGACACTCTGTCATCTCTTCAATTATACGTCTTGCTTTTCCTTCATGGCCGATTACTCTTCCTTTGAGGCGTTTTATAGAATTTTTTGATTTTATGACATCCATGAGACTTATCAACTCAAACATATAATCTGATTTCAAGAGGAGAAAAGAAATCTCTGGATTAAACCCTCTTCCTATGGCTTTTACAACTTCCCTTGCATTGAAAAGAAGTATTGCATCATCTCCCTTGATAAAGACATCTCCTTCTTCAGAATCTACTTTTATCTTGGTTTTTGTCTCATTTTCCAGATTGGATTTCACAGTGCCATCTATACCTATCAACACTGCAACCCTTTCTTTAGGGATCTTGAGTTCATACGAATATTCAGCCATATCAGAAAATAATTTGCATTGATTTTTAAAGCTTTAGTACAAAAGCAACTATTTTCAGTCAATCTCTATGTTATAAGATGTTATAATACAATATTTCTTCCGGTGATATCTTTAAAGATAACTCCAGGATCTGCAGAAACACCTTTTTTGGAAAAAAAGATGCAGATGTTCCTTACATCTCTTGCAAGCAGAGGAAAATAATCAAGGCTTTCATTGGTCGTGGCCTGGGAAAAATCTATGAAATAAGGCACGTTGTTCTTATCAAGTATGTTGAATGCTGACAAATCTGCATGCACGAGGCCTGCCTTATGCAGCTTTTTCATGTTGTTTATCACTTTTTTGAAATATGCGTTTGGATTTTTTATTTCTATATCTTTCAGCTGGGGACTTACTTCAGGAGGATCAGTTTTCTTGTTTCCAATAAATTCTATAAGAAGAACATTATCCATTACAGCAACAGGCTTTGGTACGTTTACACCTGCTTCTCTTGCCTTGAATATGTTTCTGTATTCTCTTTGCACCCAGGAGAATATAACTTTGCGCCTCTGTCTCTTAAGACCTAAAAATCTGGGATCCTGGCGTATATAATCATACATCTTATTGAAGTTGCAGTTTTCAACACGATATATCTTTACGATTATAGGCTCTCCTGCTGAATTTTTAGCATAAAAAACATTTGATTCTTTTCCTATGAGGACAGGTGATACAAGCTCTTCAAAATGCCCTCTCGAGCCTAGCTTGAAAAGAATATTAAGCGTGGATTCATCAAATACGTTCTTGAATACCTTGAATTTTTCCCGGCTAACTTTTGGCATGATGAAAAATAAGTCAAGATGTGTTTAAATAGTTTATCTATCTCTATTTTAGAAAAATCATTGTATTATAGTTCCTTTGAAGATCTCTCCGTAAAGAAGCTTGTCAAGATTTGCTATTTTATGCCCATTTGCGATAAGTACTTTAAGACCATTTTCCTGAGCTTCTTTTGCAGCAACAGGATCAAACGGCGAGTTCATGCCCGGAGAAAATTTTTTTCCCATGATTTCAAAAAATTCATTCCAGTTAAGATCTTTCACAGGTTTTGCACTTTTGTATTTTTTAGGATCTTTGTCATAGACATAATCTATATTTGTAAGGTTCACTATTGTTTTTACATTGAACTTTTTTGCAAGAAGTACTGCAACATAGTCTGTGGTATTTCCAGGATGAAATCCGGATGATACAAGTATATCCTGGTCAAAATTTATGTTTCTAGTTGGATCTGTTATGATTTTTTCGTGAGCTTTATCTTTGAAAATAGTCTTTACAAGCAAGGCATTCATCCTTGTGGCATATATTCCAAGCCAGTCCTTTTCTTCTGAAGAGATAGCTGTTATCCTGGATGCAGAATCTATGTACTCACGTGCAGGTTTTCCTCCTCCTGTAACTATTATGAAACGCATGGATTCAATGTGTTTTAGGATTACCTTTCTCAATCTTTTCATATAATCATAATCTATCCCTGAAGGAGCGATAAGAGAGCCTCCTAAGCTTAGAACAACAATCTCACGATCATCAGTTTTTTGCATGATCAAGATAATTTCTCTGTGATTTATAAATTTAATGATAAATTGGACTTATTTACTTTAATCAGTTCCAATTTATGATACTTATGTCAGTCTCATATTTTTTTATCAAGTAATAGTTAATGCACATATATGAAAGTTAATTCGTCTATATGGTTTCAGGAAATTTATCTAAATCCATAAAATCTTATCCCGAAACTTATTTAAACTAAACTGATATTAAATATGCTTATGGAATATGTATTTTTGGAAGCTATGCTTGTAATCGCAAATCTTGCGATAATAGTTTTTACTCTTATCTATTGCCTTGTATTCATGATAAGCACAGTTAAGCACGAACACAGGAAATCATGGGACCTCCTTTTTATTGCCATAGTTATTTTTCTCATATTCCAGACCCTTAAGATGCTAAGGCTTTTTGGAATATATGGTTCTATGGTTATCACTCTTTTTTTTGAACTTGCATTCAGCTGTGTTTTCTTGTATGTCTTTGTGTTCCAAAGAGATCTTATAAGCAGGTACCCATACATAAAGATAACAAAGAAAAAGCTTGCAAAAACCAAGAAAACAAAGAAAATTAATAGATAAGGAAATTTCAGCACACTATTTTTATTTTTTGCACTAAAAAACAATCATAGGCACCAGAATGCAATCAAAACAGTATCTCCGAAAGAAAAATAACTCCTCCTTAGTACTCAGAAAAAAGCAC
>JBKHIF010000069.1:0-7073 GCA_046538795.1 Candidatus Woesearchaeota archaeon | reverse complement strand
GGAGGTCCTGATGGCGACATGAGATGGGGGCTTAACAGTGAAGATTCAAGCCTTACAGGAAACACTGTAAGCATGGATACATACATCCAGGCAACAGAACAATATATACAACATGTAGCTGATAATGATTATGACACAAAAGTTTTTTTCACGACAGGTCCTGTGGACGGCGGAGGAAACTCTGGAGAAAGAGGTTATCAGCGTTATCTAAAACACGAACATATCAGGAACTGGGTAAGCAACAATAATCGTTATCTTTTTGATTATGCAGATATCCTGAATCACAATGATGCAGGAGAAGAAAATATTATTTCCTGGGACGGACATGATTTTCCAAGAATACATCCAGACAACATGATGGATTTTGATGAAAGCTGGAATCTCATCTCACATACAGAAGATGGAGATCACATAGGAGAAGCAGGAGCTGTAAGGATTGCAAAAGCCATGTGGTGGATTTTGGCAAGAATGGCTGGCTGGGATGGAAGTATAACGCCTGACAATGATGGTGACGGCATACTAAACGATGGAGATGAAAGTGGATCCTCATCAGATAATTATTGCACAGGCGGAGAAACAGAAAACTGTGATGATAATTGCATGAACACAGCTAATCCCGATCAAGCAGATTCAGATGGTGATGGCAGGGGAGATGCATGTGACTCATGTCCAAATGATCCTGAAAAGACATCTCCTGGAATATGCGGCTGCGGAGTCTCTGATATTGATTCAGATGGTGATGGTTATCCGGACTGCAACGACAATTGTCCTTCTTACCATAATTCAGACCAGGCAGATCATGATTCAGATGGTATGGGTGATGTCTGCGATCCTGATGATGACGATGACGGCGATCCCGACACAACTGACTGTGCACCTCTTGATGAAAACAGATACACAGGTGCTCCTGAAATCTGCGATGGCACAGACAATAACTGTAATGGGGAAATTGATGAAGAAGCGTGCCCATCATGTACTGATGAAGAAATAACCTCAAGATGTGATTGTGGAGGATCTTCTTATGATTCAGGATATTGTTGCGAAGGAGTTTATAGTTCTTCAGAATGCGCTAATTCATGCAATGAAGGAGAAATAAATTCAGAATGTGACTGCGGCGGATTTTCTTATAACCCTGGGTCAGGATATTGTTGCAGTGGAAATTACCAACCAATAAACTGTTCATATTCATATTACCAGGATAAATTTTCAGATACAACAGGTATTGCATCAAGCTCTGAAGGGATAGAACTTCATTCATCAAGGATCAGTTTCAGAAGCGGGACAGACATAGATTCTGATCCAGATCTTGTATCTATATATCTTTTTGAAGATCCATCAAATCTTGGAGTAGATACTAAAGAAAATAATGATATGGGAATAGAAAATGGGGGATTTACAAATGGAAATCCTGAACAAAGCTTGGTTGTTCCAAATTCATGTTCAGGATATTCTTTAAGACTTGATGGTGATGATTCTATCTGCGCTGCCCACTCAAGCAGTTTTGATGCATCATCATCACATACGTTATGCTGGTGGGTTAATCCGCAAAGTTCAAGCAGCGGAAACAATTTCGCACATGCAAGCCGATATGATACATGGGATGGCGATACTCCTGACGTATATAGGTGGTCTACAAATTTCGATGGATGGAATCGTCTTGATATTTCAAATGTATTTTCACAAGACAAATGGGTTCATATATGCAATGTTTATGACAAAAATGCTGGTTCTAAGACAGTATATATAAATTCAACATCATCAGGTTCAAGCAGTGTATCAGGTATGCCCGGAACTTCAGGTGAATGGTGCATTGGTTCTTATTGTTTTTCTGATGGTAATTGCGGCGGTTACTTAAACGGATATATCTATCAACCCATGTGGTTTAACAGAAGTCTTGACGAAACAGAAATTGAAGAAATATACTTAAACACATATTTTGGAGCAGGAAATCCACAAGGGCAATTTACATCAAATATTATAATTGCAGAAAATAACATAACCAAAATAGAACTGATTGAATGGACTGAAGAAAATACTGATCAAAACAACAATATAACAGTAGAGATAAGTGTTGATGGAGGAAACTCATGGATGATCGCAGAAAATCATGGATCTCTCAATGGGCTTGAAAAAGGCAGAGAGCTTGTTTACCGAGTATCATTTAATTCCCCGGAAAATACACTGTATTTCGATGATATCAATATAACATGGATTGAATCTGGTGAAGATGCCTGTCATTATGCAGATTCTGATTCTGATGGACAGATCTCAACAATAGAGATGAACACACACATATATAACTGGAAAACAAATAACAACATAACACTTGCCGACCTTATTTTAGTAATCAAACTATGGCTCCAGAATCTTTAATGAAAGTCCAAATAAATATTTCAGATAGAAACATTTAAAAAGAACCTCTAATTTATCGCCTTAAAACAGGAAATATTCCTAAAAATCCCGTTAACTACCTTGTTGCCTTACAAGATTAGGAGGGTGGAGGAAAAAATGGATCAAAAAGTCATATTAGACGCTATTAAAAAGGCCAAGTCTGAGTCTAAAGAAAGGAAATTCACACAGAGATTTGATCTTGTTGTCAATCTACAAAGTCTGGATTTCAAGAAACCAGAGCATCAGATAGATGTATTTGTGCATTTTCCTCACTCGCTTGGAAAGAAAAACAAGATCTGCGCTCTTGTCGGACCTGAACTAAAAGATGAAGCAGAAAAAGTGTGTGACAAGACAATAACAGCAGATGATTTTTCACATTATAAAGATAATAAGAAGGAACTCAAAAAATTAGCTGACGAATTCAACTTTTTCATAGCACAGGCAAATATCATGCCGCAGGTTGCTATGGTTTTTGGTAGAACTCTTGGACCTCAGAACAAGATGCCAAATCCAAAAGCCGGATGTGTGGTTCCTCCAAAAACAAACCTTAAGCCTCTTTATGAGAGACTTCAGCAGACAGAAAGAGTAATTGCAAAAAAAACACCTATAGTACATACTGCTGTTGGCAATGAAAAGATGGATGAAAATGAAATTGTAGAAAACATCGCTTCACTATATAATCAATTGATACACAGTCTTCCAAATGAAGAAAACAATGTTAAATCAGTCATAGTAAAACTAACTATGGGAAAACCAGTGAAGGTGGCATAAAATGGCTCACGTTGCTCAGTACAAAAAAGAAATTGTAGGAAAATTAAAAGAACTGATAAAAAAGCATCAGATAATCGCTTCAGTCAACATGGAATCACTTCCTACCCCTCAGCTTCAGAATATGAGAGCTCAGCTAAGGGAAAAGGATGTCACCATATACATGGCAAAAAGAAGACTTATCAAGATTGCAATCGATGATCTCGAAAAAGAAAAGCAAGACATAGGAAAGCTCAAGGAATACCTAAAAGGCATGCCTGCTTTGCTTTTCTCAAACGAAAATCCTTTCAGTCTTTACCAGACACTGCAGAAAAACAAATCTCCTGCACCTGCAAAAGCAGGACAGATAGCACCAAAAGATATTGTTGTTCCTGCAGGACCTACTTCATTTGCACCAGGTCCTATCATATCAGAACTAGGACAGTGCGGAATTAAAGCAGGTATTGAAGGCGGTAAAGTTGTTGTAAAAGAAGATTCTCTTGTTGTGAAAGAAGGCGAAGAGATCAAAGAAAACATAGCAAGCATACTAACAAGGCTTGGAATCAACCCTATGGAAATAGGTCTTGATCTTGTTGCAGCTTATGAAGACGGAGAGATACTTACTAGAGACATACTTGCAATAGAACCAGAAGAATATCTTGCAAATATAAGAACGATGGCAGGAGACGCATTTGCTCTTGCAACAGAAATTGGTTATTTGTGCAAGGAGACTGTTGTCCCTCTAATAACAAAAGCAGCAACAGAGTCAAGGGGAGTTGCTATTGAAACAACATTCCCTGCAAAAGACATAATATCAGACATACTCGCAAAAGCAGAGGTTCAGGCTTCTGCATTAAATGCGTTGGCAGGACAATAAAAAAACAGGTATAATATTTATTAGGAGGTATTAAAATGGAATACGTATACGCAGCAATGTTGCTTCACAAGGCAGGTAAGGATGTTACAGAAGATAATGTCAAAAAGGTCCTTGAAGCTGCAGGCATTGAAGTAGATAGCGCAAAAGTGAAAGCTTTAGTAGCTGCACTCGAAGGTGTGGATATTGAAGAAGCTATCAAGAACGCTTCAGTAGCAGTCGCAGCAGCTCCAGCAGCAGGCGCAGCTCCTTCCGAAGCTCCAGCAGAAAAAGCTGAAGAGAAAAAAGAAGAGAAGAAGGAAGAAGCTAAAGAAGAAGAAGCAGCTGCAGGACTTGGCGCACTATTCGGCTAAAGACTTATAAGCAATTTTTTTATACTTATTCAACATGCTGAATCTGTTTAAAGACAGATTCATGCATGATATCAATTTTGTTTTATAAGTATATATGGCCTAAAAAATGTTTTATTTTTATTTAGCAATAAAATTTATTTGATTGAACTAAGACGAGCAACAAAGATAAAAAATGTTATCAGCTGAAGAAAAAAAAGAATTATTGGGAAAGTTAAATTCCTGCAGGTCAAGGATCTCTGAATTGAAAGGAGAGCTTGATAAGACCAATACTGAAAAGGAAAAGCTTTTTTCTTTGAAAGATGAGTTTTCAAAAGAGATAGTTTCACTTATCGCAAATATAAAGAAATACAGGGAACTCAGAGACGAGCTAACTCAGACAGTAAGGGATTCCAAGAAAAAAAGGACTGAACTCAATCAGAAAATAAACAAAAAGATCGCAGAAATCAAAGAACTTCAGAAAAAAAGACAGGACTCGCTTTCTGCAATGGGGATTTCCAAGAATCCATCTCAGCTGAAAAAAGAGCTTGAAGGCCTTGAAACTAAAGTTGAAACAGAAGTATTGAATTTTCAGGAAGAACAAAAGATCATGAAAAGAATCAAAACTCTGAAAAAAGACTTGGGTTCTTCGTCTTCAGTAGGAGATCTTAATGATAAGATCAAATCATTATCTAAAGAAATCGATGGCCTGAAAAAAGAGGCTGATGAAATACACGATACTCTTCAGAAAAAGGCAAAAGAGAGCCAGAAAAAACATGAAGAGATGATAGAATTCTCAAATAAGGTTGATGAACTCAAGAAAAAAGAGGAAGAAGCCTATAAAGAGTTCTTTGCAAAAAAAGAAGAATTTTCTGAACTTAATAAAAAGCTTAAAGAAGAGCTTACCAATCTTGCTCAGATCAATAAAGAGCTTGACAAGAATAATGTCGAGTACACAAAAGAAAAAAAGAAAAAAGAAAAGGATTTGATCCAGGAAAAGCAGATGTCTGTACAGGAAAAGATTGAGCAGGGAAAAAAACTTACGACAGAAGATCTTCTTGCTTTTCAGAAGATGAGCAGCAGATAAAACTTATTTCTTTATTATTAGATAACTCCATAGAAAAATCTCTTATAAAATATAGAATCAACATCAGGGAAATTTTCAATAAAAATATAAGACTTAGGGGATATGAATCTCCAAAATATCAAAAGATACTTGCATTTATATGGCTATTAACTGTATTTGGATTAATATCATGTCCTTTATTTTTAGAAAAATCTAAAAGAAAAAATATCAAAAAAATGTAATCATTCTTTTTTCTTGAATTCAGTATAGCCGCATTTTCCGCATGTCCATCTATCTTTATGTTCTGCCATAAAAAAACCAGGACCGCATTTTATGCAAAATTTTGATGTTCTCTTAAGAGAATCTCCTGAAGCGTCATATTTTTCATATTTCTTGCTTGGAGCCTTGTTTTTGGTCTGCTTTTTAGCCATAATAATTCACCTTTAATCAATTTAAGCAGAAGCCTCTCCTTCTTCTTTCTTTGGAGGAGTGTTCCTCTTGATGGAACTTTTTTCTTCTGTATTTTTAAGATCTTCTTCATTCTCATAAACATGAGCAATGACTTTTATCTTTTTTGAGCCATAATCTGTATATACATGCCTGATTGCAATCTTTGAAGAGTCTGTCTTTACCTTTTTAGCGACAAATTCTTTTATGCTAAGTCTTGAAGGAGTAGAACTATCTGATTCACCTTCAAGAGTCACTCTTTTTCTTGATAACAAAGGATTATCTTTTTCTTTAATTATTTCAAGATTCATTTTAAAACCCCCGGACAAATAATCTATCTTATCTTTATTGCATATTCTCCCTTGAGCTCTGCACCTGTCTTATCAGCCACAATAGATCTCTTCGGGTCAAAGACATAAATCCTACCCTGGAAAATCGTTGTTGTAGGGTCATTCTTCATGTTCTTTGGGAAATTTGGATCATCCACAAACATCTTATTCGTCTTACATACAGTTCGTCTTGCCATTTTAATCTTTTTTATAGTTTATATTATTATAATTAAAATCATTTCTTGTTGTTCTTATCTTCCTGTATCCATTCAAGTTTGCCTAATGAACCTTGTCTCATGGTAAGACCAATCTTTGGATTCATTACATCTTTATAGCTTACAGCAATTATTCTTGCCTTACATTTGTCTCCGACCTTAAGTGTCCTTTTTGTATCCTTGCCCTGCAAAGCTTTATCTTTGCTGAATGAAACAAAATCATCCATGGTCTGAGAAACATGGATCATGCCCTCAATAGGACCTATAGTCATGAATACACCAAAGTCAGCTATATCTTTTACACTTCCAAGGACGACTTCCTGAATTTCTGGTTCAAAAGTCAATAGTTCAAACGTAACTTCATAAAAAACTGCTCCATCACCAGGAACAATAATTCCCTCTCCGACTTTGCCAAGAGAAAGAACATCTATAACAATACCCATATTCCTTGAAATGAAACCTTCATATTTGTGCTTTATTTTCTGCACTAGTGACTCTTCTTTGGACAATCCAAACATGTCAGGAGGAACCCTGATGTGATCCTTGATTTCAACGTTGTAGAACATTTATGATAGCACCCTTATTCATTTATAACAAGATATTTTTTTTGCCTTAAATTTATGATCTTTATATTTATTTTTTTCTTCATGGGGATTTCAATTTATTTAAAACACT
>JBKHIF010000068.1:0-7167 GCA_046538795.1 Candidatus Woesearchaeota archaeon | reverse complement strand
TTTTCTTAATTTTTATATGTTTAGGTTGGGCATCTTTCTATTTTGTGGTCTTTTAGACGAAACCTTTATAAATAAACTCTTGTGAAACTGTACGATTTTGCAGGAAAGTGTCTGACTTTCGCCATTTTTTTGGTGAGGAAAGTCCGCCCACTTTTTGTGGCCACTTTCGGAAGGAAGATTCAGAAATGAATGGCAACCACACAGAAACGAATTTGCCCTGCAGACAGGATGAAAGCCTTGAAGTCTTCTGCGAGGAAGATAAGTTAACAGGCAGACGGTTCTGCAGGTGACAGTGAAACGGTGAGACCTTGGCTTGTGCAACTCTTTTATGGAGGCTTAGTTGAATGTCAGAGGGGACTGTTCCAAAAAGGAAGTCCTACAGAAGGCGGCTTACAGCTTTTCTGCTTTTTTTCTTTTTTAATATTTTTATCAATTTTATCTTCTGTTCCTGTTGTGAATTCATATAATCTTTATCAAAAGCTTTTTATATATCAATAAATTCTAGAAGCGGGTATGGCAAAAGAGAACATAAGAATGCCTTCATCAGGCGGGGGAATTGTAAGATATTTTGATGATTACAAATCTAAGATACAGATCAGGCCAGAGCATGTTATCGTGCTTGTTGTAATTGTGATAATCATTGAAATCATCCTTCATCTTGCAGGTTTTTCTTTGCTTGGAATCAATTAATTGGGAGTGATTTTATGATACCTGGAATGAATCAAAGGCAGATGCGCCAGATGATGCAGAGGATGGGCGTGCAGCAGCAGGAAATAGATGCTACAGAAGTTATTATTCTAACAAAAGATAAAGAGATCAGATTTGAGAACCCTTCGGTTTCTGCGGTCAATATGATGGGGCAAAAGACTTATCAGATTGTAGGAGAACCTACAGAAAGACCTCTTGATTCTAAACCTGAAGTAAGCGATGACGATGTTGAAACCGTGATGGAACAGGCTAATGTTTCAAGGGATGAGGCAATAAAGGCTATTGAAGAATCCGAAGGAGATTTGGCAGAAGCGATAATGAATCTCCAAAACAAAGAATGATCTAACTGATGCTTGACAAACTTTAAAAATTACAAAACATTATCAATTTTTTGATGGAAGACTACAAGAGATACGGAAAAGAAGCTAAAAAGAACATTCAGGTCGCAGACCATATGCTTTTTGTAACTTATCCGCTTATAAAAGATCCTAAGCTTTTGCTGGCTGTTATGGAGAATATGTTTTTATCACTCACTAATTCAATGAGACTTTTGCTTTATCATGAAAGGACCTATAAAAGAGTGCCTTCATTTTTTGATACATTTGAATCAAAATACAGGGTGCTTTCAGAGAAGGCAGCTTTGAGGTATGGAATAACACAGGAAACACTGGATTTTCTGCGCCATGTGAAAAATGTGCTTGTCGCTCACAAGAGAAGCCCCATAGAATTTTCAAGACGGGACCAGTTTGTCATCTGTTCTGATGATTATAAACTAGAGGTGCTTGGCATTGAAGAAATAAAAGATTACCTCAAAAAAGCAAAACAGTTCAATCTACTTGCCGAAAATATTGTCGCGAGGAATGAAGAAAGTGAAAGAAATTGATGAACGCCTGCACGAGGCACTGGAAGAACTTAAAAGAATAGATCACCTCATATTTGTAAGTCTTAAGTATACCCGTACTGTTGATGTAATAAAAAGCGTTGTGCAGCGCATGGTTAATTATTTTAATTTTGTCCTTGATGCCATGCTTGATTATTACAAAGAAAAAGGGGAACTTGATATAATACAGAAGAGCCCGGGGCTTAAATGCGACCAATTAAGAAATCTTACTGATGATTCCAAGATACATGAGATGATTGATTTTTATCTTCTTTTAAGAAGACTTCTTAGGGTTGATTATAGCATAATAAATGAATACAAGCGGCATGTGGGGATGGTTGCTGAATTAAGCGACACAGATACTCTTACTGTTGACATCGATCTTATAACAGAATATTACAAAGCACTTAAGGATTATCTTGACTATGTCAACGATATACTTCTTGAGCGTAAAGAAAGCGATGAATGATTTAGGTTATAGTGTGTAATGGTTACAAAAAACCAAAATCTTTAAATATAAACCCAGGTTTTTTGTCGAATATCAAGTTGATTATGCTTGTTGGCCCGAGTTCATCTTGAGCGAAAATAGGGCTCGTGATTGATTTCTACGAGCTTGTACAAAGTTGAACAACAGGTTTTTTAAGCTATTTCAATTTAATGATTGTGTGATGATAAAAAATGGCAGAACAATTCCAGTCAAAGAAAAAAGAATTAAGAAATATCGTAAGGATAGTGAATACTGATCTTGATGGAGACAAAAAGATATCTTTTGCACTTACTAAGATCAAAGGAGTTAGTTATGTATTTGCTAATGCTGTTCTTTCTGTAGCAGGAATAGACAGAGACAAGACTCCTTCTGAACTGACAGATGTTGAGATCTCAAAGATCGAAGAGATTATCAGGAATCCTGAAAAATTTAATATGCCTTCCTGGCTTCTTAACAGGAGAAAGGATTATGAGACCGGAAAAGACATGCATCTTTTAAGTTCTGATCTTGATTTTACTGTAGATAGCGACATAAAAAGACTTAAGAAAATAAAATCAAACAGAGGTCTCAGACACGCGTGGAACCTTCCTGTAAGAGGACAGAGAACAAAATCTAATTTCAGAAGAAATAAAGGAAAGGTTACTGGTGTTAAGCGTAAGAAATAAATTTGATACTATTATATTATAAAAGGTTATTAAGATGGGAGATCCAAAAAAAATAAGACGAAAATTCACAGGACCAAGACATCCTTGGCAAAGGCAGAGGCTTGAAAATGAGAGAGAGCTTTTGAAAGAGTACGGGCTTAAGAATAAGACTGAACTTTGGAAAATGGTTTCTGTCTTGAGCAGCTTTTCAGATCAGTCAAAGAAGTTGACTCCTCAACTTCAGCAGGTCCAGAGAAAAGCCCAGGCAGAAAAGGAGATGAAGTCTTTCATAGATAAATTAAGCTCGTTGGGTCTTTTATCATTAAGGGCAACATTGTCTGATGTGCTTGGACTTGGGATAAGAGATGTGCTTGAAAGAAGACTTCAGACACTTGTGTATAAGAAAGGATTTGCAAGATCTGTTGATCAGGCAAGACAGTTTATAACACATGGTCATATTGCTGTTAATGGCAAGAAGATAACTTCACCATCATACTTGGTAAGAATAAAAGAAGAGGCAAATATTGGCTTTTCATCTGGTTCATCGTTGAATGATCCAAATCATCCTGAAAGATCAACTGTTGTTGAAAACAAGGAAAAAGCTCCTGAAAAATCAGACGAAAGTCCTACTGAAAAAAAAGCAGACGATTCTGAAGAAAAAAAGTCTGAATCTGCTCCAGAAGAACCTGAAAGTTCTAAGGAAAACTCAGAGGAGCCTAAAGAGTCTGAAGAAAAAAAAGGTGAATCAGAATGAAGGTTAGAGAAAAAAGAGAAAGACCTATGAGGAGAGAGATTGCTGATAATGTAAAATGGGGCATTGCTCATATCTATTCATCTTATAATAATACTATAATCCATATAACTGACATAACCGGTACAGAAACCATTGCAAAGGTTTCAGGCGGTATGGTCGTTAAATCTGACAGGATGGAATCCTCGCCTACTGCGGCTATGGTTGCAGCAAAAACTGCTGCAGATGCAGCTCATGAAAAAGGCATAACAGGAATCCATGTCAAGATTAAGGCCCCTGGTGGACATCAAGGTCCAAGCAATCCAGGTCCTGGAGCACAGGCTGCGATAAGAGCTCTTTCAAGAAAGGGCTTAAAGATCGGAATCATTGAGGATGTAACTCCTGTTCCTCATGATGGCTGCAGGAAAAAAGGAGGTAAAAGAGGTAGGCGTGTATAAAATGAAAATTGAACTTGTGAATAAAAAAGGAAATTTTTTGAAGTTCATTTTGAGTGATACTGATGCAGCATTTGCAAATGCAATTAGGCGCATCATGATAAACAAAGTACCTACAATGGCAATCCAGGAAGTTGAGTTCAGAAAAAACAACTCGATACTTTATGATGAGATGATTGCTCATAGGCTTGGCCTTCTTCCTTTGAAGACTGATCTTAAAAGCTATGAAGTTCCTCCTTCCGATCTGCCTGAAGGAGAATATCTTGCAAAATCACATCTTAAGTTAACATTGAGTGCAAAAGGTCCAAAGACTGTTTACGCATCAGAGATAAAATCAGCTGATCCAAAGGTTGTTCCTGTAAATCCAAAAACACCTATCGTAAAGCTTTTGGAAGGCCAGGAACTTGAGTTTGAGGCAATCGCAAGCCTTGGATATGGAAAAGATCATGCAAAACATTCACCTGCTCATGTTTATTTCACTAATGATTTTAAAATAAATGTGAACAATGATTCCGAGCATTTTGAAGAATTCAAGGAAAAGTATCCTGAGGATGTATTCAAGAACGGAAAGATTGATGCTGATCTTATAATCAAGAATCAGCTTTCAGATGCTTGCGAGGGTGTCTGTGATGATATTGTAAGCTTTAACTATGATTCAAACAGTTTTGTGTTTGACGTTGAGTCGTGGGGCCAGCTTGATCCTAAAGAGATCGTGATTGCTGCATGCGAAAAGCTTAAAGATACATCAGATGAGTTTGCAAAAGAGATAGGCAAGCTTGAAAAAGCAAAGAAATGATAATTGATGACCATTACACTTACACTTTCGCTTAGGTTGCTGATATTCCAAAATCAATAGATTTTGTGAATATATTGCAAATATTTACTTTCGTTTGCGGGGGTGCCGGAGTGGTCAAACGGGCTAGGTTGAGGCAGTTGACAAAAATCATTGTCAGGGTCAAAAGCCCAAACTTCAAATGCCTAGTGGCTTAGTGCCTGCGCGAGTTCAAACCTCGTCTCCCGCATCATATTAAAATATTGGAACAAAAAATTAAAAATTATATTCAAAGACGGAAATGAAAATGACATATACAACGAATATCAACCTTAGAAAACTTGTAGATGAACTTAAGAAAAAGTCTGCTGAAGAGAATGTAAAGATCTGGAAGCGTATAGCGACAGATCTTGAAAGACCTACCAGGATCAGAAGACTCGTGAACATATCTAAGCTTAACAGGTTTACAAAAAAGGATGATGTAATTGTTGTTCCTGGCAAAGTTTTGGGATCAGGAGATATCGATCATTCAGTCACAGTTGCTGCGTTCACATTTTCAGAACAGGCAAAAGAGAAGATCAACAAGATGGGAAAAGCTATTTCGCTTGCGGAATTGCTTAAGAAAAATCCAAAAGGAAAAAACGTTAAGATAATGGGTTAAAATGAAAGTTATTGATGCTAATGATTTAATTGTAGGAAGACTTGCAACAAGAGTTGCAAAGATGGCTTTGCTAGGTGAAGAAGTTTCAGTAGTAAACTCAGAGAAAGCTATAATCACAGGGAGCAAAGAAGATATCATCGAAAAATACAAGAGATTGTTTTCGATGGGTGTTCCAAGAAAAGGTCCTTATCTTCACAGAAGTCCTGAAAAGCTTCTTAGAAGGATCATAAGAGGGATGCTTCCATACAAGCAGCCCAGAGGAAGAGATGCTTTCAAGAGGATAAAGTGTTATATTGGTGTTCCTGAAAAATTAAAAGAACATGACCTTGAAACTTTTCAGGAAGCAAACATCTCAAAGGTTCCTTCATTGAAATATATTGATATCAAAACTTTATCAAACAGACTTGGTGCTAAAATATGAAAAAGAGCAATAAGATTGTCCATACATCCGGTAAGAGAAAATCTGCTGTCGCACGTGCAACTATCCAGCCTGGCAGTGGAAAGGTAATAATCAACAAGACTCCGATTGAGATATATTCTCCTCAGCTTTCAAAAGAGAGGATAATGGAGCCTGTTCTTCTTTTAGGAGACGGTTCAAAGAAAATCGATATCTCAGTCACAATAAATGGTGGAGGCGTTTCTTCTCAGGCTGATGCAGCAAGAGTTGCGATCGGCAAGGGACTTGTAGCATTCACAAAAGACAAAAATGTCGAACAGATGTTCGCAGATTATGACAGACAGCTTCTTGTTTCAGATGTAAGAAGAAAAGAACCAGCTAAGCCAAACAGGCATGGTCAGGCTCGTGCTAAACGTCAGAAATCATACAGGTAGAGGTGTAAAAAGTGCAGATTCCAATAAGATGTTTTTCATGTGGAAAACCCATCGCTCAGCATTGGGAAGAGTACAAGGAAAGGACAACTAAAGGTGAAGAGCCTAAGAAAGTCATGGATGACCTTGGACTTAAGAGATACTGTTGCAGATCTGCATTTGTAAGCAACGTCGACCTGATTGATGTCGCATCTAAATTCAAGAAATATTAGATTTTTTAATTTTAAGCTGATTTTTCTCTTTTTTGATTTTCTAATTTTATATTTTCTTTGAACAGGAAATATGCACAGTTTAAGTAAGCTATATAATCGCTTGCATCTGTATTTTCTTTTATTCCTTTTACCAGAATTGTTTTTTCATCATATCTATTTTCAAAATCGTCTAGTATAAATCTATTTTCATGAGGTATAAGTATTGCTTCTAATATATCTTCTAGAGGAAAAGGACCTTCATGTGTATATATGATAAGAGGATTATGATCTTCTGCTTCTGTTCCAACATATGAGAGAAATATCTTTTTGTTGAAATACAATCTTACTGTCTTTATCTTGAAGGCTGGGCTGTCGTCAAAATCATAAAAGTCATAACCTTTTTTTAATCCTGAATGCAGATTGATTGAGTCTTCAGGTATTGTGGAAAATGGTATTGAAAAGTACACTTTTGTATCATTTTCTCTTTTGTGATTATCTTCCGCAGGAAATGCGATTGCAATTTGGGTATTTATTCCATGCTGTTTAAACATTGAATTTGGCATAATGTTCTGTTTTTTAATAATAGATGCTAAATTGTCTGGATTTGTAGCATGCACTATGGTTTCATCAAGAACTCCAAAAGGATAATCATCAAGAGAATAATCATTAAAATAGCGCAGTTTTCCAGACTCGAATGCACAAAGATCAAATTTGTCCATTATTGACACATCGATGATTCTCATATTGACAGGAATTTCATCTTAATTTATATTTTTGTATGGTTTGTTTTTGATTTATTGTTGATTATATC
>JBKHIF010000067.1:0-7186 GCA_046538795.1 Candidatus Woesearchaeota archaeon | reverse complement strand
TGTAAACATAGTGCAAGATGATTAATGTGCCTGAAGATTCACTAAAATAATTAATTAATAGCATTAAAACAGATGACTTCTGACCTGAATTTTAAGGAATGAATCTTGATATGATTGTTTGACAGCAAAATTTGCATGTGAACTGATAAAAGAAAAAAACGATATTTATTGAAAATTTCTTTTCGTTTTTCTGGGGGTTTGCCCTGCAAGAGTACTCTTCTAGCAGTTCGGGGAATAGCTGTCGGTTTGAGTTATCTATGTAAGTTTGTTGAATCGATTGTATGATATGAAAGAAAAACTCCATACCCTTCTCTTTTTTTTAAGATTCTTTTTACAATGATTATGATTTTTATGGAAACTTATATAAAGAATTCAATCTAAATTTTACTTATGGCATCGAAATCAGACCAAAAACTGCTTATTATGCTTGCGCATATATTGGGATTATTTACAAGTTTCATAGGGCCATTGATAATTTATGTGATCGGTGAAGACAAGGATGTAAAGAGGCAGTCAGCCAATGCTTTAAACTGGCAGATAAGCCTGATCATATACTCGATTATTTCTTCTATCCTTATATTTGTCGTGATTGGAATTGTTCTTCTTATTGCCCTAAGTATAATGAACCTTGTGTTTTGCATAATGGCGGCTGTAAAGGCAAATGAAGGGGAAGAATGGAAATATCCTATGACCATACAATTCCTTAAATCATAAAAATCCACTAAAGTACGCAATATGAAGCCGTATTTTTGATATGGATTTTTAGGATACAAAAAAATCAGAGCTTTTTTTCGTATGATCTTTTTCTTTTTTACTTTATACATATTTTGTTTCTTAGCATAACCTTTTTAAATTCAACACTCCTTCTTAAAAAAATGGCAAAAATAAAAATAGAGTATCCGGACGGATCAAAAAAAGAACATGAGAAAGGGATAACCGGGCTTGATATTGCAAAGGATATCTCAGAGGGTTTGGGAAGAGCTGCACTGGCAATTGTTGTGAACGACAAGGCAACAGACCTTACAACTCCCATTACTACAGATTCTAAGATAAGGATACTTACATTTCACGATAAAGAGGGTGTCGATTTATTCAGGCATTCTTCTGCGCATGTTCTTGCAATGGCGGTAAAAGATCTTTATCCTGAGACAAAGCTTACCATAGGTCCTGCTGTGGAAGAAGGATTCTATTATGATTTTGATGTCAAGGAAAATTTTACTCCTGAAGATCTCAAAAAGATCGAGGAGAAGATGAAGGATATTGTCCATTCTGACATTCCTTTTGAAAGACTTGAGGTTTCAAGAGATGAAGCTATTAAAGAGATGAAGAAAAGAAACGAGACCTATAAGGTTGAGATGATAAAAGAATTTCCTGAAGGAGAGACCATATCTCTTTACAAAAACAATGATTTCATCGATCCGTGCAGAGGTCCTCATGTGCCCAGCACCAAATACATAAAGGCATTCAAGCTCACAAAGCTTGCAGGCGCATACTGGAAAGGTGATGCAAAAAATAAGCAGCTCCAGCGCGTATATGGTATTTCGTTTCCTGACAAGAAGCTTTTGAAAGAATACCTTAAGGTCATGGAAGAAGCTGAAAAGCGCGACCACAAGAAAATAGGAAAAGAGCTTGACTTATTTAGTTTTCATGAAGAAGGGCCTGGATTTCCGTTTTTCCATCACAAAGGCATGGTCATCCTTAACAGGCTTATAGATTTCTGGAGAAAAAAGCATTATGCAAGAGGGTACCAGGAAATAAAGACTCCTATGGTATTGGGAAGAGAGCTTTGGGAGACTTCAGGACACTGGAAACTATACAAAGACAATATGTACACTACAAAGATCGATGAAAAAGATTTTGCGATAAAGCCTATGAATTGTCCTGGAGGAATGCTTGTTTACAAGGAAACCATACATTCATACAGAGAGCTTCCGCTTCGTGTAGGAGAGCTTGGGCATGTGCACAGGCATGAGCTTTCAGGAGTCCTTAACGGGCTTTTCAGAGTAAGATCTTTCACTCAGGATGATGCGCACATATTTTGTTCTGATGAGCAGCTTGAGGATGAGATAATTGATATAGTTAAACTCATAAAAGAGATGTATGAGGTCTTTGGCTTTAAGGAATACAAATTCACTCTCTCAATCAGGGGAGAAAAGAAAAAAGACAAGTACCTTGGAACAGATAAGGATTGGGACTGGGCTCAGGGTGCTATACTAAATGCCCTGAAAAAACTTAATCTTGACTGCGAGATGATGGAAGGCGAGGCAAAATTTTATGGGCCTAGCCTTGATGTGCAGATAAGAGACGCTTTGGGACGTGAATGGCAATGTTCTACAATACAGCTTGATTTCAACCTTCCTTCAAGGTTTGACATAACCTATGAAGGAAAAGATGGAAAAAAGCACACGCCATTTATCCTTCACAGGGTCGTATATGGAAGCCTTGAACGATTTTTTGGCATACTTGTCGAGCATTTTGCAGGAAAGTTCCCTCTGTGGATATCTCCAAATCAGGTAAAGATACTTACTGTTGCAGACAGGCATGAGCCTTATGCTGAAAAAATCGCAGATGATTTCAAGAAAAACGACATCATGGTGGAAGTTGACTCACGCTCTGAATCAATACCAAAGAAAGTCAGGAATGCTCAGCTTGAGCAGTTTAATTACATCCTGGTTGTCGGCGACAATGAAGAATCTGAAGGAACTGTTTCTGTGAGAACAAGAGACAATAATGTTGAAGGTACTCAGAAAATTGATGCATTCCTGAAAAGGATATTGATCGAGATTAATGAAAAGAAACTTTAAATTTTTTATTTTTTTAATATAATATTTGAGATAGTTTCTGTCTGCTTCTTTCATCAAGATGCATCTCTGATTTTTTCTTATTTTCAAAAGCAAACTCCCTTATTTCATAAAGCGCGTGTTCTTTGAGTTGTCTTATTCTTTCTTTTGTCAAACCATGAATTTCTGCTGATTCTTTCAAGGTCATTCCATCATAGAATATCTCTTTGATAATCTGTTTTTCTCTATCTGGTATTCCTGATTTTTTAACCATATCTTCAACAGGAGGGATTTCATCAAATTGAACATGACCTCTGTTATAGTCTCCTTCCATGACGTCAACAATATCATCAATAACATCGCCGTTTTCATATATAGGTGAATCAAGAGATGATGTATCGTTTGAAAGACTCATTAATCTTTCCACTTCCTCAGGGTTCATTCCTATTAATAAGGCAATTTCTTTTGCTTTTGGTTGCCTTTCAAGCTCCATTTCAAGTTCTGATTCTGCATTGATTATTTTTATGAGGTTGGAAAACCCTTTTGATGTTATATAGACATTTCTGTCTCTTTCATATATGCCTCTCATTATTTCCTGGCGAACCCACCAGTTTGCATAAGTAAGAAATTTGGCTTTCTTTTTTGGATTATATTTCTCATAAGCTTTGCATAATCCAATCATTCCTAATTGAAATAAATCTTCTTGAGTGAGTGTGCTTAAACGTGATTTTTTGAATGTCTTTTCAGCAACAGATGCAACATATCTTCCGTTTGGAATTATGAGCTTGTTTCTTAGCATTTCTTTTATTTCTGAATCATCTGTTTTTCTTTCGAGCATGTAAAGCTCATCAAACTCTTTTTTATCTTTTATCAAAGGAAGCCTTTTGCAATCCTTAAGTGCAAGTTCCATGATGTCAACGTTATCTGTTGTTTTTATTTTTTTCATTTTGGTTTTGAAACATGCATGTTTATCAGGTTCTTTTTTTATATCTTTCCTATTTTGGCATATATTTTTTGAGCAGTTCGTGGATAGAATCATCCTTTTCTTTCTGTTCGATAAACTGCTTTATCTTTGAAAATGCTCTTTGTTCAATTTGTCTAATCCTTTCTCTTGTAAGGCCGTAATTTATTCCTATTTCTTCTAATGTGTAATCTTGAAAAAGCCTGAGTCTCATTATGTCTTTGTCTCTTTCGTTCAGGTCTGCGTTTTTGATTATATACTCTACAGGAGAATTTATATGGACGTTTTCTGTCGGATCTTCATAATGGCTTTCTACGTAATCTATTATGCTTTCAGAATCATAATCATCTCCCAGGGGTGTGTCAAGAGATATAGTATGCATTCCATCATTATATATCTTGGAAATATAGGTTATATCAACACCTATTTTTTCTGCTAGCTCGTTTTTGGTAGGTTTTCTTTTAAGTTTTTCTTCAAGCTCTGACTCAGAAGAAAATATTCTGCCTATTTTTCTTTGTCTGTCTATTGAAAGTCGAATTGCTCTATCTTTATTGTATATAGCTCTTGCGATGCTTTGCTTGATCCAGTGTCCGGCATAGCTTAGAAATTTTACTTTTTCTCCGTTTGATCCTTTTGCTTCAGGATCATACTTATCATATGCTTTAAGAAGACCTAAAATGCCCTCTTGTACAAGATCTTCTATTTTTAGGTGCTTTAGATTATATCTGTTTTTTACACTTGCAGCATAGCCGGTTATAAATCTTATGTTCGGGCAGATGAGCCGCGATTTTTCAATATCTGAACCTGTACTCTTCTGAAGCCTGTACAACCTGTCAAACTCTTCTTTATCTGAAATAAGTTCATAACGATCTGACTGCTTGATCAGGAATCTTACGATATCTAGATTATCCACTGGCTCACTCTTTAAATACGTCTGTTCTTTTTGTTTGGTTTTTTTTCCTGCCATCTTGATGTTTTGATCTTAAATTATACTTTTTTGGTCTTATTGATGAGAAATTCATAGGATTTTTGTTTACAAGCCTTTTTTTATAAAATTATGCTTATATTGGGGTGTTATAGGAGAAAATTTATAAACAAATCCCTTTTCTGGGCTATATAATCAGGACTTGGCATGGTAATGCTGTTCAAATTATTTGAAAATGGTACTAGATAAGCTTGGAGAAAGCCTGAAAGGCACGCTGAATAAGATTACATCTGCGCTTTTTGTAGATGATAAGCTGATAAACGAGCTTGTAAAAGACATACAAAGAGCACTTTTGCAGTCTGATGTAAATGTAAAACTAGTGCTGGAACTTTCTAATCACATCAAATCAAGGATAAAGAATGAAAAAACTCCTCCTGGACTTTCCAAAAAAGAGCATCTGATAAAGATCGTCTATGACGAGCTTGTGAATTTCTTGGGCGGAGAGGCTGAAAAGATAAATCTTGATAAAAAGCCTACAAAAATCATGCTTGTAGGACTCTTTGGTTCTGGAAAGACGACAACTGCCGGAAAGCTTGGAAAATATTTCAGGACAAGAGGTAAAAAGGTTGCATTAATCTCAACAGATACCTGGAGACCTGCTGCTTTCAACCAGTTAAAACAGCTGGGAAAGCAGATCGAAGTTGCAGTATTTGGAAAACCAGAAGAAAAAGATCCTGTTAAGATATACAAAGAATTTGAAGCAGAGCTTAATGAATATGATGTTGTGATAATCGACACAGCAGGACGCGATGCTCTTTCTGAAGATCTTATAGAAGAGTTAGACAAGATGCACAAGGTTGTGCAGGCTGATGAAAAACTACTTGTCATCTCAGGAGACATAGGTCAGACCGCAGAAAGGCAGGCAACTGCATTCCACGATACTGTGGGCGTTACAGGAGTTATCGTAACAAAACTTGAAGGAACTGCAAAAGGCGGCGGTGTCTTGGCAGCATGTTCTGTCACAGGGGCAAAAGTCAAGTTCATAGGAGTCGGAGAAAAAGTAGATGACCTTGAGCCTTTTAATCCTAAAGGATTTGTTGGACGAATACTTGGGATGGGTGATATAGAATCGCTTCTTGACAAGGCTCAGGTAGCTATATCTGAAGAAGATGCAAAAGACCTTGGAAAAAAATTCCTTTCTGGAGAATACAATCTTATTGATCTTTATGAGCAGATGGAAGCCATGAAAAAGATGGGTTCCATGAGAAAACTAATCGAGATGATTCCTGGAATGGGTCAGCTGAAACTTCCTAAAGAAGCGCTTGATGTTCAGGAAGAAAAGCTCAAGAAATGGAAATTCATAATGAACTCCTGCACAAAACATGAACTTGAGGATCCTGAAAGCATAGATTCTTCCAGAGCAGAGAGGATCGCAAAAGGCTCAGGAACAAAGGTTCAGGAAGTTCGTGAACTTGTAAAACAGTACAGGACATCAAAGAAGATGATGAAGATGTTTAAGGGCCAGGACTTAGAGAACGCTGACATGAACAAGATGATGAGAAAGTTCGGCGGAAAGAAAATGCCTGGCATGATGAAAGGCTTTAAAGGATTCTGATATCGAAATTATTTTTTGTTAATGAAAAAACATATACAGGTTACAAACAATTCAATTAATATGAAATGCGAGTTTTCTTTTGACAAGGCGGATTTTGGTTCTGTTATTGATAGTCATAGTGAAATCAATTTTTTAGTATCTAAGGATCAATTTGCATCAATATTATCAGATATAAACAATAAGCTTGATGAAGATGAATTTATACCATATTCTTCAAATGATGAACGTGAAATTGCAAAAGATGGTGATGAAATACGAGTTGATCGATTAGGGGGTATTATGACGGGGTCTAAAGTATTTATCAAGAAAAACATTGCGAGTTTTTCAGAACATCTTATAGATTTAAAATCACGTCGTAAAGTAAAATAATGCCTTCACCACATTTTCTGGAGATTTATAAGTAAGGTAGTTCAAGTTGTTAAAACTGCTGGTGGTCTGATCAAATCAAATGTAAATTATTGGTTAATTTTTACGACTATGATTTTTACCAAAGAATAATTAAATTTACATCCACAAATATATCTGATGGTACTGTTGATAGATTTTTAAAATACTTGAAACCGACGACTCGCAACCTATTTGAAACATCAATTTATATAAAACGTTTATTTGAACATAAAACGATTATTTGAACAAGGCAATCAAATTGAAGCGAATTCAGTAAGGAGCGATATTGGCAGCCAATATGGTAAGGAAGGTAGAAAATTCTGCAATTTATATTTACAAGGATTCCCTCTTTCGAAAGCTAACATTTGCTTTGTAAAAAGGAAACCCTACCTTGCCCATAATTATATTACAGCTAGTCAGCCACTAAGATTATGAACTTTCATTAAGACATTAGTACGACTTTGATGATTTATATAACTTGTTATTCTGTCGACGACAATTCGACAAAGCTACCGCTA
>JBKHIF010000066.1:0-7223 GCA_046538795.1 Candidatus Woesearchaeota archaeon | reverse complement strand
ATTTTTAATCCTCCTATCCAAGGACACAAATGGTTTAAAAGCCCTAAAACTGGATGTCGGAACATAGACACCAGTAAGACCCCTAAAGCAAAAAACAGCCATTCAGGGGGTAGAAATCACGCTTTGGTGGAAAAGAACGCTGCCACCCGGATTAGTTTGAAGCAAAGCTTCTAACTTGCTAAAAATTGTGATACAATTTTTATCATGAACCGGGATCCCGGTTCAAATTATACTTAGAAAAATAATAGGGCCTAACGGCCCTTTACTACGCTGCCACCCGGATTTGAACCGGGATACGCAAAAGCGAACCGGCTCTCAAGGCCGGCGGAGTACCAGATTGTCCCATAGCAGCAATTTGTGAATATGATTTGTTTTTTTTATATAAGCGTACCGGCTGTTTTGGATCTTTGATCCAAAGCCCAGAGAAGCTTTGCTTCTCGTTGCTCAAGGCCTACCGGAGTACCAGATTGTCCCATAGCAGCAATTTGTGAATATGGTGATGAAGCAGGAATATAATTCCTGTAACCTCCATCTATGCCGATGGAGACAAAAAAATCCATTTGGATTTTAAGCCTCCAACGTCACTAAACGTGCCGATGGAGGGACTTGAACCCTCGACTTCCAGATCACCCAGATTTTTAGTCATTGGCAAAAATGCCTCTTCACTCATTCTTATGAGTCTGGTGCTCTAACCAACTAAACTACATCGGCATAACTTCTATAAAAGAGTTTGTAAACACTTTAAAAAGATTGCGATTAATCACTTACAAAAATAAGTCTCTTATCTGCATCTTCTCTTAAGATCAAGCTTTACTTTTTTACCGTCTTTTCGCACTATGATTCCCGGTGCATCTACGACTGTACAGTTCGGAGGGACATCGTGATTTATTATCACTGTCTCTGCACCTATCTTGGAATTGTTTCCTACTTTTATCGGCCCCAGCAATGTTGCACTTGAACCTACTAAAACATTATTCCCCAAAGTAGGATGCCTCTTTCCCTGGTGTTTTCCTGTACCACCCAAAGTTACACCATGAAAGATGATGCAGTCATTTCCTATCTCTGCAGTCTCCCCTATAACAACTCCCATCCCATGATCAATAAAAAATCCTTTGCCAATCTTTGCTCCCGGATGTATTTCTATACCTGTTAAAAATCTCATTATCTGAGAAATAAATCTTGCAAAAAACTTAAGTCTTATTCTGTATAATGGATGAGAAATATACTTGTGAACTATTATTGCATGAAGACCTGGATAAAGGATGGGTTCAAGACCACGTGCGGCAGGGTCGTTCTTATAGATTGCTTTTATATCCTCAAACATATATCTACTATTGATTGAAAAGTTAAAAAAGTATCGTTTTTAACAATGATTTTATACTTAAAACATAAGCTTAAATATGAATTGTTCATAATAATTATTAACAAGATTTTGAGAAAATCTTAGTTCTTGTGTGCTAAATGAGGTGGGGGAAAATGAACATAAACGTAGATAGATTTAGGAATGCAACGATACTTGCAAGCGAGCCAGATCTTATAAATACACTTCGTTGTGATGAGCTTTGCGTTCTTGACAACAAAAGAAACATGAATTCAAAGATGAAAGAAATAGTAGAAATGCGAATCATGGAAAAAGGATGCTCTTGTTCTACAGGCGACCAGTTCTTCCATGATCTTGAAAGATTTACTGAAGGAGAAGAAATACAACTTTAGATTTTGCCTTTTACTTTTAGGCAGATAATTATTAAATTAATTTATGGGGGGGAAAGCATGATAAAAATTGATTATCCGGCACCGGACTTTTTTGAAAAATCTTTTTGTGAAGATGAAATTAAAAAAATAAGCCTTTCTGATTTCAGAGGGAAGTGGGTTGTCTTGTTCTTTTACCCGGCAGATTTTACTTTTGTATGTCCTACTGAACTTAATGAACTTTCTAAGAGGTATGAAGAACTAAGAGACATGAATGTCGAAGTTATAAGCATAAGCACAGACAGCCCTTATGTTCACAAGGCATGGAAAGATAGTTCTCATATGATAAAGAACATACAATTTCCCATGCTTTCAGATCCAACCGGAAAGGTTTCAAGAGCATATGATGTGATGGTTGAGCATGAGGGATTTAGCCAAAGAGCGACTTTCATAATTGATCCTGATGGTATGGTAAAGACTATAGAGATTCATAATAATGATATTGGACGAAACGCAGATGAGCTTATCAGGAAGCTACATGCAGCGCAGCATGTAAGGAATAATTCTGATGAAGCATGTCCTGCAAGCTGGAATCCAGGGAAAGAAACTCTTAAGGTCAAACCAGCAGTTGCAGGAAAAGCATGATTTATTGAAAATTTCGCATGAAACACGATTGAAATCTTGTTTCAATGTGCACAGAAATTTAAAAAATTTATTGCATTGTTTTTTTATCTTCGAATCAATCAATAATTTAATAAATAAGTGAACTTTGGATATGTATCATGTATGATACCATAATAATCGGTGCAGGGATTGCAGGGCTTACTGCTGCAATATATGCTTCAAGAAAGAAAATGAAGTTTGAGATTTTTGCAACCGAATTTGGCGGTCAGTTCATGGTAAGTGGCGAGGTCCTGAATTATCCGGGAATTGTCTCGACTACTGGTATAGAGTTTGCAAAGATCATGAAAGAGCAGATGGTTTATAACCATGTTAAAGTCAAGGCTGAAACTGTTATTTCTATAAAACGACTTAAGAAAAGCTTTAAGGTAAAAACCACTCAAAATTCTTATACTACAAGAACTATTATTATCGCAACAGGAGCAAGACCACGGAAGCTTGAAATACCTGGAGAAAATAATTTCTCAAAAAAAGGGGTAACATATTGCTCTATATGCGACGGGCCCTTGTTTCAAGGAATGGATGTTGCAGTTGTCGGAGGAGGAGATGCTGCATTGGAAGCTGTTGATTTCATGAAGGATATAGCCTCAAAGATATATCTTTTGGTAAAAGACAATAAATTCAGGGCTCACGAATACTTACAGGAAAGAGTAAAAAGAAATCCTAAAGTCAAGGTTATGTTTAATTCAGCTACCAAAGAGATACTTGGAGATTCAATGGTATCTGCAATAAGATATGAACAAAACAAGATGCAAAAAAAGCTTTTTGTAAATGGAGTCATAATAGAGATTGGGCGTGTTCCTAACACAGAGCCTTTCAAAGGACTTGTAAAAATGGATGATACTGGGCACATACTTATAGATTGCATGACTCACACAAGTGTTCCGGGAATTTTTGCAGCAGGAGATTGTGCAGCAGGACATGAATACCAATACATTATAGCTGCTGGTCAGGGATGCATGGCGCTCATAAAAGCGGCAAGATATATGGCGACCCACAGATAATTATAATAAACATTACAGAGGTGCGATTGATGGCGAATTTAGGAAAAATATACAAATGCGAACAATGCAAAAATATTGTTTCTGTGCTTGAGGCAGGCGAAGGAGAGCTTGTCTGCTGTGGAGAACCAATGAAAATCATGGAAGAAAAGACAGCTGAACAGGAAGGAAAAGAAAAGCATGTTCCTGTTGTAGAAATCAATGGAAATGAAGTTACAGTAAGGGTTGGTTCTGTTAATCACCCAATGGAAGATTCACATTATATAGAGCTTATACAGATCATAAAAGATAATGATGTGACAATCGGAAAAAGGCTTAAGCCGGGACAGGAGCCAAAAGCAGTCTTCAATATGGAAGATACATCAAACATAAAGGCAAGGATACTATGCAACATCCATGGGGTGTGGGTTAGCGACTGAAAATACAAGCCCTATTGCTTTTTTTCTGGATGAGACTTACTAAATCAAGGGACTTACGTAAGAAGCCGTAAAGCAATTAGAACAGATTGCTTTTAATGAACTTGGACTTAAGCGAATCGAAGTTATCATGAATCCAAAAAACCTTGCGAGCGAGAAAGTTGCAGTTAAATGCGGCTACAAAAAAGAAGGTACCATGAAAAAGCGATCAAAGGAAGTAACGGCTTTTTAGATGCACATCTTTACGCAAAGACTATTGTGATTTTCTTGATTTAGGAGTTATTTTCTAAGCAGTTTTCACAAACAAAAGACTTTTATACGAGTTCAGGGTTTATTGTTTATCCATGAGCTACGATCTGATCATAACAGAGAAACCTTCTGCAGCAAATAAGATCGCTTCTGCATTGTCTGATAAGGCACCGCAGAAGAAGTCTAAAAACGGTGTTCCATACTATGAGTTGGAGCATTCAGGAAAAAAAATTTTTGTCGCATGCGCAGTAGGCCACCTTTATTCTTTAGCAGAAAAAGATAAGGGAAAATGGACATATCCTGTGTTTGATATAGAATGGAGGCCGGCCTTTGAGATTAATAAGGAAGCTGATTATACTAAGAAATACCTAAACACTATATCTGACCTTTCAAAGAATGCAGGATCCTTTACTGTTGCAACAGATTATGATGTGGAAGGTGAAGTAATAGGACTTAATTGCGTCAGATTTGCGTGTAAGCAAAAAGATGCAAAGAGGATGAAATTCTCGACTCTTACAAAGCAGGAACTAATAGATGCTTATGCAAAAGCATCAAAACATCTGGACTGGGGACAGGCGCATGCAGGAGAGACCAGACATTTTCTTGACTGGATGTATGGTATAAACATATCCCGAGCGCTTACTCTTTCAATTAAGCATTCAACAGGAAGATACAAGGTTCTAAGTTCAGGACGTGTCCAGGGGCCTGCGCTTAAAATAATTGTAGACAAGGAAAAAGAGATAAAAAAATTCGTTTCGAAAAAATTCTGGCAAATTGAACTAAAATTCCAGAAATCAAGAAAAGTCCTCTCTGCATGGCATGTGGCGGATAAGTTTTGGGAAAAAGAAAAAGCAGATTCAATTGTAAAAAAAACAAAGGGTCATGACTCTGTTGTTGAGAAGATAGATAAAAGTGAGATGAAGCAATCTCCCCCTGTGCCTTTTGATCTTACTACGCTTCAGACAGAAAGCTACCGTGTATTCAAGATAACACCAAAAGAAACGCTTGCACTTGCTCAGGAACTTTATAGTGCAGGATATATGTCTTATCCAAGAACATCTTCTCAGAAGCTTCCTAAATCAATAGGTTATAAAAATATCATGGAAAAACTTTCAAGGCAGGAGCAATACAAACCTCTTGTGTCTGAACTTCTTAAAAAGCCCAGTCTTACTCCAAGAGAAGGAAAAAAGACAGATCCTGCGCACCCTGCAATTTATCCAACAGGGATTGTTCCAAAAAACATCCGACCAAGGGCACAGAAGGTATATGATCTTGTAGTAAAAAGATTCTTTGCGACATTTGGAGAACCTGCGACAAGAGCGACTATGACTGTAACTTTGGATGCAAATTCAGAAAAATTCATCTGCAAAGGGACAAAGACAACAGATCCTGGCTGGCATGTTTTCTATCAACCTTATGTGAAACTTGAAGAAATTGAGCTTCCGTCCATGGAAAAAGGAGAGTCTTTGAAGACAAAAGACCTTATTTTGCATGAAAAAGAGACACAGCCTCCAAGACGATATACTGAAGCGTCCATAATAAAAGAGCTTGAGAATCGCGGTCTTGGGACAAAAGCGACAAGAGCTGCAATAGTTGATACTTTGTTCCAGCGGGGATATGTGACCGGAAAGGCAATTGAAGCTACAATACTTGGAATACGGATGGTTGATGTTTTGAAAAAATATCTTCCTGATATAGTAAGTGAAGAACTCACAAGAGAAATTGAGATAAAGATGGAGGAGATTCGCGGAAAAAAGCATACTTCAGAAGATGTTCTAAAGCACGCAAAAAAAATACTTTCAAAAATTCTTGATGATGTCAAAACCAAAGAAAAAAAAATCGGAAAAGAACTCATCGAAGCTACTGATGATACTACTAAAGAACAGAATACTTTAGGTGAATGTCCTTCATGCAAGGAAGGGAATCTTGTCATAAAACGAGGTAAATTTGGACGTTTTGTCGCCTGTGATAAGTATCCTGACTGTAAGCTAACTATGAAAATTCCGCAGACCGGCTTGATAAAATCAGTGAAAAAACAGTGTGAGAAATGTGGTTATCCGTTGATACAGGCAGTAAACAAAGGATCACGGCCAAGGATACTCTGCATAAATCCAAAATGTCCAACAAAAAAGATCCAGGATTCTGAAATTAAGAAAGAGGCTAAAGAAATACTTAATGGTTCTGTTGAAAAGGAGTGTCCTAAATGCAAGGAAGGCAAACTGGTTGTAAGGACATCCATATATGGAAAATTCTTTGGTTGCAGCAATTTTCCTAAATGCAGATACATGGAACGTCTTAATGATGGTCCGCTGAAAGAAGATTTCCCAAAAAGCAAGGCAGCAGACAAGAATGCTACAAATAAAGAATAACTATTTTTTATTGAAAATTTCGCATGAAGCACGATTGAAACCGTGTTTCAATGTGCGCAGAAATTTAAGAAATTTCTTTTTGTTTTTGCGGGATTTGCTCTGAAAGGGTACTCTTCTAGCAGGTCGGGGAATAGCCATAGGTTTGAGTTATATCCAGAATGAAAATCATCATCCAAAAAATATTGTTCACAGAATAAATTTCTGTATGGATTTCATAAAAATATTTCCTTATGTAGATTTTTTGGGTACAATAAGCACTTTTCTATAAAATATATTTTTCCCATAATTCTCTGTCTTTTTTGTTTTGTCTATATCCCATGTGTGTCCAGAATTCTGGATTTAGGTTGACATCAAACTGTACTTTTGCGCAGCCAGAAACATATGCAAAGTTTTCCATTATATTTACAAGTCCTCTTGCATAACCCTGGTTTCGATCAGCAGTATCAAGCCACAGAATGACTCCATCAATCATTTCCATATCCAGATCATAACTAAATAATATATTGGACCTGGTTCTCATCTCGTTTAATTTTTTGGTGATGTGCCTGCGAAATGATCTTTCCAGTTTGACTGAGCAGTAATATCTTTCGTTTACTGCACTTTTGTCTGAATCCCAATCGCATGCAACTGAAGAATATGTTCCAGCGCCTATTTTGGATTCCTCGCATTCTTCTCTTAGCAACTCTTCAAGTTGTGTTATCATTTCAGGTCTGATCATTATGATTCGGGCAACCCATATGTCATAGATAAATCTTCTGATTCCGGCTTTGCGTATAAATTATTTGCAAATTTTGTAAACTTGAATATTGGCTCCAAAT
>JBKHIF010000065.1:0-7273 GCA_046538795.1 Candidatus Woesearchaeota archaeon | reverse complement strand
ACCTACAATCAAACTAAAATATCATATCATATATTTCATATTAAATCTTTCTTAATTAATGTTCGTCATAAACTTTATAAATAACTCGCAATTAATCCATAAAATGGAATTACCAAAAAAATATGATTCTAAGAGTATTGAAGAGAAGTGGATAGACAACTGGCAAAAAAAAGGCACATACAAATTTAATCCTGAAACAAAAAAACCTTTCTTTACTGTCGACACTCCTCCCCCTACTATTTCCGGAAGGATGCATATTGGACATGCATTCTCATTTACTCAGCAGGATTTTATCCAAAGATACAAGCGTATGAAAGGGTTTGAAGTCTTTGTCCCATTTGGTACAGATGATAATGGTCTTGCTACAGAACGTCTTGTCGAAAAAGAAAACAAGGTAAGAGAAAGTGATTTTTCAAGAGAAGAATTCATAAACCTTTGCCTGAAAACCCTTGAAAAGATAAGGCCACAATATATTTCTGATTGGAAAAAAATAGGTTTTTCTGCAGATTATTCAATAAATTATACTACTATAAGCAAAGAATCTCAAAAGATATCACAAAAATCTTTCATAAATATCTACAAGAAAGGACGAGAATACAGAAAAGATGCTCCAAGCATATGGTGTCCTAAATGCCACTGCGCAATTGCACAGGTTGAACTTGAAGACACAGAAACAGATTCATTCTTTAACGATATTGTATTCAAGGTTGATGGAAAAGAGCTTATTGTTGCGACAACAAGACCTGAGCTTCTTCCTGCCTGTGTTGCTGTATTCGCTCATCCTGATGATGAAAGGTACAAAGATCTTATCGGTAAAAAAGCAGTGGTCCCAGTATTCAATCATGAAGTTCCGATAATTGCAGACGAACGAGCTGATCCTGAAAAAGGAACAGGTATTGTTATGTGCTGTACATTTGGTGATCAGACAGACATGGAATGGTATTTTGTTCACAATCTTCCTTTAAGACAAGCTCTGACAAGAGATGGAAAGATGACCGAACTTGCAGGAAAATATGAAGGCATGAAAATTATCGATGCAAGAAAAGAGATAATCAAAGATATGAAAGAACAAGGTCTTCTAAAAGATCAAAGACCTATAAAACATATAGTTAATGTTCATGAAAGGTGCGGGACTCCAATAGAGATACTTCAGACAAAACAATGGTTCCTGAAATATCTTGATATAAAAGAAAAGCTTCTTGATGCCGGAAAAAAATTAAGATGGCATCCTGAGCATATGAGAAACAGGTATGACAACTGGATCAAAGGACTTCAGTGGGATTGGTCTTTATCAAGACAGAGATTCTACGGAGTACCGATTCCTGCCTGGTATTGTGACGATTGCGATGAAGTTATCCTTCCTTCAGAAGATATGCTTCCTGTAGATCCAACAAAAGATAAACCCCCTGTTGATAAATGTCCTAAATGCAGTTCAAAAAAAATTATTGGTGAAAAAGATGTTCTTGACACATGGGCAACATCATCGCTTTCTCCACAGCTTGCAGTAGAACAATTTCCTCAGATTAAAGATAAGCTTTATCCAATGGATCTTAGACCACAGGCGCATGACATAATAACGTTCTGGCTTTTTAATACAGTTGTAAAATCACAGCTTCATAATGATGTTAATCCATGGAAAAATGCTATGATCTCTGGCTGGGCTCTTGATCCTAAAGGAAAGAAGATGTCAAAATCTAAAGGAAATGCAATAGCTCCTCAGACAATGATTGAAAAGTATTCGGGAGACGCTTTAAGATATTGGGCATCAACTGCGAAACTTGGAGAAGATGTTCCAACTCAAGACAAGGATTTCCAAAACGGCCAAAAGCTAGTAACTAAACTATTCAACGCATCAAAATTCTCACTCATGCATCTTGAAGATTTCAATGCAAACGAATTTGATACAAAAAATCTTGAAGCATCAGACAAATGGCTTCTATCAAAAATTCAAGATATAATCAAAGAAGCAACAGAAGCATTCGATAATTATGAATATAGCAAAGCAAGACAGGTCACAGATAATTTCTTTTGGAACACATTCTGCGACAATTATCTTGAAATAGTCAAAGACAGGTTATACAATCCTGAAGAAAGAGGAGAAGATGCAAAAAGATCAGCACAATACACTCTGCACACAGCAATAACTACAATACTTAAACTCTATGCACCTTTTGTTTCATTTGTTACAGAAGAAATATGGAACTGGCATTTCTCAAAAGAGAATAATTTTGTAAGCATACACAATTCTTCATGGCCTGAATTTAACAAAGAACTTGTTTCTGAAGAAATCGAGAAAAAAGGCGATGAAATCATAAAAGTAATCGAAGCTGCAAGAAAATTCAAGGCAGAAAAACAGATGTCAATGAAAGAAGAACTAAAAAAAATCATAATCTCAACAGAACTTAATCTTCAAGGATTTATTGATGATCTTAAAGCTACAACAAAAGCTAAAGAAGTTGAATTCAATAGTGGAGAATTTGATGTTTCTATAGACAATGAATAAAAAAATAATAATTAACTTATTTTATTTCTTTTTACATACAAAAACACAATGATCTTCTTCAAAAGGTTCAAGCATCTTGGAATCGATTATCTTTACTTCATCCTGAAGCTGCTTTCTTACCATATCAAAGATCATCTTTGGTTTCTTGGAAACATCTATACTTCTTGCTTTTACAGCTATTATTGCAGTACCTGAATCTTTCAAGAAACGCATGTTCTTAAGAAATATATCAACCTGTGATTTTTGTGCAATGTCCTGGAATAAGATATCAACCATCGCAATTCTTGAATCATATCTTTCAGGATGGAAAGCATCTCCAAGAATAGGAGAAATATTATCTCTTTTCTCTGCCATGAATAAAAAATCTCTCATAACACGAGGAGCAAACTCAACAGCATAGATAGTACCTTTTAGAGCGATATCAGAAATATGACTTACGCTTGTACCTGATGCAGAACCAAGATAAAGCCAGATATCCTTTTCAGAAAACTTGGGAAGATTTACCTTTTTCATGATTGCAGCTCCAAGCTTTGATCTTTTTGGATCCCACTGCCTATATTCAACACCTTTCATGGAAATAAGTCTTTCTCCATAAACAGATATACCTTTATTCATATTTTTTGTAAGTATCTTTCCCCGATCCTCAAAAACATTTCTGTGTGGCAGCGGTCTCATCTTAAAAGTTTCTTAACCTCTTTTTCAAGATTTTCTCTCAATTCATATCCCTTGTATTCATCTCCGCGAAAATAATCAACTTTAGAAGCAAGAGATATCTTGTTTGCAAGCATTCTTGCAATCTTTCCTTTGTCTTTCTTTCCTGAAGCGACTATAGGATGCATAAGTATTATACCATATTTAGGCGGTTTTTGGCCAGTTTTCAGATGACGAAACATAGCCTTTTCAGCACCTAATGTCTGTATTGTAGATGATGGGAAAATCGATAATCTTTCAAGGCTTCCGGATAAAGCAATAAGTTTTGCTGCAATGCTTGTTCCTGCAATAGCCTTAAGGTTAGGACAGTATGTTTCCAAAGAATCATCAAGATATGAAAGATGTTTTTCCTTAAGTTCAAATAGTTCTAAAACACCTTTTGCAAGATCAAAAATTGGCTTAAGATCATTTTGGCTAAGGGAGACACCCATTGAGTCTTTTATGTTCTCTGCTTTCATCAGTTCATCTCTTGACTTATCTATTATGGTTTCAGCGAATCTTTTATGATCATTTATTTTCTTTGATATTTCTGGAAAGTATAATTCATACCATTCTCTAAGACGTTTCGAAAGAGTGTTTGTCGAATGCTCAAGCTCCTCAATATTGTTTACTGCCTGTATTATAAGAAAATCATTTGACTTTATGTTTTTCATGTCATATCTTGTAAGTTCTGTATTTCGTTTCCTGAACTCATCAAAAAACTCATTTTTTGCAAAATAGGACAGTATCAGTACGATCACAGGATCGTCCATCAAAGCAGGCTCTGAATCATGGAAATATTCATTTTTTCTGTTTATTACTTTTACTAGCTGAGCCTTTTTTGAACGAAATTTTTCTATAAGATTCCCTTCTTCATTAATCCAGTCTCCATTACGTATCTTAAGAAACATATCCAAAAAATCTTTCTTAAAAAGAGTCTTATCTAATAATTTCCCTTTCTCATCAAAAAGAAAACATCCTAAGAGATTTGTATAAAGATATATAGTCATAAACCAGAATAATCTTTATTTGTTTATAAAATTAATGAATTTATTGATTTAGTATAATTGCTAACTATCTGTGCCATTGTTGCCATATTGACGAAACCAATAGTTGGCAAGAGCAGACAAAATTTTGTGAGCAAGTGACGAACTAATTGAAGTGGGATGGCAATTCTGCAAAGCCAAAATTGTTCTTTGGATATTGAATAAAATACTATCTGGTTTTTTGTAAAAGGCATCTTTTTAAACAAAGACAAATTTCTTGAGTTAACAATGGCTCTTGACGATGAAATCAAAAGATTGCAAAGATTTGAATTTTTCAGAAGACCTAATTTTACTGAAATCAAAGAAGGAAAAAGAAAAGTAATTGCTACAGACAGAGATGATTTTGAAGAAAAACTTCTTTCTCTTAGGCCTGATCAGTATCTTATGGTAAATGATATCCTGCTTCCACAAATGTTCAGACAACATGAACCTGAAAGAACAAGAAATAAATATCTGCATTATGCAGAAACAATCGATTTTTTAAAACCATATTCAGAAAACGATGTTGAAAAAGCCATAAAAAATATGGCCAATATAGCAACAAAAAGGATGCAGATCAATAATGTTCCGGAAGGTATCATACATAATCTTGAACACAAGGTACTGGATGAACCGACAAAATATCTGCGAAGGGAAGTCTTCAACAAAACAATAAATCTTAAGGAATTTTCATCTATGGGCTGGAGAAGTACAAAAGCAAGAGGATACAGGCATAACATATTCTATCCTCATGACTGTATAGAAGCTGCAAAAATAATAACCTGGACACTAAACAACGATGATTCTGGAGATATATTAAGCGTATATCCCTCGAGTGATGAATCTTTAGGTAATACTATTGTTGCAAAAATACCTTCACGAAGCAAAAAGGAATTTGAAAAAAACAATGAAAAAGACAGCTATCCTGTAAAGATTTCACCTGTACCCATGAATAAAAACATATCTGCTGAAAAAGCATTATATTCAGGGATAAACATGGAAACAGAACACTCGTGCCCATATACTGCAGGAGACATAAACACAAAAGACAGATCATCAACACTTTGGGATATGCATTCTATCGCTGCATATTGGATAGCTTGTCTTGAATCATTTTCTGCAGAAAAAGTGAGCATGTTCCCTGTACCTAAAAAAAGTACAATAAATCTGTGGAGAAATATGCAAAGGGTGATTGTATATTACGGCAGTGAAGAAGGAAAAAAGCCAAAGCCAAGACCTATGAACGAAGCAGAAATATCAAGATATCTTATGAGAGAATCAATAAAAAATTATTCAAAATACTGGGATAATATGACAGGAAAAGGAGATTCAGGAAAACTTCATGATCTTGACAAGATTAACTGGAAATCAGTCTGATCTACAATATTTTTCCTTTCTGCCAATCTTTAAGTATCATCCTTGAAGCCGTTTCTATATCAGGCTCTCCGCCTTTTCTTACTTTGTTCATTTTTATCGCAATATTCTCAAGGACTTCTTCGCAATCATCCATCTTTTGAACATTATAAAATTCTTCTATTTTACCGGGAAATTTTTTCATCAGTTCAAAAACAGCAAGATCAGGATCTTTTGCATGAGCAAAATCGACTGTTGAAGTGAGAGTATGTTTGATATGATCTTTTTCTCCGTAGGGAATGACTCCCGGAGTATCGATTATGTGTATCTTTTTGCTTGCTCTGATATTCTGAGCTCCTTTGGTGAATCCTGATTGTGATGATGTCCTTGCTTTTCCTGAACCTGAAAGAGCGTTTATTATAGAGCTTTTCCCTGTGTTTGGATAGCCCACAATGCCTAAATTAACCTCTTTTTTTGTACCTGATTTTGAAAGCGCTATCTCTCTTAGTTTTCTTATTCCCTGTTTTTCTCTTGCAGAAACAAGTACACAAGGGTGCATTGTCTTTGTCATCTCTTTTATTTTCTTAGGAACCACAAGATCGCACTTGTTTATAACAAAAACAAGAGGTTTTCCTGATCTTACTACCTTTAGCTCGATCTCCTTGTTTCTTGTCTCTTCAATCATGCGGGCATCAAGAACTTCAAGAATAATATCTGCATCTCTAATGACCTTATTTATTACATTCCAAAAGTTTGGCATGTCATAAAAAAAGACAAAGATGTTTATAAGTTTAGTGGATGAGAATGCCAAAAATCAACTAAAACAAAAGCTTTATAATCTATTGCAGACCGAAATTTAAAAGAAACTACAGGGAATACAGAGACCACATAAAAAGGGGTATTAGAGTATGCTTGAACACATGATTAAATCCAGAGATAATTCTTCTATAATGACTTGCTATTATTGTAATTCTGATCTATCAGAAAGAGAATCTGAATGGGTCGAAGGATTCCATTACAAGACAATAAGATGCAGGTGTGGAAAAGTTCATAGGCATACAGTAGATTTCTTAGGATCAGGACATGATACGTGGAATGAACTCTACATCACAAAAAAACCAGAATAAAAATCAACTTTTCAATACTAAGATAGCTCCGCCAACGATCATGAATATTCCTGCCCACCTCATCAAAGTTACGTTCTCTTTAAGAAATATCATTGAAAATAGAGCTGTAACAATATAACCTAAACTAATCAAAGGATACATCTGCGAAACATCCATAGTGGACAATGCAACAATCCAGAAAACCATTGAAGCCGCGTAAAGCATGATACCAAAAAATATCTTAGGACTGAACAACACTTTGAATAATCTCGTTGAAATGATCTCAGATACTTTTAGTCCGCCGACCTCACTGACACCAGATTTAAGAAGTATCTGACCGAATGAAGCGACAAAAACAATGATAAGAACGATTATTAGTCCTGTAGTCATTTTTCTTGTACCTTTTATCGTATTTGATTTCATATAATCATGCTTTGATATGTGGCTCGACATTTTTGAAAACCATCTATTTATTCCTTAAAGAGCCTCTCGATTATCGCTGCAAAAGCAGGTCTTGTGACAAGTATTCCAATTGTTACTCCCATGATGGTGGTAAGCGCAAAACCTCTTAAAAGCCCTGCACCAGCAGTCAATAG
>JBKHIF010000012.1:0-28438 GCA_046538795.1 Candidatus Woesearchaeota archaeon | reverse complement strand
GAAGACAGCAAATTAAAAAGGACTAATTAAAAATAATAAAGACTCGCCTTTTTTTATTTGCTGGCTGAAAGCTAAATGAAGACAGCAAATTAAAAAGGACTAATTTTATAAGCAAGAAAGCTATTCAATCACTCCAAGCATCCGGTAAATAAGAGCATCCCTAAAACGTATCCTGTGAAGATATGTTTCAGATTCTATGATTATGCAATAAGGTGTTTCTTCATATCTGTAAATTTCTGAATCATCACCATCCGTAAAAAGCAAAACAGGCCAGTGTTGAGTTGCATTATTACAATCTATTATATTATTAAGATTAGGATAATCATCAGATTCCTCAGTCAATCCGAAATCTATGAATTGATTTTGCTGATTAAAAAAAGTTCCTAAATCAAACCTTACCAGATCCATGCTTGATAGTTCTTCAATGTTAGGATCAAAAGTTACATAAACAGCCTGTGAAAGAGCAATTATTGAAAGCATGCTGTCTGAAATATTTATTCTAAGCACATCCTGAGGTAAATTATAGAAATAATATTCGTTATTATTGATTGTTGTCATGTAGCCATTATCTGTAATAGTGAATTCATAATCATCATAGGTTAGTTCGGTGCCATCATCCTGAGATATATTTCCTACTATGACCCCAAAAATACTGCTGACCATGATTACTATGATAAGCCATGACATTATCTTTTTTGTTGAAACCTTCTTTTTTCTTGGCATATCAGCTTTTGAAGAAATAATGTATATAAAAATCTTGTGGCAGGAAAGATTTTAAAATTACCTGATTGTTTTAAAAAAATATATAAACGAGTATTCTTATAAAAATATAAAAGAGGTGTTTCAATGGCTTTACCATCATGGTTTTATCTGGACTTTCTTGTACCTTTGATATTTGGAGTGATCTTTGTACTATACCTTTTGGCATTTGCAAAAAGAAAAGAAAATATTTTTTGGCTTCCTGTAACAGGCTTTGGAATACTATTTCTTGAATCTGCCATAATGAGTTTCATAATGTATTCCCGAGCAGAACTTACTGTAAACGCTGTCGATGGTCTTATCACAGTAAGGATACTTCTTGAAATACTAGGGCTAGGGCTTATACTTGCATACGTGATCCAAAAATATTTTATTGAAGACAAAAGATCTCATAAGATAAAATCTTCAGAAAAAAAACACGCTGCTAAAAGAAAATCATCAAAGAAAAAGAGATGATTATTTTTTCTTTTCCATTGACTTAAGATATTGTCCAAGCTTTATCTTAAGATCAGATTTCTTATCTTCAGACAAATCAGATATATCAATTATTTTTTTCCAGTCTGAGTGATTTTCTATGTCATCTGAAGTGAACGATGAAATAAATCGTCTTCCTGCCTTTTTAACTTCCTCTTCTGCAAATCTGGCATCCTCTGTATTAAACATCTTTGTTGCAGGAAGCTTTGTAAATGCATTTGCACCTGCTCTTAAAAGAAGACTTATCTCAGGAATCCTGTAGATAGCAGTTCCTGCGATTATCTCAATTTTTGGAAAATTTATCCTGATGTTTGATATCCACCACACCATGTCTTCAGTTGAAGGGCCTTTCTTGTAAGGCGTCCCAAAAACAGGTCTTAATGCATAGACTGTGACACGCTCAAAGCCGTATTTGTCAATCATTTCCTTAACATAGGAAAAGTCCTCTCTTTTCTCGCCAAGTCCTATTACCAGAGTAAAACTCTGTTTGAATCCAAGCTTCTTTGCGTTTTCAATCATCTCAATATATGGTTCTATAGGCTTATCAGGACATACCTTGTCATGAAGTTTTGGATTAAGTGTTTCAAGGGAACTTACAATGCCTCCAACATAAGGCTTAAGCTCTTTCAACTGATTCTCTTCCAAAACTCCGAGATTGACCCATAACTTCTCACCCAAAACATCTGAGCATAATTTGCATATTTCAACGATCTCAGGAAAAGGATATATCCCGTATCCTCCTGTAAGAAACTCAAGCCTCCAGCTAAGTCCTCGTATCATCGCAGCTTCAGCCAATACCGATGCCAGGCTTCGTCTTGCAGTCTCTATATGCTTTATCTTATGCTTTTGAGTACTTCTGAAGCAAAAATCACAAGTTCCTTTATCACAATACCACGAGAGGAATATGCATCTTCCAAACCAGGCATAATTATCAAAGTTTTCACTATAAACCTTTTCTGCTTTTTGCATAAGTTCTTTTGTTTCAGAACTCAATTCAGGTGTTTTTTTTATTATATCATCCATTTTTAATGTTACAACCAGCAAAGAACTACTGTTTGGTTGTGAATAAAACGAAAGCTTTTTAAAAGTTTCATTTTCTCGGTTTTGAGTGTTAATAAAAAACTTTCGGAAAAATGATAAATAAAGTTAAAAAAATAGGTGCTGGAATCGTATTTGGAGCAGGGATGCTTTTTATGAGTCCTTATCAGGCAGAGCCGCAAATACCTGACGGAATTAATCCAGATACATCTCTTGAATCTGTTGTTCAGGAAAGTTATCAAACCAATCAGAACAATTACAATGTTTATTCTCATTTTGTTTCAGGCCAGGAAACAATAGAAGATATTGCAAGACAGCTAAATACAGTTAATCACAGAAAATTAGGATGGCTTCTGGACGCATACTCCAACCCATTAGGGAGAGGAGAGCAGATATTTGTTGCTGAATCAGAATATGAAACAAAAAACAGCTCTGGCGAGGATGTATCAATAACTTTTCCAAGATATGTGTTAAGGGATTCTGGTGATGAAGAGCGCCTATTGATTGCAGATGTAGAAAACATTACTGAAAATCGTCCTGCATTTATCGTAGATTATCATGATCAGGAAGGTTATCTTTGGGCAACAATGTGGATAAACAAAACAAATCCTGAAATATTCACATGCAGGGTAAGACAAGATTTCATATCTCCGCTTGAAGGAGACATTTCTGATTACAGAATCACTTCAGATATAGGTCCAAGAGGAAACCCAACTCCTGAATCAGGAGGACCAGACAGAGACAGCCATAGAGGTGTTGACTTTGGTGTTCCGACAGGTACTCCCATTTACAACATGATTGACGGAGAACTAAATATTGATTACATTCTGCGCCCAATAGCAGAAATGCAACGAGCACAAGAAGCAGGAAATCCTTATGAAGATGATCTTTATCTTGGAAAGACTGCTTTTATAAGAAAAACAATCGCAATACCTGACAATCATGGAAATATAACCTATATTTCACTAATTTCACAAAATTTTCATCTCGATGATTATCCTGATGGAATCAAAGAAAGAATAATTGAAGAGCAGATGAGAATAAGAGATATTCCTGAAGAAAGATATGAAGAATATCTTAATTGGTACACTGATCTTCTTAATAATGAAGAAGAATATATAATAAACGATCTGCACAGACAATCAGAAGGAATTAATTCTATGAATCTTAGAGCATGGATACCTGTTGAACAAGGAGAGATTATCGGTTATACAGGAGATACTGGAAGAGGAAATGGCGAACATCTTCATGCAGGATTGCGAGTTGAAAATAATATTGAAAATATTGCAAATCATTACGGGCTAACAATCTATTATGACAATTATCTTGATATTATAGAAATATTTGAAAAAGTAGCACCAGTTTCTGTTTACTCACCTTCTGAAATGCAAGAAGAAGTTTCTGAATTCAGAAGGCTATATAATTCTGAAAGATAAATACAATAAATATTTATTCTACTATTTTCTATGAAAATAAAATATGGATTTTGTTCAAAAAAAAGCAGAGGCAGGGACAGGTACATTGATAATGTTCATTGCGATGATACTTGTTGCTGCCATTGCTGCAGGCGTATTCATGCAAACAGCAGGGTCACTTCAGAATAAAGCCCTTCTCACAGGAAACGAAGTAAAAGAACTAGTATCATCAAGAGCAGAGGTCATGAATTCAAGAAGAGTAGATTCTACAAACGATACACTTACTGAGTATAATGTAAAGATGAGGCTTGCTCCAGGTTCTGATGGAATCTCTCTGAAAAAGACTCTCATTTCAATCGAAGGAACCCACGATTCAATTGATCTTACGTATTCTCCAGGTTCATGTACAAATGATCCTAATTCAGGATATTATGCAGATGCAATAAATAGGAATGGGTCTTTTACAGTAAATTATCTGATAAAGAGCAATTCTCAGGCAGATGGTTATTTCCTTGGAGGAGATATCATACAGCTTTGTTTTGCATATGCAAAAATTTCAGAAGATGACAGGGTTTATTCAATATCTTTTGTTCCTCCAAACGGCCAGCAAACAAGGATAAGGGGAAGATAGTACACTATTCTCCGTGGCATGCTCTGCAGATATCATAATTAAAAATGCCTCTACGGAGTTCTTTCCTTACTTTTTTGAATTCATCTGAGTTCCAAATTTCATGAATGTGTTCTTCAGAAATATTTCCAAAACTATATTGTGAAAAAAAATCATTGCAGCAAACGACAACATCTCCTTTATAATTTATTACCGCGTTTGTAGATGGCTTATAGCAGATTGATTTTATAACCGGTTTTTCTACCTCTACAAGACCAGATCGTGTAGATAGATTATCATCATTTTGCAGTATCCTATACCTTATATGTTTTGCCAGGTCTTTAGGAAGCGAATCAACAAGATCAGATTTATCATCATATCTTAGATTATCATTGTACTGACTTATGAATATTCCATCAACACCATGATCGACAAGTTCTCTTATCTTGTCTTCAGTAATCAAAGAACCATTCGTATATACTATGATCTCAATATCAGAAAGCTTATTTTTTGCTTTTTCCATAAGTTTTGGAAGTCTTTTATCAAGCAAAGGCTCATTATAGAAAACCGGTGAAAATTGTCCATCAAAATCTATATCTTTAAGTTGATCAAGCAAAAGATCATACAAATTATCTTCCATAAACCCATGTTCTCCGGGAACATCATGTCTTGGACAGATTCTGCATCTCCTATTGCAATCAGTATTTATCTCAACTTCGACGTTTGAAAGGATTTCGTCATTTCTGAAAAGATTATGCCTAAAATAATCAAGGCCCATATAGAGTTCTCGTACATTTGCCTTCATCGTGTCCGGCACAACTTTATCAAACAATTTCATAAGATTGAATACCATATACCTGGAAAAGAACAATATTTTATTTATAAAATAATACCAAAAATGCAAGCATTTAATAAGGGCACAGGATTCTTTTAATTATAATCAGGAAGTTTTTGCGCTTGCCATATAAAAATATTATAATCCAAGTTTGACTTATTCTGATTGAAATTATTAAAAGAGTTTGATCATGAAAAAGAATACAAAAAGATCGCAAAGCAGAAGTAGATTACGTAATTATGAAATTATCAAGAAAGCAGAATCAGGATCTTTTTCAAAAGATCTTCATAATTCTACATGTACTGACTGCGGTAAAGAATGCAAGGTTCCTTTTAAGCCAATAGGGAATAGACCTGTTTACTGCAAGTCCTGCTACTTCAAGCACAAGCCAAATAATAACAATAATAAATAAGAGGTGACAATCATGTTTTGCAAAAAATGTAAAAGCACAAAAATCAAAAGTCGTACAAAATATAGTCACGGTAAAAAATCAAAAGGCAAACTCATATTAATCTGTAAAGAATGCAATTCAAATGACATTGAAATGGGTTCTGACAGACAAAATCGTAATATATATTCAGGAAATTATAAAAGAATGAATAACAGGAGGTGAAAAAAAATGAAAGGAACTGTTAAATTTTTTAATGAGTCAAAAGGATTCGGCTTTATTTCAGGAGACGATGGCAATGAATATTTTGTACATCTTACAGGTATTGCTGACGGTGCAACTCTTAATGAGAATGATGCTGTTGAATTTGACGTAGAGCAGGGAGACAGAGGCCCAAAAGCTGTCAACGTAAGAAAAGAATAAATTTGTTCAAACATAATAATTACGCTTAAATCATTATTTTAACTAAAAAATAATCTGTTTCTTTTTTTTATTGTATTTTTAAAAATAAGTAAGCCCTTGGAGGGAGTTGCACCCCCGACCTTTTGCTTACGAGGCAAACGCAATAGCTACTATGCTACAAGGGCGTAAGATAATATCATAATTTCTCAAGAATCTTGTCTTTGTCATTTTCAAGATTGCCTTGGCAGGAACTGCATACATAATGCTTTTTGCCATTCTCGTCTTTCACAACAGTACCCACAATCTTTTTCATGAAAGTCTCATCGATCTTCTGTTTACAGATTTCGCATTTCATGATCAAAAGAAACAGTATGTCTTTTATAAATATTATTACTCTTCTTTTATGCCTGATGCCTCGAGTATCCTTTTTTTGTACATAGAAGATATTTCAGGCCAGATGTTTTCAAGGACAACATGCTGATTATATTCAGGATGAGAAACAGTTGCTCCTGCAACAGTCGCTCCTTCAGGAGTTTTTCTCCCGCCAGAAGAAAGTTTCTTAGAATATATAGGGATGTTATCGTCATCCTGGCTTTCATCTTCCATCTTCCAGGAATAAAAAGCCTCTTCAAAAATAGTTCTCACATCAATTGTTGAATCAATAGATCTTCCTGAAGCAATAACCTTCACATTTTTTTCTTTACCTGATTCTGTTGCAACCATGCCATATACAATCACAGCATCTGCTCCAAGGTGCTTTTTCCTCTCAAAAAGCTCATCAGCAAGATAAGGAACAAGAGATGTATCAGTATCACTTTCAATTATTTCCGGAACCGGATAGATAACTACCTTTCCGCCATATACATTTTTGCTTGAAAATGAAAGTGCTTTTCCAAGTTCACCCATGACAGATGGAGGAAGCTTGGGATCAGATATCTTTTCTACAGATTTATAATCATCATCATTCATAAAACCAATAAGATATTCCAGAGCAGTATGGTCAAGACCAGTCATCCTTTTCCTGTGAAAATTATTGGTATCGGTCTTCATTCCAAGATAAGAAAGTATCCTTAAAGTAGATAATTCAGATGCAGAAAGATCATAATCCTTCTGTCTCATATAATCAAGAAGTATGGATGTTCCGGCACCGCTCGGGATCACAAGATTAAAAACATCATCCTGATCCTTGCTGTCAGAACCATTTGAATGAGCATGATGATCGATAAATGTTTTAGGATTCATATACTTGAAAAAATTCACCTGAAGTTCAGGAGACTGGGTATCAAGAATCACAGTATGCCTGATTGCTTTCAACGCATCTTCAAGATCACTTCTCTTATTTGAACTGACAATATCATTCACTCTGAAAAGAAGATTATTTCTCAGATCAAGATCAGTAAAAAGCTGCTTATTCATATAATTATTAACTTCACCTGTATAGAATATTTTTGAGTCAATATCGTTTTGCCTTAAGATATGCCTCATTGCAGCAGACATTGCAATGCAGTCAGGATCAGGCTGATTATGCCCCAATATTATCGCCTGTTCTGGAGAATAATTTACAATCTCAAGAAGTTCTTCAGGAAATTCATTTCCAGAAGAAACATCCTCTTTTATCTTCGCTATATTTTCATCTAGTAAAGAAATTTTCTCCTCATCCAAAAGCACATCTATATTATCTGAAATAATTACACCCTTATTTATCGTCTGGGTTTGAAAAGTTCTTTAAAAATATTGTGTAAAAATTCTTATAATAAAGCAAGTTTTATAATAAATATTTCATTTACTTGAAATTATGAATGTAGCAATAATAGGTTATGGCAGGATGGGGCATATGATAGAGTCCCTTGCAACCCAAAAGGGCATAAATGTAATATCAACAATTGATAAATTCTCAAAGGAAGCAAAATTTACAGAGATCAATGAAGAATCAATGAAAGATGTTGATGTAGCTATTGATTTCACCTATCCTGATTCGGCAATTGAAAACATGAAACAGATATCATCCCTGGGAGTTAACCTTGTGATGGGAACAACCGGATGGTACGACCATATGGATGAGGCAAAGGAAATAATCCAGAAGGCAGCGACAGGAATGATATGGTCAGGAAATTTTTCTCTGGGAGTCAACCTATTCTTCAAGATAATTGAAAACACTTCAAAAATCATGAACAATGCAGATGATTATGATATCTTCGTGCATGAGTTTCATCATAATCAAAAAGCAGACAGCCCTTCAGGAACTGCACTTATGATAGGAGAAAGAATACTTAAAAATATTTCAAGAAAAAAGAAAATTGTTTCTGAAGAACTAAAAAGAAAGATAAATCCAGAAGAAATCCATGTTTCATCAACAAGATCAGGAAATATTCCGGGAACACATATGGTTGGATTTGACAGCATAGCAGATACAATCGAAATAAAACATACTGCAAGGACAAGAGAAGGCTTTGCTCTAGGAGCTATAAAAGCAGCAGAATTTATTAAAGGAAAAAAGGGATTCTATAATATAGATGATCTCATGAAAGAAATAATATCAAGCTGAGGTGGAAAAATTGGAAAAAATATTCAGAGGTACATTCACAGCAATAATCACACCATTTACAGAAGATAACAAAATTGATGAAGATGCACTGAAAAAACTTATTGATTTTCAGATCGAAAATGGTGTATCAGGACTCGTTCCCTGCGGAACAACAGGTGAAAGCCCAACACTTTCTCACGAGGAACATGACAAGGTCATTGAACTTGCTATAAAATATGCTAACAAGAAAGTTCCTGTGATAGCAGGTACAGGAAGCAATTCAACAGCAGAAGCGATAAGGCTTACAAGACATGCAAAAGAAGCAGGAGCAGATGCAGCTCTTGTAGTAAATCCATATTACAACAAGCCAACACAACTTGGACTGTACAAACATTTCAAAGCAGTGGCTGATTCTGTTGATATCCCAATAGTCATTTACAATATAAAAGGAAGAACAGCAGTAAATCTTGAAACAAAAACTCTTGTAAAACTTACGAACGAGTGTCCAAACATAATTGCAGTTAAAGAAGCATCAGGTGATATTTCTCAGATGAAAGATGTGATTTCAAACACAAAAGAAAATTTCTGTGTTCTTTCAGGAGATGACGGAATTACCCTTGATCTTATAAAAGCAGGTGGAGACGGAATAATATCTGTTGCTGCAAACATAATGCCAAAAAAGATGTCAGAAATGGTAAAAAACGCTCTTGAAGGAAACATGGAAGAAGCTGAAAAACAAAATCAAGATCTAAATGATTTCTTTGAAGTTGAATTCATAGAGACAAATCCTATACCTATTAAGACAGCGCTTGCAATGCAGGGAAGATGCAAAGAAATTTTCAGGCTCCCCATGTGCGAACTTGAATCAGAAGAACATAAAGAAAAATTAATTGAAGTCATGAAAAAACATGATCTTCTTGATAATTCCTAATTTATCAGAATCTTTTTTTTATTTTCAAAACCCTCCGCCCAAGGCAAAGCCTCCTGCGATTCTTACTGCAAAAAATGCAGCCACCACTATAAAATATACTTTCCGATCCCAGTTAAGTATTTTTTTTCCGTCAAACATTCCGAAAGGAATCAGGTTGAAAAGCGCAAGCCAGGTATTAATGCTAAAACCATAAAAAACTACAATACTTATTATGCCTGAACTAAAAAAGACCCCTAAAAGAACAAAAAGAAGAGACAAAACAATATTAGCTAATGGACCTGCCAGAGATATTATCCCATATTGCTTCTTATTAATATGTCCATCTATCATAACAGCACCAGGAGCTGCAAATACTATCCCGAAAAGAGAAGATATAAGAGCAAAAAACAGCATCTGAAAATTCGCCCTGTACTCTGCATGACATCTATAATACTGCGCAGTAAATTTGTGTGAAAGCTCATGCATAAGAAATCCTATTCCAACTGTAAACGCAGATATTATTATTGCAAGATAAAAACCTGCATTAAGAAAATTAAATCCTGTCATGGCTATCGCAAAAGCAATGCTTATCGCAAGCCAGCTTTTCCAGAGATGATCTATCTCGGTTTTTGAAAAGCTAAGTCCTCTAGGAGTAACATTTCTCATATACATGATTGACAAAAACTAAGAAGCTTATAAAAACTTAATCCTTTTATCAAGTAAATACCTAATAATTAAAAAGGTTCTTTTGAGTGGTTCCTTTCATCAGATCGTCAAAATTTGTATCAAAAAAAACAAGCACAGTATCTGCAATAGGCTTTATCTGTTTCTCTATGTAATGGTCATAATCTATGCTATGCCTTACATCCTGTATAGGTTCAGGCCCATCAACAGTTATCACATATTTTATTATGTTGGAATCAAGCTTGTCAAGCTTTCTTGCAGCCTTTACATGAGGAGGAGTTGTCTTTGTATATGAATCAAGATCTTTTCTCACAGCCTTTGTATATACTAACAGATCATCATATTTCTTTTCCCTTATGTCCTCAACAAACCTCTTAACATATCCTGTAACCTCTTTTTCATGGAATATGCGATCAAGAAGTTCAAGCTGGAACTTCTTTGAAACTTCAGTCCAGTCACGTCTCACAAATTCAAGGCCTGTGAAATCCATGTCTTCTTTGCCATTTTTCGCTAAAAGTCCTGCATATCTTTTTTTTGCACCTTTATCAGATGATGATCCTCTTACTCTTGGAAAAATAATTTTTTTGTAAACTTTCTCATACTCAAGCTCAAGCCTTGACTCTCTTTCATAATCCTTTTTCACAAGTTTAGTATAATAATTATTGATCTCTTCTGCAAGTTTTTTCCCGATTTTATCAGCCTCTTCCAACGAATCAGAATTGGTCTTTACAAAAACAGAATCAGTATCTGAATAAAGGACAGTGTACCCCTTTTTCTCAACTTCATTGGCAGTATTTTTTATTATATACTGGCCAAAATGTGTTATGGCGTTTGCCATGTCAGGATTAAAGAACCTGCAATTTGGATTTGCAAGCACTCCGAAAAATGAATTCATGATAACTTTAAGAGCATAGCTTGCAACATCATCTTTTCTTTTTTTAGCCTTGTCACGTTCTGCCCAGATGCCTTCTATAAGATCAGGAAGGATGCCTTTTTGATTCACGAATTTAGCTCCATTAGGAGCAACAATTGTTCCTTTCTCAGAAAATGACCAGGGATCTATATTGAAAGTTACCATGATGCTCGGATACAGAGATTTGAAATCAAGAACAACGACGTGATCATGTATGCCGGTTTGAGGATTCATCACATACCCTCCAAGAATTCCTCTTTCCTTCTCTATGTACTGAGAACTGGGACATATAAGTCCTCTTTTTCTTGCCTCTCTCATATAAAGAGAATCAAGGGTTGCAACACTTGCCTGGACCCTATCAGGAGGCATGCCTGTAAGCTTGCTTTTTGTCAGAACAAGATTTATTATATCCTTTGCAGACAATATATCTATAACAAGCTTAGCATCCTTTGCATTATATTCAACAAGCTCATCTTTCTTTTTTTCATAAAGATCATCAATTATTGTTCCTTTCTTGGTTACATCTGTAATAAGCTTTCTTTCACCCAATATCTCTTTTGCAGCAGTATCAAGCTTGTAATCGCTAAGAGAAACAAAGCTAAGTCTTAGAAGATGAAGTCCATCAAGAACAGATCTTCCGGGAAAATTTGCTTTTGAATCCAAGAAAAACTGGCTCTGTATATTCAGCCTTGCTTCATCAGAATTCCTTCCCAAAGAAAAAGGGATGTTCAGTTTTTTATACTTATCGTGAAGAATCTTAAGATCAAAATCAATAACATTCCATCCTGTTATAATATCAGGATCTATCTTTTTTACATAAGATGAAAACTCTGAAAGAAGTGATTTTTCATCAGAAAAATTATCTGCATCCTTTACCTTTTCTGAAGATACCACAAAATTTCTTGTTTCTGTTTTTGACTTGAATTTTGTGTAGCAAGCGATTGAATAAAGCTTATCAGCATGCTGGTCTGTCTCTATATCAAAAGACAAGATCTTCATTTCAGGGATATCAGAATCAGATGCCTTGAGATCAGGATCAAGATAAAGCCGATCTACATAAAACATCCTGTCATCCAACCCAGAGCTTATTCCCTCACCGTTATTCTCTTCATATTTACCTGATATTTCAAAGGTTCCCAAAATATCATTGTCCATCATGAACCTGTAAGGAAACCTTATGTCAGCCTCATAACAGGGAATATTGTTTTTCTCAAGCTCTTTTCTTAAAACAGGAACATCTTTAGGAATTTTAAGGGTAAGTTTTGTCATCTTTTTCTTATTAAAATCAATATAATCTGATTTTTCAAAAGATGCTTCTCCTGTTATTTCCTGGGATAATGAAGATGCGATATCCTTTGCCTTTTTCTCATCAGAACTTTTGATGAAAAAATAAGGCTCAAAATGACTTATAGAAAGAAAGCTTTTTCCACAAGACAATCTTCCATAGATATACACATAAGCCTGATTATCATGTATGTGATAAGCAGGATAAATTACAAATCCAGTATCAGAAGTGTCTTTTGCCATCAGTATCGATGTATCCTATGAGAATATAAAAGCTTTGTCCTGTTATGAATCTAATCATTCAATCTTCTCAATCTTGTCTATCTTCTGTTTCATGATCTCGTATGCATCTACTATTTCATCACATATGTGATTTGTCTTCTCTTTAGTAATCTCAACAAGATCAGTATCATCCTGATTCCTGTGCCTGTAAATAAGATCTTCATCGATTGATTCAAGAAATATTTTTTCAAATTCATCAAAAAGTTCCATGACTTTTTCCCTGAATTCATTTATAGCAGATTCAAGGGGTGTTTCTTTCTTGTCTTCCAAAACACCTCCAACATCAGTAAATGAGAATTTAGAATTATATTTTTTCTTTAGAGACTTTGCAAGCACTGCGCTATTATTGCCATATCCCATGCCAAGCAAGTTTTCAATATTATCGCAGATCCCTATGATATCAGACTTTATATCTTTGAGTACCTGTCTTGAAATCCTGTGTATATCTTTTATAGAAACACCCATGTCAAAAGCCTCTCCTGCCTTTGACCAAAAAAGATTAAAGACAGCCTCAATTTTTGAAAGCGTTGATCTCAGCTTATCATTTGCATCAACATTTACAAAAGATCGTATCATCTGTTTTTCGACTTCTTTTCCAGTATCGTCAAGATCCAAGACATCTTCTTCAAGCCCGAGTATGCTCCTTAGTTCAGATGTAAGCACCTTGCTTCTTGCAAGGCTTTTTTCCCTGAACTCAGGTACAATCTCTGCAACAAATCTTTTTTTCTGATCATCAGAAGCCTCTTCTATGTTTTCCAAGTTAAGTGCAATAAGTATAGAATTAAGTGTCTTTATGCCCTTGTTTCCAAGCTCTCTTTTAATAAAACTTTCAAGATTTGAATCGGCCATAAAATAACTGTATGCCTCAAAGCTTTATATAATTTATTGTAAGGCAGTCATGAAATAAGAATTTTGCACTTTCTTTAAACCTGAAACAACATATTCTGCAAGAGGCTTAAGGTTCACTATATCTTCTTTATTGTATTCGACAAGTATATCAAGATATTTTTTATCGCCTGTCCTTTTCCACATATCCCAAAGCACAACAGCATCTCCTCCTCTTACATCTTTTACTTGATCTCCTCTTGAAATTCCGATCTGCTTTTCGATATTCTTAAGCCCTCCTGTAAGTCCCAGCTGGCTTGCAGCAAATCTTAAGTCCAGATGCGGTACGCTTGGTACCACCTCTGAAAAATACCGCTTGATAAAAGGAATATCAAAACAGCTTCCATTAAATGTAATTATCATTTTGCAGTCAGAAAGCGCCTCCTTGAGAGTATCCTTGTCAAGATTAAAACCATGGATAAGTATCCTTGAATCACTCCCGTCATAAAGCCCTACAACAGTAATAGTATTATAAGAAGATGTTTCTATATCAAGGTAGATTGCCTGATCTTTGAAATAATCATATAATCTCCAGGTCTCTTTCAAAGGTATCCTGTCAAAGAAAAATGCCTCGTTCCTAAACTCAAGATTGCGTTTTGCTTTTTCCAAAAATCGGTCATAATATCCTTTCCTTAAGGAAGACATCCCTTTAATGGATCTGGCAGAGATGAAATCATCCCAGTTCTTGATCCCCATGCTCCAGAGAGACTCTTCAGTCTTCTTGTTTATCTTCTCAAGGAAGGAAAAAGAATGCGTGATCATAAAAACACATCAAAAGGAATCATATATATATGTTTTGGATTCTGATTCATCTTATCTGTTGACCTGATCATATATGCCGATAAATCGAAGGGCCCTGTACCAAAAAGAATCTTCAGGGATCCTTATGTTCTCGATAGCCTCTCCTATATCTTCTCCAATCTCTTCTACCCTTTCAGAAACATTTTCAGTAAATTCTCTAAGGTCTTCTCTAAAATTTTTTCCTGAATATCCTGTCATGTCATTTTCTCCCACAGGAAAAAACCTGTTTTCATTACAATTTCCAAAATATGTCTCGATCCTATCATTCTCATTTATTATTATCCTTTTTTCAAGATCAAAGGGATCTTCTGTAAATCCATCCTCTGTTTCCTTATTACCGTAAACCAGCGGATATACTACCTTATCATTGAAATTCATCTTGTCTCCTAAGTACATATTAAGTCCTGTATATGCCAAAAGCCCGACACACAATCCGCCTATTGCAAATATCTTTCTCATGCAAACCACCCTAAATTAAAGCAGAGATTATGTTTAAAAAAGATTGCGGAACAATTTATGAAACATTTGCGGATAAATCGAAAAACATTGCAATACAAATAGAAATCTTCCGGAAATAAATTAAATCTATGAAAATTTACCGGATTTTATGAAAAACTAATTCTCATTATTCAATGCTTTCACAAAGATCTCTTTTACATTCTCTATATCATCGTCTATTACATGATCGCGAAAATTCATCCTTGCACTTGCCTTGCAAAGTCTCATGAAACCAATAACTGTTCTTGGAGATATCTCAAAAAGAAACTGCTCTTCAGACTTTTTCAGTTCTGCGATAAACCTGGTTATGTTTTTCTGAAGCTTCTGTGAAAGTTTTACTTCAATGTTTTCTGCTTCTTTTATGTATTCGCTCAAGAAATGAAGATCTTTTTCAATTTTTGTTTCCTTTTTGTTGGAAAGTATCTTTTTTGTTATGTCGATGAATGCATCAAGCCCGGGCTTTCTCGTCAGAAAGACAAGGTGGAATCTTGTAAGAAGGGCTGAATCAAAAGGTATCTGGTTTTTTAATTTTTCAACATCATTGCTCTTAAACTTATCACCAGTCGGATTAGCTGTTGCAAGTATTCTTGCTTCTGCATCCTGTTTTATGTGATGTCCTCCTTTGTCATAGGTAATGAATCCCTTTTCCATTGCACTGTATAAAGATGCCATATCCTCTCCCTTAAGAAGATTAAGTTCATCAATGCAACATATACCCTTGTTTGCCCGTGGAAGCATTCCTAATATTGGCTTACCTGCCTGAAAAGACATGGAAAGTCCAACACCTGACGTCCCTGAACCAAGGCCGAAGACAGATACAGGATGGATCTCTTCAACACTTCTAAGTATCTCTGTTTTTCCTGTACCAGGATCTCCTAAAAGAAGTATGTGCACAGGCTCAGATGCAAAAAGCTGAAGGGCAACTGCTTTTTTCACAAAATGCATGCCTTTTATGTTTGGAGCGATATAACGCGTAAAATCTATTTTTGATGCAGCCTGCTTCTCGGTTCTGTTTCTGAAATCATCTTTTATCCGTTTATTTACATATTCAATAAATTTTGTGTCATCTGGAGAAACAGGAGTATTTCCAGTAATTTTTATGTTAGGGAAAGGCTTGCTCTTAACAAAAGAAGTCTTCAATATATATTTTGTTATATCTATAGAATCAAGCCTGAAGAGTTTTTCTATCTTTTTAAATTCAGCATTATCGACAAAAGAATTGATAGACTCAAGTTTTTCTTTTTCAGATTCTGTAAAGGGAAGCTTCTCCTTGATGAAATCTATAAATCCTGACATGACAATAACAATAAGAAACTGATTATATAAACATTATGCTTTGTCTATCGTTTGTCTACATGTATAGTAAAAGATTGCTAATGCAAAACTATTTAATATATTTCCTTCACAAAAAAGAATATGCAAGAAGTAGTAAAAGAAGACATAATAAACGTCATAAAAAAAACAATAGATTGTATCCAGAACAAGACATGCTATGCAATTGAAGGCATAAGCAATGAAGTGATACACAACGCATCTATTTTTCAGGATAATTATTCAACTTCTGTTGCGGTGATCATATACGGAATCGCACAAATAATTGAAAAGACAGAAGAGATAAATGATAAAATACTTTATGAGCTGAGAAAGGCATACAAGGCCCTTAAGGAAGATAAGGAAAAATCTTTCAGGGGATCTTTGAAAAGGCTTACTAACATAATAGAAAATGAAGATAACAGGCTGAAAAACTATTTCAAGTATGTAATCGATTCTGCAAAAGTCAATAAGGGAACAAAAATCTATGATCACGGGATAAGCATAGGACGGGTAGCAGATATATTAGGAAGAAGCCAATGGGAAATTATAAGTTATATAGGAAAGACAAATATTCCTGACAGTTATTCAACTAACGACAATATGCAAAAAAGGCTTAAGTTTGCAAGGAGGCTTTTCTCATGAAGACTCTGGTATTTGACACAGGACCTTTGATAACTCTTACGCTTAACAACCTTCTCTGGGTGCTTGATCCGATGAAAGAACGATTTAAAGGAGAATTTGTTGTACCTGTTAAAGTCAAGCAGGAACTTATAGACAACCCTCTTAGATCAAAAAAATACAAGCTCGAAGCATTGCAGATACTTCCATATTTTAACAGGAACATCCTTAAGATATTCAGGCATCTTGAATTGGAGAAGAAAACACAAGAGATAATTGATCTTGCCGATAACACATTCAGCGCAAAAGGAAATTACATTAAAGTAGTCCATGAAGCAGATGTGCAGGTTATTGCATCTGCAATAATACTCAATGCAGATGCAGCAGTTATAGATGAATATACTGCGAGATACCTTGTAGAGAACCCAATGAAGATTGCAAAACGTATGGAAAGAAAACTTCACACAAATGTAAGTGTGAACAGAGAAAATCTTCAGAAGCTCAAAAATATGATGAAAGGGCTTAAGGTCTTAAGATCTCTTGAAATAATAGCTATAGCATATGAGCTTGGTTTTCTTGACAGATATCTTTTTGAAGGCGAAAAGAGATTTGTCAAGCGTCCAAAAAGGACCCTTCTTGAAGCAGCTCTTTGGGGTATAAAACTTAACGGCTGTTCTGTTTCTGAAAAAGAGATCGAAGAAATAATGAATTTAGAAGAAGACCTGCTTATCGGTGCAAAGGTTTAAATAAATAATTTTATCCTCATCTTTTATGCTTAAGGGACAGGTTGTTTCAGGGGATTTCGGTAAGATAATAATAAGGCAGAAATCTACTGAAAATATAGAGATCGGCGAACTTCTAATAGGCGGAACCAAAGAAGGTCTTATCCTTATGCAAATTTATGACCTTCACTTCTCATCGCAGGTAAGTCAGCAGAATCTCGAGCTTATTTCAGGAATGAGGCTTGAAGGCAACGAGGAGCTTAAATGGATGGAGCCTGAGTTGAGAAATTATACCATAGCTATCGCAAAACCTCTTCTTACAATAACACAAGATAATGCAAAACTTTCAAAGACTCTGCCTGTTTTTTTCTCTGAAGCAAGAGAGGTTGTAAAAGAAGATCTTCACTTTCTCGAAAAGCCAGAAAACCCGATTTATTTTGGAGACTTAAGATCAGGATCAAGAAAGATAGATGTCCCAATAAACCTTAAAGGCGATTCTGTGCTTTCACACCACATACTTGTCGCCGCGACAACAGGACGGGGAAAAAGCAACCTAACTTCAGTCATACTATGGAAACTTCTTGATTCAGATTATGCAGGAGTGCTTGTACTAGACCCTCATGATGAATATTATGGACGTAATTCTCAAGGACTTAAAGATCATCCTAACAAGAAAAAGGTGAGATATTACACAGCAAGAAATCCTCCTCCTGGCCAGGGAACATTAAAGATCAATCTAAAGAATCTTAAGCCGGGCCACATGTCATTTTTAAGCTTTTCAGATGCACAGCATCAGGCGATGAACGCATACTACCGCGAGTATGGAAACAAATGGATCGAGTCTGTAGTTCTTGAAAAGCCTCTTAATATAGATTTCAATCCCGCGACAGTAAATGTCCTTAAGAGAAAGCTCCTGTCCCTTCTTGACCTTAAATTTTCAGACAACCAGTTATTCTGCAATGGAATATTCGATATATCTTCAGGTGAAGCAACAATAAAAGAAATATGCTCATCTCTTGAAGAAGGAAACATGGTTATAGTAGATACATCAGAATTTTCAGGAGAATCAGAACTTCTTATAGGAAACATGATAACATCTGAGATTTTTGCGAGATACAAGCACTACAAGCTGAAAGGCAATCTTAAGGAAAAGCCTGTAATCTCTGTCGTTTTGGAAGAAGCTCCAAGAGTTCTTGGAAAAGAGGTTCTTGAAAAAGGACCTAACATATTTTCAACTATTGCAAGAGAAGGAAGAAAGTTCAAGGTAGGGTTGTATGCCATAACACAGCTTCCATCCTTGATCCCAAAAGACATACTTGCAAACATGAATACCAAGATAATCCTAGGAATAGAGATGTCAAATGAAAGACAGGCCATAATAGATTCATCAGCACAAGACTTAAGTTCTGATTCAAGATCAATCGCTTCTTTAGATAAAGGGGAAGCTATTATAACAAGCAATTTCGCAAGGTTTGCAATACCTGTAAAGATCCCTCTTTTTTCTGATGTAATAAAAGATACCCAAAACGAGCATGTGAAAGAGACTTATAGAAAAAAAGAATTCTCTGATATCGAAAAGGAAGTATTCGAAAAGAAAAAAGTAACTGATTCTTTTGCAGGTATCAATCTTGGGTAGGAAAATATATATACTATAAGACACATAAAAAAATCATGGAAAATCCTTATGGAAAGGTTCTTCTCTGGCTGCCGCGCATATTATCGATTATGTTTGCAGTATTTCTATCATTATTTGCCTTTGATGTTTTCTCTGAAGGATATGGCTTTTCCGAGACGCTTCTTGCACTCTTCATGCATCTGATTCCTGCATTCATACTTATTGTTTGCATAGTTATCGCATGGAAAAAAAGCCTGTTGGGAGGAGCCTTGTTTTTTGTTCTCGGCATAGTTTCTGTATTTTTCTTTTCCACACATAAAAATCCAATATCATTCATGCTAATTTCATTTCCGGTATTTTTTGCAGGAGCATTATTCATACTTTCGGACTATTTCATGAGATACAGGATAAGAAGTAGAAAATAAAGAATGTCAAAAAATAATCGTGACCACCAACGATGAAACACCAGTGAGTAGACTAGTGGTATACAATGTATAAAAAATAAAACTAAATAAAATCTTATGCTTCGATCTCAACTACTTTTATTTCAAAGACAAGAGTTTTTCCAGCCAATGGGTGATTTAGATCTACAGTAACATCATTCTCTCCGACTTCTGCAATAACAGCAGGCACCTGCTTTCCTTCAGGTGTTGAAAGAACTACAACCATTCCATTTTGCGGAGTCTTGTCTGCGGGAAACTGGTCTTTTGGTATCTTGCTCATAAGCTGGGGATTCTTCTGTCCGTAAGCATTCTCCGGAGCTATCTTTACCTGTTTCTGCTGGTCTTTTTCCATGCCAACAACTGCCTCATCAAATCCCTTGATAAGCTTTCCTTCGCCTACTGTAAACTCAAGAGGCTTTCCATGCTTCTCAGAACTGTCAAAAACAGTACCATCTTCTAGTTTTCCTGTATATTCGACCTTTATCTTATCTCCTTTCTTAACAGCCATAATATCACCTTAATATCATTTATATGATAAAATCATCAACTTAAACAATTAAGAAAATGATCTAAAATCAATAATAGCTTATGAATAAGAGATTATATAAAAGTGTTTGGGTGAAGTATAAGTAAAAACAAGGAAATACAAAATTAATTCCATGAAAAGCAAAACCTTTATAAACAAATTAAGGTTCTACTGATATCAGTTTAAGAAAGAGCACAACTTTTTCTTAGTACAGATAAATAATCAAATAGCAGGTTAAACAAGAATAAAAATGAGTAATTTTAAAAATCTGGGTCTGATAGAGCCCATTCTAAAAGCTATCAACGAGCAAAAATTCAAAGAGCCTACCGACATACAAAAAAAAGCTATTCCTATAATACTTGAAGGAAAAGATGTAACTGGAGGCTCAGCTACAGGTTCTGGAAAGACGCTTGCATTCGGAGCAGGGATCATACAGAACATAGAGAGGGGCAAAGGCATACAATCCTTGGTCCTGACACCGACAAGAGAGCTTGCAGAGCAGGTTTCAAATGAACTTAAAAAATTCTCAAAACACAAGCCTCTTAACATAGTATCAGTCTATGGCGGAGTATCTATTAATCCGCAGATCGAAAAACTTCCTTCTGCAGACATAGTAGTTGCAACTCCCGGAAGAGTTCTTGATCACCTTGAAAGAAGGACTATAGATCTTTCCAAAGTAAAGATACTTGTCCTTGATGAAGCAGATAAGATGCTTGACATGGGTTTTCTTCCTGACGTAAAAAGGATAATAAAGATGTGTCCTAAAGAACGTCAAACATTATTCTTCTCGGCGACGATCTCAAACGATACAGAATACATAACAAAAAGGCTTATGAATAACCCTGTTGAGATATCCGTAGATGAATATGTCGATCCAAAAAAACTTAGGCAAGTATACTATGATGTAGATGACAAGCTTAAATTTTCTCTTTTAGTGCATCTTCTGAAAAGCGAGAAATCAGGTCTTGTAATGGTATTTTGCAATTCAAGACAAAACACAGATTTTGTCGCAAAAAACCTAAAGTTAAACGATATAGATGCGATTGCTATCCACGGAGGATTTTCCCAGGATAAGAGGGGAAAAACTTTAAACAGGTTCAACTCTGAAAAGGTATGCGTTCTTGTATGCACTGATGTTGCAAGCAGGGGTCTTGACATAAAGGGAGTTTCTCATGTCTATAATTATGACATACCTAAAGATAGCAAGCAGTATGTTCATAGAATAGGAAGAACTGCCAGAGCAGGAAAAGAAGGAATTGCTATAAACATACTTTCTCCAAGGGATCATGACAATTTCTCAAGAATCTTAAGATTCAATGATGTTGATGTAGAGAAAAAAGAAAGACCATACATCGAAAGAGCAAAGATAAAGATCATTGAGAACAAAAGAGAAGGAAGACCTAATTTCAGAAGGGGGAATAATAGAAGAGGAAATAACTCCAGAAGAAGCAATAGCGATCATAAAGATAATAATCATAGAGGAGGTAAAAATGGAAGGCACCGTAAAATGGTTCAGTGAAGAAAAAGGCTATGGATTCATTGTCGGCGATGACGGACAGGATTATTTTGTCCACCATTCACAAGTTCCAGAAGGAACTAACCTGAATGAAGGCGACAAAGTTACTTTTGAAGCTGTCGATACTGACAAAGGCATCCAAGCTCAGAAAATCCAGCTAGCATAAGTTTTTTGATTTTATTTATGATCTTAAAAATATCACTATAACTAGCAAAATTAATATTTTTAAATTTTTTTTCTTACTTCTTTTTCTACTTATCACAGCAAGTTATAACACCATAAGAAAAACCGAACATAGAATTTCTCGCATCATGCCATGTCATGCACTGATAAGGTTCAATCATCTCAGGCTGAGATACAGCTCTTGTCATATGATCTGTTATGGTATAACATCCTGATGCTATCTCTTGTGGTTCACAAATCATATATGATATGCCAAAATCATATAATTTTTCTTGCTTATTATAACATGCTCCAAAAACAGATGAAGAGAGCAATACCAAAAATACAAATATGTAGAATAATCTCATATCTACACCCCCGATCTTCTGATAATCATTTTAGATATAAAAAATTATGTTTTGATGATCACATGAAAACAATTTCAACTAAATCATGAATATATTGTTTATGTCTTCTATATCATCTTTTATTGTATATCTCTTTTGCATCCTCAAAAGATATCTCCTCAAATTCAAGATAATCATCTTTTACCCTATAGAACAATTCAGGTGTCTCAAGAACGATAACATAATCAGCGACAGATTTCATCTCAGATTTTATATTAGAACCAGTCACAGGAACAGCAACTATAATTTCCTCTGGATTCATCTTTCTACAAGTCTTTATCGCAGCCTTCATGGTAAGAGATTGATTTATGCCATCATCCACAAGTATGACTGTCTTTCCCCAAAGATCAGGTAAAGGTCCACCTCTTAGTTCATATTTTTCTTTCTCAAGCTTTTTGAGGATATCGGTCTTGACCTCTTCAGAGCCATAAGGTTCATCTTCCAAAAGTTCTGTATCTCCTCTTTCGCTTATAGCACCAAACCACCCATAAGGCGTTGTAGGATGAGGAAGCTTGCTTACCATAAGAACTGAAAAATCAACGTCAAGCTGTTCTGCCACTTCCTTACCGACAAAGATCCCTTCTTTTGTTATCGAAAAAACTATCGGATCCTTGTCTTTGTAGCCTTCAAGCCTTTTTGCAAGAAGTTTTCCTGCTTCTTTCCTGTTCTTGAACATGATTAGGATATAAAAAAGATCATTATTAAAGCCTATCTTGTATAATATACGCAAAAGAAAAAGTTCTGGATAAAGATTTAAAGAACATTAAAAGAACCGATAAGAACAGATAATATGTAATAACATAATGGATACTTAAAGACATAATAATTTAAATATTTTATTTAAGTCATCAAAAAAGATATGAAAAAACTATTTAGGATAATCAAAGAAAATTACCGGGAAAACCTGGAATTTGATCTTGATACAGATAATGAAGCTATAAAGATGCTTGAAGAATATGGCTTTGAAAGAAAAGATAACTTCTATCATAAAGGAGGAAAATTTGTATTCCCCAAAGACATAATAGGACCAGATAAGAGCCCAATATTTGAAGGAACACTATATTTTTACATACCTCCTGATGACAAAGATACTTTTGAAGAATCCTTAAACGATCTTAACTATAAGATAAACGACAAGGGAAAACTCGCAGGAAAAATTATAGGAGCATCGATGGGGATCATAGGTGGAACAACACTATACTCTGCAATGGGTATTGATAATCTTTCTATTCTCCAATACGTAGGGATAAGCGCATTGGCTCTTTTGGGGGCAAGACTAAGCAACCAGATAATTGATCTGTTCGAAGCAAATGTTAGCTACTCTGCATTCATAAAACTTAGCCATTCAGATGAAAAAGCATCAACACAACTTGAAGGATTACTGTCTCAATATAGTATAGAGATGAACGAACCTATGCTTCTCTCATACTTAAAAGATGATTCTGACGATATATATGACAAACATGTGATCCTTGACGCAGTTACAGATCCTATAGAATATTAAGATATTAACAGATGTCAAAAAACATTTAAAGAAAACATATAAAAAAAAAGAAATATTACTTTAATGCAAGATGGAAGCTATAGATTGCATAAAGGAAAGAAGAAGCGTAAGGACATATATCGACAAAGACATCGGTGAAGATATACTTAAAGATATAGTTGACTGTGCAAGACAGGCAGCTTCGGCAAGAAATACACAAGGTTGGGAATTCATAGTCATAAAAGACAAAGATACATTAAGAAAGATTGCTGACATCGCTCCGAATGGAAAGTTTATAGAAAGTGCCAATGCAGCCATAATAACTATCGCACAGGATTCTGATTATTATCTTGAAGATGGTTCTGCAGCGACACAAAACATACTCTTAGCAGCAAGAGCATATGATATCGGATCCTGCTGGATTGCAGGAGCAAAGAAAGAATATGCAGATGATGTTCTTGATCTTATAGAAGCTCCGGAAAACTATAAGCTTATAAGCATAGTATCTTTGGGTTATACAGACGAATTTCCTGAAAAATCAAAACGCCCTCTTGAAGCGATTTATCATGAAGAGGTCTATAAGAACTAAAAAAGATAAGTTAAACCGCATGGATCCCAGGAAAGTTCAAATCGCTTTTCTTCAGATTTTTTTCCATCAACATCAATTTTTACTCTAAATCTGTTGCTGCTTGCCTCAAGTTCCTCCATTGAAACCTGTTCAAATATAAGATCATCATGTACATAATATGTAGCTATGGAATCATACTGGTCTTCAAAATATTTTCTTGCAGAAAAAAGCTGCTGATATGCTTTTATTCTCTGATCACGTGAATCTCTTGATTTGTATTCAAAAATCAAAAGAGTGTCTCCAACTGAAGCAAAAACATCAATCTCGCCTAAGAATCCAACCTTGTTGCATCCTTTGTTAGGCCTTATTCCATACTCATATTTTAAGGCAATATGGTCAAGAGATTCATCATCCAAAGCATCAATTATCTTGTCTATGCCTTTTTCATGAGTATAGTTATTTGCAACCACTAAATTAATGATATAACAATCACATAAAAACATTATTGCTTGACAAAATATATGATAAAAATATAACATCAAGAAACACTACCCACTGGACATCTGCATACAAAACTTTTAAAAAGCCGAAAAACCTCTCCATATACTATGGGAATGTTCAAAGACATGCTGTCAGCAGACCAGACATTATTTAGAAACACTGTTGCTCTGGACTATGATTTCATACCTAAAGTGATACCTTACAGGGAACAGGAGCAAAGAATCATAGCAAACTGCATAAAACCTCTTTTTCAGAGCGCAAACGGAAGAAATCTTCTTATATATGGCCCGCCTGGAATCGGAAAGACTGTCGCCTGCAAGCATCTTGTAAATGAGCTTGAGGAAGAAACAGAAGAAATTATTCCTCTTTACATAAACTGCTGGCAGAAGAATTCTTCTTACAAGATACTTATGGAGATATGCGATCTCTTGGGATATAAGTTTACCCATAACAAGAAGACTGATGAGCTTTTTAACATAGTAAAATCAATGATAAATAAGAAATCAGCAGTATTCATATTTGATGAAGCTGACAAGGTGGAAGACACTGATTTCCTTTATTTCATACTTGAAGAGATATATAAAAAAACAATAATACTCATCACAAACCACAAAGAGCTTGTGCTTGATTTTGACGATAGGATAAAAAGCAGGCTGATGGCTCAGCTTCTTGAGTTCAGGGCGTATGATCTAAAGGAAACTACAGGAATAATGAAAGAACGCCTTGATTCTGCTTTTTACGAAGGAGTCTGGGAAGCAGAACCTTTCTCTATCGCGACAAAAAAGGCCTATGACATGAAAGACATAAGGACTGGGCTTTTTCTTTTAAAAGAAGCAGGACATGCTGCAGAAGATGAAAGCTCAAAGAACATAACTGAAACCCATATGCAAACAGCTCTCAAAAAGCTTGATGAGTTTACCATAAAAAAAAAGACAAGTCTTGAAGATGATACACAGACCATACTTGATCTTATAAAAGGAAATTCAGGAAAAAAGATAGGAGAGCTTTTTGATACATATGTCAAAGAAGGTGGAAAAGGAGTCTATAAGACATTCCAGAGAAAGATAAAGCACTTGGCTGACAACAAGTTTATTTCTTTAGAAAAGTCAGGTGGCGGTTCTGAAGGTAACACTACTATTGTCACATTTTCAGGAAATAAGACTTTGAATGACTTTGGGAAGTAAGATGAGATTCCTTAAAGAAGCAGAAAAGATAATTAAAAATAGAAAAATCAATTAAGTTAAATTTATATACTAAATCCAATCATTCTCTTCTATGGATGAAAGCAATTCTAATCCTGCCAATAACCAGATATTTGACATGCTTCTAAAAGAAGATGAGATAACATGGCAATCCATCCTACAGGATCTGGTAAGGACAGAGCAGATGGATCCTTGGGACGTCAACATAACACTTCTTTCAGAGAAATTTATGGAGACAATTAAAAGCCTTGAAAAGGCAGATTTCAGGGTTTCAGGAAAGATGGTCCTGGCATCAGCCATACTCCTTAAGATGAAATCAAACAAGTTCCTGTCTCAGGATCTTGACAATTTCGACAAGCTTGTTAACTTTGTTGATGAATATGAAGATGAATACATGGACACGATGGACGAGCTTGAACATGAGCTTCTTCAAAACGAATACATTCCTGGCGGAAAGCACGAGCTTATTCCAAGGACGCCTCAACCAAGGAAAAGGAAAGTCTCTATATTTGATCTTGTAGAAGCTCTGGAAAAGGCTCTTGAAGTCAAGAGAAGGCGTCCTGCAAGAACTGATAATTATGAAAAAGTTGAACCTCCAAAAAAGCCTATTGATATAAATGAGATTATAGAAAAAGTCCAGGATACTATAATTGAGCTTATGAAAGGAAGAAAAAAGATGATGTTTGACGAACTTATCCCTTCTGAAACAAAAGAAGATAAAGTTTTAACATTCATCCCTTGTCTTCATTTGGACAACCAGAGAACTATAGAATTAAAGCAGAAACAGCATTTCGGAGATATTGAGATTGAGTTGATAAAAGATATATCAAAGGTAATAAAAGACCAGATAAAAATCAAAGGCGAAAAGCAAAAACATCTCTGAACCTCTTATCAAGAACTACATCAAGATAACATTTATTAAGGACTCCAAAACCCTTCTTTGTATGGCTTACGATTCTTCAGAAAAAGATGTATATATAGATAAAAGAATAGAAGAATTTATGACATATCCTGCTGAATATCTTGGCAAACATGCAAGATCCTTATTTGGGATATATACAATGGATCATGATGCTTATCTGCCTAAAAAAAAGATACACTGGCTCATAAATTACATAGGTTCCCCTATTTTCAACTCCTGTCAGTCTCTTAAGGAAAATAAAAACAGCATCAATAAAAAACATAAAGAAGCACTTTCTTACATTGCAGATCTGGAATACCACATGCTATATGAAACAAAAGATCAGACCAAACAAAAAGTAACAGAAAAAACAATCGATGATCTTGCACAAATGAAAGGCTGCGATTTTGAAAGCGCATGATTATTCAAAAAAAGAGTTAAATATAAACATAACAATCACCTAACCACTCCATAATGATAAGTGACAAACATCCTCTAAAAGGTTATTTTGAAAATTTTGCTGAAGAGAAAGAATTCAGAAAGACTCATAGACCATCAAGTGGAGAGGCTTGGGGAGATTTAGGAATTGCAACCATAAATTATTCTGGCACTACATGTCAAGATGGTGTTGATCCCGATTTATTCGAAACATTCAACCTCATTAACAGAATAGATTTTCTTTATTCAAAAATGATGTCTTGTTCAGGTAGTTTTAAAGATCACGGAAGATACCTAAATCATACCAAAGAATATGGAATTGATAGATCAGGAATGCAAGGATTCTTAATGTTAAGAGCAGACACAACCCACCCAAGATTTCATATTTTTAAAGATGGACTTGAAAAACTTTGCGAAGCAGAACTTAATTTTGCACATTTTAATGATTCAGATAACAAATATCAAAGACAAACAGGAATATATAATATGGCACTTCAGATAAAGGTTCCTGATGAAGTATTGAATATATCTCATCCTAAGCACGAAACATATTTAACTGATGCATGGAATCATATTTCTTCTTATTTAAGAACATTCATAAGTGATGTTAGAATTATAAAAATCAAATTAAGAAATAAAAATAAATCCATCGAAACAGATCCAATCAAGGAAGTTATCAAAAGAAATCATAAAAAAAGATATTATTGAATTGATCATTCAACCATCACATTATTATTATTTTTTCAAAAAAATATGGGAACTAAGAAAGCATAAACTATTATCATAACTCTTTTGCATAAAGAACAGATGTTGTATTTCCTGATTCAAAACCATAATAACCTGGAAATTCATTTATGAATTTATAACCTATTTTTTCATAAAATTTTCTTGCTCCGTCCATATCTTTTCCTGTATAAAGACACACCTTTCTAAAACCATTATCTTTTGCATGTCTTTCAACAAATTCCATCAATTTTTTTCCAATACCTTGTTTTTGATATTTTTTCTTGACAGCAAGCCAATAAACTTCACAATGTTTATAACCAGGAAAAAAAGGGATCATAGTTATATAACCAACAAGTTCATCATTATGCTTGTAAGCAAAAAATGATTCTTTTTTTTCATCAAATCTTTTCAAGATATATTTTTTCATATCTGAATGTGAAAGATTTCTCTGAACATCTACAGGATGTTCACATTCATAATCAATATCTGCAAGTTTTTCAAGATGTCTTCTATTTACCTTGATTATCTTATCCAAATAAACCACCTACAATCAAACTAAAATATCATATCATATATTTCATATTAAATCTTTCTTAA
>JBKHIF010000011.1:0-28631 GCA_046538795.1 Candidatus Woesearchaeota archaeon | reverse complement strand
AGAAATTTTTTTAAAATTTCTAGCGAATCCCAGCTCCGGCGTTTATTTTCTTCAATTTCTTTTATTGATTTTCTTTATTCAATTGAACTTTTAAAAGATAATTTTTATATACTAATTGCATGTCATTGATCTTGATGGCTGAATTTGACTACAAAAACAGAAACCATAATGAGTTGAATGATGTTAATTCTTATGTTTTTAACAAGCCAAGTAATAAGGTTAGGAATTTCCTAAAATATTGGTATGTTCCCCTGATTCTGGTTCTTATCTATGTTAATTTTGAAAAGATACTTTTCTTTGGAACTCTATTCGTTATGATATTAACATCGTCTATTGTTAGTATGTATAAAAGACTAGTACCTGTAAGTTTGGGACTTGAGCTTATTACCTTTTACTCTGCAATCATATCAATTGCAGTCAATCCTGTTTTTGGAACAGTTTTCGCATTGCTTCTTTTATTTTTGGAATATCTTGTACAGGGAAATTTTTGTTCATTTTTCTTTGGAAAGGCAATTGTTTATTCTGTTCTTTGCTTTATCGCTTCGGCATTATCCCCCTTAGGAGGGATTGTTGCAGGAATTGTCATACTTATACTAAGAAATCTCATATTTGTAGGATTGACTTATGTATCAAACCCTGGACGAGTCGCAAGAGATATACCTGGTGTTGCAATAAATATTACCTTGAACTTTTTCCTGTTCTCAAATTTTGCAGTTGCCTTGTTGTCGTCATTTGCATGAAGGTATTCCAAACTGTTCTTCAGACGATCCTTGACACATGTTCTGTTTTATGAACCTTAATTATAGAATCCACAAAACTTTCAATCTTTGTTTCATGGGATACGATTATTACCTGAGGAATATTTATCTGTTCAAGAACATCCCTTATCCTGTCAAGCTGCTCTGATGAAAAGCCATCGGTCGGCTCGTCAAGTATAAGAAGATCTTTTGTTCTTATATTCTCTATGCAGTCATTTATAACCTTGTTCAAAGCAAGCCTGTAAGATAGAGCAAGACTTGTCTTTTCCCCACCTGAAAGATTATCAGAATATGTTTCATAACCATTTTGTTCAATCACAGGTGTGAATTCCTCATCCAGCCTTACATTTATAACATCAGTTTCCATAAGAACAGAGAACCAATCTCTGAAAAGTTCGTCAAATTCATGATAGACTCTCTGCATTATGTGCTTTTCGATAACAACAGTAAGATTGGTAAAATAATCAGAAAGCCAGCTTCTCATCTCTTTTAGATACAAGATTTTTTTCTTGCATAAAAGCATCTCTTTGATCTCTGAATCAAGGTTTTCTTTCTGCTTCAAGAGTGAATTTTTTTCTTTGATTATTTCTGCCTTTTTTATCTCAAGCTCCTTGTCTTTTTCAAGGATTTCTTCATGTTCTTTCTTTTTGTTTGAAATTTCTTTTTCCAGGTTTTTCATCAAATTAATCTTTTCCTCAAGAGAAGTTTTCTGGCTGAATAATTCTTTTCTTCTGTTATTATAATCTTTCATGTATTCATTAATCTCTGAAATTCTTTTGTTTTTATCTTCAAGAGAACTTTCAAGAAGCTTTCTTTCTTTGACCTTGTTATATTCTTTCTGCATATCTTTAAGATTGACCTTTTTTTGTGCAACTGTATTTTTCATGGTCTGGAGAATGTCGCCTAAAGTTATTTTCTGCTCAAGCATTCTGATCTTTTCTTCATATTCCTTTATGAGATTCTTTTTAAGATCAAATTCCTTGAATGACTTTTCCTCTGAAGAGATTTCAGCTTTTACTTTTTCTATCTCTTTTTCCTTGTCAATCATCACTTTTATGTTTTCTTTGCTTTGAGAGAGCCTTTCCTGATATTCTTCTTTTTTTCTTATAAGTTCTTCATGCTCTTTTTTCAGATCTTCGATTCTTTTATTTTTCTCTTTTCTCATCTGTTTCTTGTATTCTTCGCTAACATCCTGATGACAGGTAGGACACTTATCTATCTCCTTTATATCATCAATTATTTTTTCAGAATTTTTTAGGTTGACTGCTTTTTCAGTTATCATGGAACTTAGCTTTTCTGTTATTTTTTCGATCTTCTCAATATTCTTTTCCAGATCTTCTTTGTGTTTTATGACAGTAAGAAGATTTTTTAGTTCCTGTTTTTTTTCAAGGACACGTGCTTCAGCCTCTTTTCTTGAAGAAGTTTCTTTTGTGTACTGCCTGATATTATCCTTTAATGATTTGATTCGTTCAGATATGATATCATTATTGTTTTTTCTCTTGTTATATTCATTTTCCATGTTCTCGATTTCGTTCTCAAGTTCTTTAGTATTTTTCTCAAGCAAAGCGATATCAACAGATTCAACATGAAGTTCTGTTATTTTTTTCTGGAGATTGTTTTTTTCAGCCGATATTTTTTTTACTTCATTATCATAATTTTTTTTCTGTTCATCAAGATTATTGATCGACTGATTTTTTAGTTCAAGATTTTTTTTGGTTTCATTCAGGTCTTTTTCTTTTTCTGATAACGAATTTATTTCTGAAACCGCCTTTGCGATTTTTTCTTTTGATTCTTTAAGTCTTGGTATTAGGTTCCTTGCCTTTTCCTGCATGGCTTTTATATCAAAAAGAACTTCCTGCGCCTGCTTTCTTTTTTCAGGAAGAGAATATATCCTTCCTTCATATTCTTTGACATTATCTCTGATAGTCTTATGAATTACCTGAAGATTATCTCTTATCCTCTTGTATTTGTCGATGTTAAAAACTCGTCTAAGTATATCAAGGCGTTCTTCCTTGTCTGCAAATATGATGTTTTTCATGGCTTCCTGCGGAGTATATATGGTATATCTGAATACAAGGTCTTTTGATTTTGATACAAGGTCTTTTGGATATCCAAGTATATCAAGAATCTTTGATTTGAGTTCGACTGCAGTAGCTTCAGTCTTTATTCCATTTACAATGATATGCCCTGAATCCTGTTTTACTCCTGATGGAGTACGTTTGAGGCTTCTTTTGATAATTACATCTTTTTGGTCAAGATTAAAACTTAGTTCAACTGTTCCTTCATTTTTACCATTTCTCAAAAGCTGACTTCCTGAAAGTTCTCCGCGCTTAAGCCCAAACAAAGCGAACTCTATACCAAGAAGAATAGTGCTTTTTCCTGATCCTATGTCTCCCCATAAAAGAACGCTTCCTCTTGGAAAGACTATAGTTTCATTTACATAGGAACGTATATTTCGGAGTATTATCTGTTTAAGAAGCATGAAACTGTAATAAGCAGATTCTTTTTAAATATTATTATGATAGAATATTGATAAGTATAAGCAGATTATTTTTTAGTTTTCTTTTTATAAGACGCAGGTCGTGTCTTAATCCTGTTTTTATTCTTTTTTTCTTCTCTTTTTTGTTCGATTTCATCAATATGTTTTCTAAAAAATTTTCCTATTCTTGTATCTCTCAATCCTCTTATACGTTTCTTATATTTGAGATAATCATAATTTATCCATGTATATACAAAAGGATAGATAAATATTGTTGCAATTATTGAACCCAGTATACCAACTCTCAATATGTTTGGTATAGTGTATATATTTCCTGGATACCTTAACCTAGCAAGGAATCCTATGATAAGAAGATGCCCTGTTTGTATTATAAAATATGAGATCAGTTTCTCGTCAAATACCTTGGGTTTTTTATCATATATTTTTGCAAGAAAATATACACATGATATTGCAAGAAGCGGAGGTATGAATAATCCAAGTACAAATAATGTAAAGAATATAGGATATTTTCCCTCAAAAGATTCCATGAATTTTTTTATTATCATCATTATTTAACTTCCCTGATTTTCTTTGAAAAAATCGATTGCAACACATGCTGCTCCTAGTGTTCCGGGATGCTTAAGTCTTGAGACAACCATCCTGACTTTGTTGGCAGGATGCATTGCCCTTTCTTTTATTGTTGCACTAAGTGTCTTGTTCATGGAAGGAAGAGCAACAGACACTCCTCCACCAAATACGATCAGACCTGGATTAAACACGTTTATGAGAGCAGATATTCCTATTCCCAAATATCTTCCTGTGTCAGACATGACTTTTTTTGCAAGCTTATCTCCTTTCAGAGCAACATAATGGACCTTAAGAGCAGTGACTTCTTCTTCTTTGAGACGTGTGGGGATATCCTTAATCTTAATATGCCTTAATGTCCTCATCTCTATAGCTGTGCCTGAAGCATACATCTCAAGACAACCATGATTTCCGCAGTTGCACAGATAACCATCCTTGTCTATAGTTATGTGACCTATTTCAGAAGCCATGCCTTTTTCACCAAGAAGGAGCTGGCCATTTGCGATAATACCTCCTCCAACTCCAGTCCCAAGAGTAATCCCTATTATATTATTATATTTTCTTCCCTCTCCAAACCTGTGCTCAGCAAGCACAAAACAGTTAGAATCATTTTCTGTTACAATCATATCTTTATATTCAGAAAGTTCTTTGGCAATATTTATACCTTTGATATTAGGTATGTTTGGAGGATAAGCTTTTTTTGTTTTTCTGTCTATAGGGCCTGGAATTCCTATGCCTATAGCTTTTACATCCTTGTTCCAAAGCTTGCTTATAGAATGTCTTATCTTACTTATAGTGACTTCAGAAGACTTGTCAGACTCAGTAAGTGTCTTGTACTCTTCTATGATTTTTCCTTTCATGGAAACAAGCGCTGAATGGATCTTGGTTGCGCCCATATCTATTCCTATTACATAATCCATCCTAATCTATTATCTATTTCTTTAGGTCCTTCTTTAAGTTTTCTATAATATCCACAGGTGAAGGATCGATCCTATATAGGATAGATAGGAAATAACTTGTCCAGTCGCCTATGTATATTGCTGAAAGCATCTGGTGAAGAAGATTATCTCCGACTACTGACATTTCAGTTACATCAACACCCTTTTCTTTGACAAGATTCTTGACCAGTTGAAATCTTTTTCTTATCCTTGGGTGATCCATGTCAGAAGATATTATTATCATGTGGTGCTTTGCAAGAAGCTTTGTATATCCCACAATCTCGTTATGGTTCATCTCAGAAAACACATTCCAGAAGGCGTGTATTTTAGTATTTTCATTAAATTGTGTCTTCCATCTAAGGGCAATGCAGTAAAGTTTGTCGGAAGTATAGATCAAAGGAATCTTATCCTGAATGTTTTTTGCTAATTCTTCTGCTTTTTTCTTATACATCTCATTTTTCAGGTTGGATGCAATTTTCTTTAATACATCTTCCATATCAGATATAGCACCTGAGTTTTCCAGTATCCTTAATATAGGTACAAGAAGAAATCCCATAGAAGCTCTAGGCTGATGGTTGCCTGGAATAAGTACAAGTTTTGTCTGATGCATCTGAGCAAGTTCTTTTAGCTTTCCTCCTGATGTGATAACAGCAATTTCACACCCTGTCTTTATGGCTTTCTTGAACACATCGATAGTTTCTTCTGTGTTTCCTGAGTATGATATGATGAACATTAGTGTTTTATCATTGACATATTTAGGAAGATCATAACTCTTGTTGACAAATACCGGAACAGGTGATTGGTCTTCCATGAATACTTTAAGTATGTCTCCGCTGATTCCTGATCCACCCATGCCTGAAACAACGATCTTATCGAACTTGCCTTTAATAGAAACCCCTCTTGCAAGATCATAGGCTTCAAGAAGATGATAAGGATAATCTTCCAGATCTTTTATGTAGTTTTGGATATCAATTTCTTCAATGATTTTTTCGTCCATAGTTCTCACCCTGATAGATTATAAGATTAATTCTTGCAGATATATATAACTTTTGTTGATTGTATTGCTATATGCACGCACTATTGAATAAAGAAAGATACTGTTCTTGTTTACTGCATTTTGAAATATTTTTGAAGCACATCTTTTTCTGTAACTATGTCATAAAGACTTCCAGAAAGCTCTTCTCCGTTAAGATATAGTGTGTCGCTTCCTCTCGCGACTCTTATTCCTATTCTTAAGAAATGTTTTCTTGTTTCTTCCAAAAGAAGCTTCTCGTAAATATCTTTACCCAAATCAGTGTCGATTATTATGGTAAGTTCATCTTTGTGATAGCCTGGAAGCTCGATTCCTGTGCCTCCAATATGATCTTTGTTGTTTATGTAGTCTTCGTTAAGTGTTATTCCAAGCTTTATTCCGTCATAAAGCATGATAAGTGCAGGACCAATCTCTTTTTGCAGACTTTTATCTCCCTGATGTATTTTTGGGTTGGCAAAATCAGAAGTTACAAGAGGGTGCAGGTTGAAATTATATAATGTCATGTTGCACTTATTAAGCGTAAATATCTTGTCTCCTGGCTTAAGGACATGAAGTTCCATGAAAGGTTCATCTTTCTTGTCGATAAGCATAGCTCCGTATCCATGATATTCATATACTTCAAGATAGTCAATGTCGCTCTTGTCAAGAGCTTCCTGATAATGTCCCATGGTGCATCCAAGGATCATCCTTTTTTCCACTGTCTTAAGATTTGGAAGGACTGTAATGTTTGGAAGCTTAGTAAATGCAGCTCCTGAATAAGGGGGATTTCTTTCGCAGATATCCTGTTTTTCATAATCTTTTGAATAGAGATCTGAAATATTTTTCTGGAAATCACGGTCTATTATTTCTCCTTTTTCCATAATATTATCCCTTAGCTGAACAATGCCTGAATCATCGTATGTGATAAGCTTTCTTTTATGGTAATTTATTATAAACTGCTTGTGTTTTTCCTTGTCATAACCAGGTTCGTCTATTCCTGTGCTTTTTGGCTTGGAAACTTCCATAGATTCTTCATTATAATTGCACTGTGAATAATCCTTTATTTTTTCTTCGTCTCCCATTGTGAAAATCCAGAATAGTAGATAATATATAAAATCTTTTGTTATGATCTTAGGTTAAGAAGATATCTAAATAAGCTTATTTTTAAAAATTAACAAATATTGGAAATATATGCTATTTTTATCTTGATCACATCAAAAAAGTTAATCAAAATTATCTAAAATACATTTTTAACCCTTTCTAACGGAAAGATTTTTAAATAAATCGATTCTCCGAAAGGAATTGGGTTTAAAAATTAAGGTTTAGAGGTTCTAGCACATAGACAAATAAACAAAGATTATAAAAATATGATATAATTATGGTGTATGAAAAATGGTTTCAATATATGATGTCGATCCTAACGACTTAATTGAAGAAGTTGCAAAAGAACTAAAGAAACTGCCTGGAATACAGCCTCCTGAATGGGCTCAGTTTGTAAAGACAGGCATCCATAAGGAAAGGCCTCCTGTAGATCCTGAATGGTGGTTTACAAGAGTTGCTGCTATACTAAGAACAATATCACTAAGAGCGCCTGTAGGTGTTTCAAAGCTGAGGACAAAATACGGAGGAAAGCAGAACCGTGGATTTGCTCCTGAAAAGTTTGTGAAAGGCTCAGGAAATATTCTTAGAAAAGCTATGCAGCAGCTTGAGATAGAAGGCCTTGTAGCAAAAAGTGTTGATCCTAAGAAAAAAGGAAGAATTATTGCTCCGAAGGGTCAGTCTTTGCTTGAGAAATGCGCAAGCAGGATCAGGCCTAAAATTGCTTCAGACAAAAAAGCGTCAAAAACAGAGAAAAAAGAAGCTTCTCCAAAAGAGCCTGAAGCTAAATCAGAAAATACAGAATCTCCAAAAGAAGAGCCAAAAAAAGAAGCTGAGGCTGAAGGTAATAAAAATGGCAAGAAATATTCATCTATCAAGGAAACTAAAACTTGCAAAACAGGGCAAGAGGACAAAATTGGCGCCTTTTTGGGTAATACCAAAGATTTTCGGCGTAGGAAGAAGAGTCCATCCAGGACGGGTCACAAAGACCAAAAGAAGCTGGAGAAGGACCAAGACAAACGTATAAGTGATCTAAAATGGCAGTTATAGAAAGAGAATATAACATCCCGCTAAGAAGGGAATTTCAGAAAGTCCCTATATACAAGAAATCTAAGAAGGCATCTACTGCTGTAAGAGAATTTCTTGTTAAGCACATGAAATCTGAAAATATCAAGATAGGTAATCACCTGAACGAAAAGATCTGGGAAAATGGCATAAGAAACCCGCCTCACCATGTTCTTGTAAAGGTTACAAAGAATGAGGACGGAAGCGTTTTTGCAGAACTCAAGGAAAAACCTGTCACAAGGAAATCAAGCATAGAAAAGAAAAGGGACAAGAAAGAGATGAAGATGGAAAAATCCAAGTCTGTTGCAGATAGGGTTAAAGAGACTGTACAGAAAAAGGATAGTTCAGAACAGGCTGGAAAAAAAGAAGCATCAAAAGAGACTTCTTCTGAAAAGCCAAAAGAAACTTCTGCGAAAAAACCTTCTAAAGAAGAAAAAACAAAAGATTCTGAAACCATGAAAAAATCTTCATCTCAAAAGGAATGATATTTTTTATTTTTTTACTTTTACTTTCAATTTTTTTTTGATCATATTGTAATTGAAAAATGCCGAAAGTCATGATAGATTTCAATAAATGCTCGAACTGTTTCTTGTGTATGGATATCTGTTCCATGGATGTTTTTAAAAAAGAGATGATGGAAAGCTTTGCATCGATAATCAGGATAGTTGCATTGTGTGCAGAGCATGCGAATCAGAATGCCCAAACAGATGCATCACTATCGAAGAATAAGTTGTTTTTAGAATAATTTGTCGATGTCTGTCTCTGAGAAAATGTTTTCTTTATATTTTTTCGTTTCCTGCTGTTCTTTTCTTCTTGATTCTGATATATCCTGAAATTCATTTTCAAATGTTTCTGTCATCATATTGATATTTTTCATCCTTATCATCGATGGCATCTGTGGTATTGTTATCCAGGTTATGTCATCATATCTGGAAACGTCTTTCAGGTTGGCTGATTTTGCTTTAATATACATGAAACGATGTTCTTCTCCTGATGCTCCTGTTACGCTTTGGAATTCTTTTGGAAGCTCATATCTGTTAACCTTAGCAGAATTTTTAATTATCTTATGATCTGAAATATTGATCTGTTCAGAAAAAAATCTTTCAAGATTATCTTTGATAGAAATATCGCTGGATATGGAAAAAGAGGGAAGTTCCCATATTTCCATGTTTTTCTTCTTTGCTATCAGAAACTTATTTTCATTGTTAAATATAAGTAAAAAAAGATGTTTTCGATATGGCACTTTAATCCTCCTTATTATTACCATTCTTGTCTAGTATGGTTTCCTTGACATATTCATACTGGAGCTGTGTGATTGCGTTATCAAATATCTTATTTTCGTATTCACTAAGATTATTTTCAGTTTTTTTCTTAAGTTCCTTCAGAAGATCTATTATTTCTTTGGCTTCTTTGATGTTTTTTTGTTCTTCTCCTGTTATAGGATTTTTTATTTTTCCTAAAAATATCAAGGCTCCTGTATGCAGGCTTATAACATGCCTTACAAAAATATTATCTGGCACATTCATATCCTTGATATTATTATCTGTATTTTCCATATATATTATGCTGGATAGTCTTTCATGTATATATTCTTTATCAAGAATCGCATGATTACTTATGGTAATATTTATAAATCTGGAAATGTGATGATAACTGATGGCCAAAAAAACAAGAAAAGGGATGAGATTGTTTCTAAAAGAGCTAAAAAGAAAATATCTTAAGTTAATGTTTGGAAAAAAATACAATTCAAAAAAAAAGAAGCTTACTCATTTTTACAGGCCTGCGATGATATTTCTTATATTGGCAGTTATAATAGGAAGTGCGCATGGACTATATGTTAGCATGTTAAGAGAAAATCGTCATCAGGAATTTTATGGAAACGATATGTGCAATGGCATAATATTTTCAGGACATATAATAGCACAACAATCAGATAGTTCTCTTAGCATATTTCAGCGTCTTATAATAAGGCGGGGAACTGCTACATTGAGAATATATGACCCTTCAGGAGAACTCTTATCTGAATTTAATGATTGGGAACATATACAAAGAAACAAGATTATCAACATTGATAAGCATGGCCAGGGCAAATATTATTTTGAGATGGAATGCGATAAGGCTGATATTGATTATATAATTCGAATTGATGTTATCTGATTCTTTAGTAAACATAAATAGAACCCTATGTGGGTTCTTAAAAGAAAATAACTAATCTATTGGTTTTTAAGTTTCGCTGCCATATCTTTTCCAAGTATCTTCCAGCATTCATGACTTCCGCTTGGAGATTTCGTAACAGCAAAATATCTGGTTACCATCTTGCCTGTTTTCTTGCTTTCTGAAGTTTTCTCTTCAACCCTATAATCTGTGGTCTTAAATCTTTCTCCTGATTTGACATCGTAAAATTCTAGCTCTTCTGCCATAATAATTACCTCCTTAAATTTACAAAAGTTTAATCTCTATTTAAAGATTATGAAAAAAAGCTATTTTTGTAAAAATTATAAGGTTGTTTTGAAATAAGGAATCATCAAAATCTGATTAAAATTTAGTTTCACAAATCATTTATTGTTTTTAGAAACTTATTTACCGTTTTAAGCTCTTTTAAGTCTTTATAAAGTTTTAAACTAGCTTATAAACCTTTATTTTTTATTTTTAGAAAGTATGCTTATAAATGAACGAAACTGTTATTGTGTACAAATTGATTTGATCTGGCTTAAGGAGGCTGATATTTATGAAAAATAAGGCAAAACTGCTGAGTTTTTTTGTTATGTTTGTGGTGTTTATATCTGCTGTATCTGTTATTGCAGTAGTAGAAGATGATAATATGGCTACAGATGTATCAGGAAATTCAATTGATAAAACTGAAGATGGCACAGAAAAATCTGATTCTTTAGATGATTCAGATGATAATGAAGAAAAATCAGATATTGTAAAGAAAGCCATCTGTAGGAATCCTGATGACAGGAATAAAGGATATTATGATTTATCTACAGGAGAATTCTTGTTTCTTGCTGATTGTATTGAAGAAGAAATAATTATGTGCAGAGCTGAAAATACCGATTCAGAAGGATGGTACAAAGAGAATGGGGACCTTGTAAAGTTTAGGAAATGCGATATGACGTCTGTTCCTCCAAAAGTTCCTAGGGCCCTTGTTGCAAATTCTGCTTCTGGAGATTCAGATAAAAATATTGAAAATGCAGATGTTGCATGTACTATGGAATATGCTCCTGTTTGCGGAGAAGACGGAAAAACTTATTCCAATGATTGTTTGGCAAATAGCAGAGGTGCAAAAATTAAATGCAGAGGAGAGTGTCCTTGTGAAGATAAAGATGATTCAAACTATGATGAAAATGGAAACAGGCTTGGTAATTCAGAAAACATAAGAAAACGACTTGTAAATGCAGCTAGAGAAAGATGGTCTGAACTTGATGAGAACAATAAGGGAAAAATAACAAATCTTTACAATCAGGTTAAGGATAATGAAGCATATAAGCTTAGGGCACTAAAGGAATTTGATTCAGAAAAAGCAAAAAAGATTGCTCAACTTAAATCTGAAGAATTTGAAAAAATTATAGATCTTGGTCGTGCTGAAGCAAAAAAGGTTCTTGATAAATATAGTGCAGAAGACCTTAAGAAAAAAGAAGTTCAGGATAAGATCATGTCTCAGGTAGAAGAAAAGCAGGAATTGATCGAGAATGGTTATAAGAGACGTGAGATTGCAAGAGATAAATTAGAAGATGCAAGACTTCGTTATGAGAATGCAAAAGATAATTTTCAGAACGCACGTGAAAGATATGTAAATTCAAAACAGAAGATAAATCAAAATAGAGAACAGATAAGAGAATGCTTTTCTGAAGAATCTGATCAGGCTATGTGCGATGAACATATAAACATATCAAAAGAATTTTTACTTGGAACAACAGACAGTCTTTTGAATGCTCTTGAAAAGATAAAGGCAAAGATAGAATCTTCTGAAATGATTAATGAAACAAAAGCACAAGATATGCTTTCTGAAGTTGATTCTGTTATTGACTCTTTGAAAGAATCAAAATCTCTTCTTGAAGATGCAGAGACTGTTTCGGAAATAAAAGATACTGCTGCAAAAGTGAAAGAATCCTGGCCAGAAGCGAAAAGAATACTTAAGAGAGGCTCAGGTGTTGTCTTAAATGAGAAGATCAGAGGAACTGTTGCAAGAGCAGAAGCTCTCGAGATGAGACTTGAAAAGATACTTGCAGGCCTTGAAGAAAAAGGAAAAGATACAAGTTCTATAGATGAGAAACTCTCTGAATTCAGCGAGATGATAAGCCTTGCAAAAGAGAACTATGATCTTGCCGGTAAAAAGTGGATGGAAGCAAAGACATCTGGAGAAACAGATGACTTAGCAAAAGAAGCCAATCAATATATGGCGAGAGCAAGAGAACACATGAAGCAGGCAAATGAGATCGTAAGAGAGATTGTAAAGATGATCAAGGAGGAGAATCAGGGAAGCCTTGATGTTGATGAATCAGATGGCGATTCAGAAGAATAAAATCTCTTTTTTATTTTTTTATTTCTACATTTTGGGTTTGCCCTGAAAGGGTACTCCTTTGGAGCAATACCTTCGCCTTTGAAGGCGAATTTTGAAATTAGAAAATCACGTCAGCTGCGAAAGCCTTAATACCCCACACTTCAGTGTGGGGATATCTAAAACTGTCAGTTTTAGGGATAGAAATTTTTTAAATTTCTAATAGGCTTGAGCAGTGATTTTCTTTATTTCTTTATTTTTTTAATCCATTTTTTATGAATATGTTTTGTCTTTTTTCAAAAACATTTAAATATTATTTTTTCAAAAAAATAAGTAATGTCACACAATCCTCATGCTCACAGGCATTTCCATCTTGGAATAAGAAAATTTCCAAAAAATATCTCAAAGCTTCCAAAGGCCATAAAAAAGATATCTCTTATTTTTCTGGTTTATATGTTTGGTTGGGGAATCGTCATACCTTTCCAGTCAATTTATATAAAAGAAATCCTTGGTTCTTATAGCTCTCTTGGCATAATCACTTTTCTCCTTTATGTGACATCCACATTATGGTGCATTCCTTTGGGAGCATTCATGGAAAAAGTCTCGAAAAAATGGACTCTGGTTGCCATATTTTTCTTTTACATGTTCATGGGTCCATGGTTTTTGATACTTAGCGGATTTTTATCAGTCCTTTTTTTCAGGATGTACCATGGAGTTCTCATGTCATCTGTATGGACTACTGCGGAAAGTTTCATGAGAGAACATTCTTCAAAAAACAAGACTTCTGAATCTATCGGTTTTTTTGACAGCTCATTTGGACTTGGAATAGTTTTAGGATGTGTAGCAGGAGGCTTTCTTATGAGCATGATCGGAAACATGATGTATCTTTCTGTGACAGCATTTGCCTTGCTTGCACTGATTCTTGCAATATTGTTTCTTCCTGAACTTAAAAAAAGACCCTATTTTTTTCGAGGCATAAAAGCTGTTTTCAGAAAAGGATCACTATTGTCTGGTTATGGTGAAGTAAAGAAAGATAAAGAGCTTGTGAAATTGCTTGCTATAACATTTCTTCTGGTGATGGCGGCAGGTATAGTCACTCTTCTTCTTCCTCTTTTTGTATATGAAATGGGAAGCAATTATATTTTCATCGGGCTTATTGTTGCAGCAAGCAATCTTCCAAGAGTTTTTGAATCATTCTTTTCGCGAATAGCAGACAAAAACTCAAAAAGAAGCATGATACTTATAGGTTCAACATATTCCATATCATTTTTTCTGCTTGTGTTTTTCACAAAAAGTATCACAGTACTTTTTATACTTGCATTTTTCATATCTCTTTCATTTTCCATAATACGCCCGTCTATAGAAGGCGCAATGACAACAATAATACCCAGGAAAAAAATATCACGAATTTCAGGAGTTATATCAACAATTAAGATGACTGCTGAAGGCATGGGCCCCCTGATTGGAGGATTTATTTCAGATATTTTTGGCGTAAAATATGTCTTTTTGCTGGGCGCATTCATAATGCTTCTTCTTTTTATTTTTTCGTTATCCATTCAAAGCTATTCAAACAAGGTAGTTGCAAGCAACGTGCCTGTGGTCGCACAGAAATGACAAGTTTGCACAGTCATTTTTACATATTTATCAAATTCTATCAGAAACTATTTTAAATGCAGATGTTTTCTTTAATCTCAGATGAGATACAAACAATTTATTCTTGATGATTTTCAGGTAAATGCTGCAAAATATCTTGACAAGGGTAATTCAGTAGTTGTATCTGCTGCCACAGGAACAGGAAAGACATTGATTGCAGATTATGTTATAGACAAATACATAAAAAAAGGAAGCAAGATAGTCTATACTGCACCTATAAAGGCATTAAGCAACCAAAAATTCAGGGAGTTCAGGAAAGAATATGGAGATAAGGTGGGATTGATCACAGGAGATATTGTGATAAATGACAAGAAAGCCCAGGTTCTTATAATGACTACAGAAATATACCGGAACATGCTTCTTACCCAGGATCAGATGATAAATGACATATCATATGTAATATTCGATGAGATTCATTTCATAAATGATTTTGAGCGCGGAACTGTTTGGGAAGAATCGATAATATTTTCACCTGAACACATAAGATTTCTGTGTCTTAGCGCTACGATTCCTAATGCCAAAGAGTTTGCAGACTGGATAATGAGCATAAAAGATCATGAGGTAAATGTCGTAAAATATGACAAGAGAGCTGTTCCTCTCAAGCATTTTTTCTATGATTCCATGAACGGAATCGTGCCTTTGGAAAAAGTGAAAGAACTTATAGAAATAAACCAATATAATGATTATTATTCTTTTTTCGGAAATAGAAGCAAAAAAGGAAAAAATAACAAGAGAGCTGATAATTTTCCGATGACAACGCATATTGATCTTGTGAAAGAGCTTAGATCAAATAATTTTCTTCCTTGTATATTTTTTGTATTCTCAAGAAAATCCTGTGAAGAAAAGGCAGTTGAATTGGTGAGAAAAGCAAGACTTGATTTCACGACTCCTGATCAGAAAAAAATGATTATTGAAAAATTCAGGGAAAAGCTTGATTCTCAGTATGCTTCTCTTGAAACTGTAAGGACATTAAGGCAGGTTCTTCCTAATGGCATAGCTTTCCATCATGCAGGTCTTCTTCCATCAATGAAAGAGGTTGTAGAAGAGCTTTTCAATGAAGGCTTGATAAAAGTTCTTTATGCCACAGAAACATTTGCAGTTGGCATAAACATGCCGGCAAAAACAGTTGCTTTTTCTTCTCTTGAAAAATACGATGGGTATAATTTCAGGTATCTCTCATCAAAAGAATATTTCCAGATGGCAGGACGCGCTGGAAGACGGGGTATAGATAAGGAAGGAAGGGCAATGGCTCTCATAGATAAGAATTATAATGATGTCCAGAAAATGGTCAATCTCATGTCAAGGGATGTTGAACCTATAAGATCACAGTTTAAGCTTTCTTATAATACAGTTCTTAATCTTGTAAATAACTATGACAGTGAAACGATTGAAGTTATCCTTAAAAGCAGTTTTGATTATTATCTTAGAAAAAAACAAAGACGAGATATAAGGATAATGTCATCATTCAAGAATGCTGTAAAGCGTCTTAAACGCATGGACTATATTGATCAGTCGGGAAAAATAACTGAGAAAGGAGAGTTTGCAAGATACATATATCAACATGAACTTCTCATAACAGAGATATTTGATTCAGGTGTTGTCGATATTCTTTCAGAATCTGAGATAATATGTCTTCTTGCCGAAATTGTCTATGAAGCAAGGCGAAATGATCAGTTTTACAAGAGAAAAGATCCACAATATAAGCGTGCTTTCATAAACATAATTGATGCAGTCTCTGAAAATATGTATGTCGCTCAGATGATTGACAAGCGATATCTGAGAAAAATGATACCTATGATATATTCCTGGGCAAACGGATCTGATTTTCTTGAGATAATGGAAATGACAAATCTTCGTGAAGGCGATGTAATAAGGCTTATCAGGCAGTGCGTAGATTTCATGAGGCAGATTTTAAGAGCGACAAGAAAACAAGAAAGGATAAACAAGCTTCAGAACTGCATGGATAGGATATATAGAGATGTAGTTCTTCCTGAATTCTAAATAAAACAGGATTACATAAATCATAGATCTTTTAATGTAACAGGAACTTTAGGCCTTGGATCAGTTACAAAAACTTCTTTGTATATTTTTGATATATCTTCATAGAGACCGTGGACAAATTTCTCTTTCTGGTATGATTCAAGAATTCTAATGCATCTTTCGATAGGAGTGATTATTCCAAGACCTTCATCTGAATAATTTTTCCATCCAAAATAACAAGGAGATATTTTATTAAATTTACGTCTATATTGGGAAATGATGTTTGTTGCGTCGCCTAATGCTTCATCTAGCCTGGATTTTTCTTCCTCTTTGGTAAATTTGTGTGTTTTCATTTTTTTAAGCAGTGTACATCTATCTTTAAAAACATTCTTGAAAACATTATTCTGCAAAGAATTTTATTCCAATATGAATAATTGTTTCAACAACATATTTAAATAACAATCAGGGATTTCTTGATATATTATATAAGTGAGGTTGGTATTAATGACAGAAAAGATAATTTTGACTTCTGAAAGCGTAACTGAAGGTCATCCTGACAAGATGTGCGATAAAATTTCTGATGCTATACTTGATGAGGCATTGAAGCAGGATCCTGATTCAAGGGTTGCTATAGAGACCGGAGCTAAAAATGGCGGAGTGATGATATTTGGTGAGATGACCACCAAAGGATATGTTGATATTCCGACAGTAGTGAGAGAAACCATAAAAGAGATAGGATATACCAAATCAGAACATGGCATAGAATGGGAAACATGCAGTGTCTGGGTCCAGGTTACAGAACAGTCTCCTGATATATCACAAGGTGTTACAGAAGGAGAAGGCCTTCACAAGGAACAGGGAGCAGGAGACCAGGGTATGATGTTTGGTTATGCTTCAAATGAGACAAAAGAGCTTATGCCTCTTCCAATTCTTTTGGCCCACAAGCTTACTAAAAGGCTTGCTGAAGCACGAAAAAATAATGAGATAACCTATCTTAGGCCTGACGGAAAATCCCAGGTGTCTATTGAATATGATGACGATGGAAAACCGCTTAGGGCAGATACTATTGTTATAAGTACCCAGCATGATGAAGGAGTCAATTATGAAACTATTAAAGAAGATATCATAAAAAAAGTAATTGAGCCTGTGTGCAGCGAGTGGATAGATGAAAATACTACATATCATGTAAATCCTACAGGAGAATTCATAAGGGGCGGTCCTTATGCAGACGCAGGTCTTACAGGAAGAAAGATAATAGTTGATACATATGGAGGTCTTGGAAAGCATGGTGGCGGAGCGTTTTCAGGGAAAGATCCATCCAAAGTTGACAGGAGTGCTGCATATGCTGCAAGATATATTGCAAAAAATATAGTGGCAGCAGGACTTGCAGACAAATGTGAAGTTCAGCTTGCATATGCTATCGGAGTTTCAGAACCAGTTTCAATAAATATAAGTACTTTCGGAACAAACAAGGTTCCTGAAGAAAAAATAGCATCTGCTATAAGAAAGCATTTCCCTATAAAGCCCCATGATATCATAGATGTCCTTAAATTGAAGAGACCCATATATAGAAAGACAGCTGCATACGGACATTTCGGAAGAGATGATCCTGATTTCACGTGGGAAAATACAGATCTTGCAGATGAATTAAAGAACGAATTATTATGATTTTTTTCTTTTTTCTTTTTTATTGAAAATTTTGCATGAAACACGATTGAAACAAGGTTTCAGTGTACGCAGAAATTTAAAAAATTTCTTTTCGTTTTTGCGGGGTATTTTGCCGTCTGTTTGAGTTATTCATGAGGATCATAAGGGTGTCTTCTAAGTTCATCCAGAGAAAAAGCATCTATTATTTGATCTATATTTCTTATGTTTTCTTGAACAGTAGGTAAATCATCTCTTGCAATATACTTGTATGAATCTATAACATTATGATATAAAACATTCAATGATGAATCTTTTTCGCACCATATATTGAATTCGATTTCCAGATTTTCATTATTGAAAGGCTTGTCGAGATTAAGGTTTATATCTATTGCGCAAAAAGGAGTTATCTTTCTTGATGTAGAATGTTTGTAACCTGTTTTAGAATTCATTCTTTCTATAAGTTTTGAGTGTGAATAAAAAAGATATTCTGGATTACAGTCAAATTTTATATTGAGTGAGATATAATTATCTTTATCTTTATCTCCTTGTGAATGCTTTAAGATATCCCAGATATTATTTTCCAGAGGAGGTTCGTGCAATGGATGATATTCTCTTCCAAAAAACTCAATCCTGAAATCATCTTTAGGAATCCTATATCTGTACTTATGTGTTCTCATGCATAAGGTGTCTTTTGAATATTTTTAAAAAGATTTCGCTAAATTAAACTATTTTTATCAATAGATTAATAAGGGATTGATTTCATATATGGTAATCGATAAACATGTCATTTTTTTCATCAGCTGTTGATTTCATGCTCAACATATCAAAAGAATGGTTTGATATAGTTTTAGCTCCTTTCAGGACGACAGAGCTTCTTTGGATAATCATTCCAATATATCTTTCATGGATTTTTACTGAGAGATATCAAGAGATGAAAGGCACAAGTTTTGGAAATGCCATATCAAACGGTGTTGTAGTTCTTTGGGTTGGTGTGGACTGGACAAGGATGCTTGTAAGGATACTTTCTGAAAATGGAAATGATTTCAATGCTATAATGGGAATAAAATTTGGTCTTGCTGCTCTTGCTTTTGTCTATGGACTTATGATAATAGTCTTTGGCATAAAAGCAAAAAAATTCATACACTATTTTGGTAGGATAAGGGAGGTAACTTACATAATGATAATGTTTTCTCCAATGATATATGGAGCTATAGATGTTAGCTGGAATTCAATTTTTGCAGTTTTCATATATTTTCCAATATTTTATTTGATAGTCGAGATAATTAATAAGATCCTGCCAAGCCCTAAGACCTATGAAGAAGACACAGGAAGCATATTTTCATCAAAATCAAAAGACAGCAGTCCTTTTTCCTCGAAGGATAGTTCTCCATTTTCTTCTAAAGATAGCTCTCCTTTCGGCTCTTCAGGAAGTGGTTTTTCAGGAGAAAACAACAATCCAAATCCATTTAATTCACCAAATCCATTTAATAATCCATCTCCGAGGCCTATGCAAAGACCAAATCCACAGCCGATGATGCAGAGACCTGTTCCAAATCAGATGAGGCCGCAGTTTCCAGAGCCGGGACCTCAAAGACCAAATCCTTCATTTAATCCGCAAAGGAGCATGAGTAAAGCACCGAATCCTAGTCCGGGAAGACCCATGCCTTTCCAGCAAAGATCTCAAACAATCCAGAAAAATTATAATCAGCAAGAAAAACAGCAGATCAGTAACAATCAGTTAAAGAAAAAAAGTCCTTTTGATGATCTTCCTTCATTTTCTGATAAAATCTGAACCTAAAAAAATTGTTTGTGGCAACAAATAAAGAATATATAACTTTTAGTAGATTTTTTTCGTTAAAAACGTTTTTTGGTCTAAAAATGAGTCAAAAGATATTTCTGATCCGGCATGGTCAAACTTTAAGAAATAAGGGAGTTTAAGAGCAGATCACCTTATATCAGTTGCAGATTATATAACTAATTCTAATATGAAAAATCTCTAAAAAATTATTTTTTACTTAAAGCCAGATTTTATATATATTATATTTGTTTCTTTAGATTGTGAAAAAATTGTATGTGGTTTTTTCTCTTTTAATCTGTTAAATTTGTAGATGGTGTGATTTTTATGGATGATATTTCAAATGATGTAAAAGATTATAGAAAACCAAAATATGATATTAATCCTGTTTTTGTCAATAGATGGAGCAAGAGAAGTATGACAGGTGAAGCTCTTCCTAAAGATGATATTATGTCATTATTTGATGCTGCAAGATGGGCTCCATCATCTTACAATAATCAGCCATGGAGATTTATCTATGCTTTGAAAGATACATCAGAATGGGACGAGCTATTTGATCTTATGATAGATTTTAATAAATCCTGGGCAAAAAATGCTTCTGCACTTATCGTAATCATCTCAAAGAAGTATTTTGACTATAACGGCAAATACTCTCAGACACATGCTTTTGATACAGGGGCAGCATGGATGTCTCTTGCTCTTCAGGGATCTATGAAAGGGCTTGTAGTTCATGGCATGCAGGGTTTTGATTATGATAAGGCAAAAGACATCCTTGATATTCCTGATGATCATGAAGTCCTTGCTATGGCAGCCGTAGGTTATCCTGCGCCTAAAGATGCTCTTCCTGAAGATCTTAGAAAAAGTGAAGAGCCTTCTTCAAGAAAAGATTTTTCAGAATTTGTTTTTGAAGGTAAATTTAGCAAATGATGATCCTTTTGTGATGATTCATATCATTTGGAATAATAAAGTATAAAAGCAAGTGAAATAAATTGAGTTGTTAATATGGGTAACGAAGAGCTTATTGAGATCTCAAAAAACTATGATTATTGGTTAAGGTCAAAGAAACCAAAAGATGATCGTGTGCTTGATGCTGTGGGAAAAGTAGAACGAAAAGAGTTTCTTCCTGATTTTTCAAAAGAGTTTGCACATATGGATGCGATTGCAGAGATAGGTTATGGCTCTGTTTCCAGCCAGCCCAGCCTTATTGCACTTATAGCTGATTTACTTGAGATAGAAGATGACCTTAATATACTTGAGATAGGTACTGGGAGTGGTTATTCAGCAGCATTGATATCTCACTTGATGGGAATAGGAAAAGGAAATCTGACAACCATAGAAATAGTTCCTCAACTGGCAAAGCTTGCAAAAGCCAATCTGGAAAAACATTTTGGTTCTATTAGTTCTATGATAAATGTTGTTGTTGGAGATGGTTCTTTAGGCTATATAGATAATGCACCCTATGATAGAATATACCTTACTGCTGCGGTCGACATAAGACGATTTGATCCTAAGATACTTGTTGATCAGCTCAACGAAGATGGAATTTTGATATTTCCTGAGATGACCACAAATTCTCTTTTCATATACCGAAAATCAAGTGGTGAAGTGAAAGAAGAAAAACATGAAGGGGTTTTTTTTGTTCCGCTTAAAGGAAATAATTCTTGAAAATTATTCAAATTAATACAAAATTTTAAATTGCAGGTAGCTATTCTTTTTGAAGTTATTATGAAACCCGTTAAAAGAAGAATCATCAAAAAGAGGAACCTGGGAAAAAAACAATCATTCAGGAAATCTAAATTTTTTAAAAATATTAAAAATTTTTCTTCGGCATACAGATACCTGATACTATTACTTTCAGTCATCCTTGTAATACTAATCTTCGTTAAAATTAATTCTTCAGTGAAAGACCAGATCTCTTCTGGCCTTGATGAGATAGAATTTCCTGAAAAAATAGTCAAAAAAAGCAATATTGCAGGAACATTCTATCCAAAAACAAGAGGTAATCTTGAAGCTGTTTTGGATGAGCTTTTGAATTATGCTGGAAAAGATAATGACAACTTTAGTACAAATGGTTCGATAAGGGCGATAATCGCTCCTCACGCCGGTTATATGTATTCAGGAGAGGTTGCAGCCAAAGCATATTCTATACTGATAAATCAGACCTACGATACAGTCATTATTCTTGGGCCAAGTCATAATGTATATTTCATGGAAGCATCTATACTCAATGCATCTCATTATGAAACTCCTTTAGGAGAAGCAGAACTTCATCCTAAACTTTTGACCATGATTGAGGAACAAGAAATCTTCAGTTCAGAACAATCTCCTCATGACAAAGAGCATTCTGTAGAGGTTCACATACCGTTCATACAAAAAGTGCTTCCTGAAGCAAGGATAATACCTATTGTTGTAGGTGATGTTAATATTGATGAACTTTCAGAAGCAATTGGGAAATATATTGATGATGAAACTCTTATAATAGCAAGCTCTGATCTAAGCCATTATTATCCTTATGATACAGCAAATATGATTGATGATTACTGCATAAAGAACATACTTGCCATGGATATAGAAGCATGTTACGGATGCGAAGCCTGCGGACTTAAACCTATAATGGCTCTCCTTAAGATTGCAGAACAAAACTCCTGGGAACCAGTTCTTCTTGATCATATGAATTCAGGAGATGTGACTGGTGATATTAATGCAGTAGTTGGATATGCATCTTTTGTATTTGTAGGTCCGAAAAAAGACAACAGCAAAAAACAGGATATTGATGAAATAAAAGGAGATGATCGGAAATTCCTTATAAGGCTTGCAAGAAATACTATAAGATCTGCATTGGATGATACTATGCCAGAATCTCCTGATGAAGAGAATATATCTGACATCCTTAAAGAAAAAAGAGGCTGTTTTGTGACTTTGGAAAAAGATGGAAATCTCAGAGGATGCATAGGAAGCATAATGCCGCATGCAAAGCTCTATGAATGCGTGATGAGCAATGCAGTAAATGCAGCATTAAGCGATATGAGATTTGATCCCTTGACTGAAGATGAACTTGACGAGGTTAAAATCCAAATATCTAAACTGACTCTTCCTGAAGTTATTGAATATGAGTCCGAAGAAGAGCTTCTTGAAAAAATAGAGCAGGGAGTGGATGGAGTGATCCTTAGAAGAGGATGGAAAGAAGCTACATATCTTCCGACTGTATGGGAAACAATTCCTGACAAAAAACTATTTCTCACATCACTTTGCCAGAAAGGAGGTTTTGAAAGCACTTGCTGGAAAAGCGAGAATATAATTGTAAAGACATATGCAGCAGAAACATGGATAGAATAATTTACAAATCACAATAATTATCGCGTTTTCATGCTATCTGCATCAAGGTTCCCTCTTTAATCACGTTTATATCTAGTTTGCCTGAATATGATTATGCAATTTCAAAAGTCTTATCTGAAGATAAATTATTAACAACTATAACTTCAGTGCTTGGATGATTTTGTTCAATGAGGCTATCAAGACATCTGCTGATATATTTTTCTTCATTATATGCTGGAATTACGACAGAGATTAGGTTGTCATTCATAATTCAGACTCTTTAACTGTAATTTATAAATTTTCATTTTTTCTCGTCGAGAAAGTAATCAGAATTCAAAAATATTTTTCTTATCTTTTATTGCATTTGGTGATGCACCGCCATGCCATGTGAATCTTGGCCTTACCCTGAATGGAAAAAGTCTTTCATTAGCATCATCAAACAAAACCCCTGCTCCTTTAACTCTTGGAAGATTATCTATTGCCTGGACAAGACCTTCTTTCATGTAGCTTTGAGTTAAAAGACCTAGTGCTTCTGTATCAAGCCTTGCAGTAATCCTGTGGCTTATCACAGTATCTGATTGTGTCATGACATCTGTATGTATCTTTCCTGGCTGTTGTGTTGCAAGTATGAGAGATATTCCAGGCTGTCTTCCTTCTCTCATAATAGTTACAAGAGGTTCTGTTGCTGCATTTTTTCCTTTAACAGGAAGAAATTCATGGGCTTCATCAATTACAAGCCATACAAGAGGAAAATCCTGCTTTTCAACAACTTCCTGTGTGAAATAATGCTCAGCAGAGCTTATCTGTGAAAATTCTTCTCCTTTTCTTGCGCGCATCCTTTCTAAGAAAAGTTTCTGTGAAACAAGACCAACGACAAGCGCTTTTACTTTCCATCCGTTTGGCATTGTCGCATAACAACTTACATCAAGAACTGTTATCTGTCCTCCGACAGCCAGATCCTTAAGAGGAGTCCCCTCTTTTCCGAACAATCCCCATTGCTTGGTGGAAGTAAGAAGATTTATAGCAGCATCTTTTGTGACTGTGTCAAAATCAGGGTCTGATTCTATTGCTTTCATCATATCTGGTATGTCATAATCAGTTATTCCATTTTCTATGAAATCATCTATAATCTTTGTGAAGACTATGCCTATTGGATCTATCATAGATATTTCAAAAGTCATGCACCAGTCTTCAGCAGTAAGTTCTGAAGGTTTTATTGAAAATGGCTTGTCTGTAGGAATACCTTGCTCTTTATAGATATTATGATAGCCTATCGGTGTATAGATAACAATATCAACAGCCTTTCCTGTAAGATCCCATTGTTTAAGAAGCTCTTCATCCTGATGATTCGGATAACGCATTGTCCAGTAGATACCCATGGTATCAAGCATGATAAATGATAGATTGCTCTTTACTTCATCTTCTAAATCTGCCATGCCTTCGGCGATAACTCCCATCGAGTAAGACTTTCCGCCGCCTCTTTTTCCGCAGATAAATACAACATGAGCTCCTGCAACATCAAGATATATAGGATTAGATAGAGATGTGGTCTGTCCCATTCTTACATATTGCTTCCCAAGAAGTATGCAGCCCTTTTTTCCGTGCTTTTCTATATCCTTTTTTGATCTTCCAACTATTATTTCCTGCATGTTGTTATTGATGTGTGTGCTTGGTTTATATATTTTTTCAACCAGAACCTTATCTTATTTTCTTCTTATTACTATCAATATTATGAAATTCGCCTTGCAAAAGCGAAATATTTATTTATTAACCTTCTTTTGCCATGAAAGAAGAATAACTTAGGAGGGGATATTTTTGAAAGTTACCAAAAGAGTTCCTATCAAGAAAAAAAAATCAATGGATCATCCGAACACTATCAGGATGAAGCCTAAATCAGGCAACAATACTGTTACTGTTATTGCTTTGATCCTTATAATTGCATTAGGTGCAGGAATCTTTTTCTATGAAGATATTACTTCATTTTTAAGAGGAGATGAACCTATTGCAAGAGTAAATGATAAATACATATACAAAAGTGAACTTGATGTGCAGTATGCCATGGTTCCTGCAGCATATCAGGAAATGTTTACAAGAAAAGTAATACTTGACCAGATGATAAGCCAGGAAGTACTTCTTCAGAAAGCTAATGAGCTTGAAGTGGATATAAGCGACGAAGAGATGGATCGTAATATGGAAGATGCGATAGCACAGAGCGGGATGACAGAAGAAGAGTTCATGGCGATGCTTGAGAGACAAAATACCACTATAGAAGAACTTAGGAATTTTTACAAGGTAAGCCTTCTAATAGATAAGCTTCTTCAGCAGGAAGTAATCTCTCAGGTTGAAGTTACAGATGACGAAGTCCAGGAATATTATGAGAATAATATGGAATCTTTCTACAGCAACGCCACTTTGGTCGAAGCATCTCACATCCTTATATCTGTTAATCCGGATTTGAACAGGACTAATGAAAGTGCTTATGAGATTGCTCTTGATGTAAGAAATCAGTTGCTTGAAGGTACTAATTTTACTGAACTTGCTCTTGCATATTCCGATGATGAGAGTGTAACTGTTAATGGCGGAAAGCTCGGTTATTTTGCAAGAGGAGACATGGTTGCACCTTTTGAGACTGCTGCTTTTGAGATGGAAGTAGGCGAGATTTCAGTCCCTGTGCAGACAAGATTTGGATATCACATAATATACAAGACAGGCGAGCAGGAGCCAGGATATCTTCCTTTGGATATCGTAGAGCAGTCTATAAGAGCAGCAATTCTTGAAGAAAAGCAGAGGGTTGCTGTTGAAGAATATATAGCTAATCTTAGAGAAAAGGCAGAAATAGAGTTTCTTGGCGAATTTAAGCAGAATCAGACACAGCCAACCGGCGGTGTTATCTCTGAAGATGGCATGGATATAACTGAGACAGACATTGAACCTTTGGAAGAAGAAGAACCTGAAGTTGAGGATGTCGTTGAAGATGTCGATGTGAATGAAACTGATTCATCATTGGGAAATAATTCGACTGAAGCTATTGAATCTGATGCAGATTCCATGGAGCAGGAGCTTGATGAAATTGACTCTGATTCAGACGATGATTCAGAAATGAATTCAGATGTTGAAGACATGATGGATTCTTCTGATGATATGATGAATTCATCCGAAGAAGCTAATGCAACTGCATGATTTTTTTCTTTTTTTCTAAATTTTGGGTATGCCCTGAAAGGGTACTCCTTTGGAGCAATACCCCACACTTCAGTGTGGGCATAGGCTTGAGCAGTGATTTTCTTTATTTTTTTAATTGTTTCTTTTTAAGCGATCTATATATTGTTTGATATTATCTTCAAGTTTTGAAATAGTTATAGGTGCTGCTTTACCAGCAAGGGTTTGCATAATTTCATACTGCATGCTTATCCAATTGTAGTCTATGCCCTGTTCCTTAAGGTATTTTTTCAATCCATCACAGGAAAAAGTTATGCATAAGGGAGACTTATGCGTCTTAAGCATGCATCCTTTTTCTGAATGATATCTGCACTCTTCTTGTTTGTCTTCCATATCAGGAAATCCATATATGCTTATTCTTTCTTTTTCCAGCTCTCTTATGTGTTCAGAACCAGAAAGGTAGAAATTTCCGTTGCAGCAGCCTATTCCCTTTGGTTGGCTTGTTTTCCCTTTCTCTTTGGATATGCATTCATTAATACAGTAATCTGCTGCTGTAAAAAATTCTGAAAGAAGACTTTCAAGTTTAAGATAATTTCTCAGATTTTTAGAGATTTTTTCTGTCATAGAATAAGAGAAATTAAAAATAAAATAAAAAATAATATGTTTCTATAAATCATTTATAGTCATAAGACTTACCTTGCTGCTTTTATTCTCGGATTTTACATCCATACCGATAAGGAACTTTATGTTTGCAGACTCAGCAGCCTTGATAAGATCCGAATTGACGTTTCCATCAAGTATTACTGCATATACGCCTTCATTAAAGCTCTTTATGGTCGAATTAAGCTCGCTTAGAGGTACTTTTCCTAAAACATTAAGCTTTGGATCAAGTACACATGCGCCTTTTGTTCCGACAAGGTCTTCTATCATGTTCCTGAAGACGTCTTTTTCTTCTTCTGTTGCCTTTGGCGCTCCATAGCTTTTTTGCGGAGTATCAGGAGTTCTTTTTCTGTTGTCTCTTTGGGAAGTATCCCTGTTATCTCTTCCGCTATTTCTGTTGTCTTTTCCCTTGTTGTCTCTTTTTTGGTAGTCTCTTTGGTTATTGTTCCTGTTGTTATTGCTGTTAGTGCTGTAGTCTCTTCTCCTGTTGTCTCCTTGTGAATGAGATGCTGATTTTTTAGCATATTCCATCATTGCCTGTTCAGCAGATACTTTTGCGCGAAGGGCTTTATGTATCTCTTTTTTGGTAAGTTCTTCTACTTCTTTTCCATCAGGAGCTTTGGTTACATAATCTATTTCAGTTACTTGTGTAAGTTCCTGAAAATTAAGATCTCCTCCCCTGTCTCCGTCAAGAAATGCAGTGACTATCTTCTGCTTACATAGGCTTATTATGGTCTCAGGAACATTTGCACCGTTCATTCCAATGACATTCTTGAATCCATGTTTGAGTAGAACTAAAACATCTGCTCTTCCTTCAACAAGAATAATTTCATCAGAATCATCGATGAGAGGGCCTGCTGGAAGTTTTTCTTTTCCCCATGCCTGTATTTCCATGACCCTTACTGAAGTTGCCACCTCATCGCTTAGTTCCTGCGAATCAGGCATAGCATTATCCATAAGATTCTTAAGAAGCTCTTTTGCTCTTGTTATGACATAATTTCTCTTAAGAACCCTTACATCTTCAATCCTTTCAACTCTTATCTTTGCGTTGCATGGACCAATTCTCTGTATGATCTCAAGCGCTGCTCCGACAATAGCAGTTTCTGATTTGTCAAGGCTTGATGGAATGATTATGGTTCCTTTTGTTTTTCCATAGCTTGTATCAAGATTGACTTCAATTCTTCCTATTCTTCCGCTTCTCTGAAGCTCTCTTAATTCAAGATCTTCACCTAAAAGACCCTCTGTCTGACCGAATATAGCTCCGATTACATCAGGTCTGTCAACAACACCATCTATGTTTATTGATGAATGTATAATATATTTATTAGCAATAGGACTTATTTTTCCCATTTTGATCTAACCTCCGTTCTTGTCCTACGCCAGAAGAAATCCTTTGTTTTCTCTTATCATTAATCTGTATTTACGATACTATTCTGATCGCATATTTTTGTATAACATGAGTGCGATTTATGATATGATTTATGATGATAAGGATGATTTGATTTGATATCTCCTCTGGCATATTTTTTGTTTTGTTGTAAATAGATCCAGAATAAGCATTATTTAATTGTTTTTTCATAGACATCATAAGATGTTTTTGATCAAACCTAAACTAATGATAATGAATGTGATGATAGTAAGCTTATTTTGGATCTGGTTTCCAAACCATATTTTGAATATGAATTGTGATGCCCTGTGGTAACTCCCAAGCTCATTGCCTGCTTTAGCGCAGTGCTCTATTGGGTAACTCTGCACAAGGGCTGTTTCACATAAGAGTGTCTCCTGGTTCACCGCAAGTATACAATACATGCTTGCCTGAGGACCCATTTATGTGAATAATATATGAAGTTATTATATTAAATATTTAAATATTTGGTTTGGTGCTTTTTCCTGAAAAATCGAACAGGATTTCATTTATAAAGCTTTCTTTTTTTGCAGTATCTCCGATACGAGAATAAAAAATCAGTTCTCTGTTGAACAACACTAGAG
>JBKHIF010000064.1:0-7475 GCA_046538795.1 Candidatus Woesearchaeota archaeon | reverse complement strand
GACACTTAGAAGCGAAAGCACCTATGGAGCAAAAGATAACAACATGCCTACAAGGCAGCAGTGTGAAGATGAGTTTGTCGGTGTGATAAAAGAAACTCTTGAGAATAAAGGAAAAGTCCTTATACCTGTTTTAGGTGTAGGACGAAGCCAGGAGATGAGCCTTATACTTGAAAAAGTCATGAGGGAAGGTCAGATCCCAAAGGTTCCTGTGTATGTTGATGGAATGGTCTGGGATGTTACAGCGATACACACTGCCTATCCAGAATATCTTAATTCAAATGTAAGAAAGATGATTTTTCACAAGAACCAGAATCCTTTCCTTTCCGAAATTTTTAAGCGTGTTGGAAGCAAGAAAGAACGGACTCAGATCATAGAAGAAGGAGGTCCATGCATCATACTTGCAACATCAGGTATGCTTGTCGGAGGAGCCTCTGTGCAATACTTTAAGGAACTATCGGGCAATCCTAAGAATTCTTTGATATTTGTAAACTATCAGGGAGAAGGTTCTTTGGGAAGGCGCGTCCAGAGAGGAGAAAAGGAATTCCAGTTCAATGAAGGAGGAAGACGTGAGGTCTCTGTTGTCAAGATGAGAATTGCTACAGTTGAAGGATTTTCAGGTCATGCAGACAGAAATGAGCTTTTTAATTTCCTGAGGAAATCAAATCCAAGACCAAAAAGAGTAATTATAGGTCACGGAGAAAGCTCAAGATGTCTTGATCTTGCAAGTTCTCTTCACAAGCAGTTCAGGATAGAGACAAACGCTCCGAGAAATCTTGAAGTCATAAGGATTGTCTGATCCTTTCTTTTTTTCTTTTAATCCTTTATTTTATATGAATAGCCCTTGGCTTTGGTTTTTTTAACTAGAGAATTACCATTGCTTGCAGCGGGTAGGTTCATTGAAATCATTTTTTGATCTCTAACATGATCTTATTTTTGATATCCATAAAAACTTTTTCATATTTTTTATCAAAATCAATGACCGGTATCATTTTATTCATGGCAGAAATAATATTTTTGTCAAAATTAATTCTCTTAAGAATATTTATATTTTTGTCTTTTGCAAAATTTTCTATCTTTTCTGCATAATCTTGATTGAGATCATATTTATTTATAATTAATCCCTTATTTATCTTGAAATGATCAACCACTTTAAGAGCTTTTTTCAGATCAGATAATCCGGATGGAGTGGGTTCTGTTACAAGTAAGGCAAAATCATTTCCTGCAACAGATGCAATGACAGGACATCCTGTTCCTGCTGCTGCATCAATCAGCATATAATCTGCATTTTTTCCTATTGCTTCTGATTTTTGTCTTACTCTTGATACAACTTTTCCTGAACCTGAAAATCCCGGAAGAAGCTGAGCTGAAACAATATAAAAACCATGACCTGATTTGGCATGTCCGATGAATGCATTATCTATGTTTTTCATGCTTATTGCTTTAGCAGGACATATCATTTCACAGGCACAGCATCCTTCGCAGCCAAATTCATTGACAGATGGATAACCATTTCTTGAGAAGATTGCATCAAAATAACATGTATCTATGCATTTTTTACATTTTATGCACTTGTATTTGTCGATTGCAGCTATCTGGTTAGTTGACAGAGGACTCCAGTTTTCATAATCTTTTTCATATAATGAAAACAGCAAAGAAAGGTTTGAGGCATCAACATCACAATCAGCGCAGATAATTTTTTTATCTTTAGAAAATGAGACTGCAAGTGATGCTGAAATGCTGCTTTTACCTACACCTCCTTTTCCTGATAAAACAACTATTGATTTCATCTTTCCACCAGTGAAATTATGTTTGGAATTTCTATAGGTTCTGCATTACAGTATGAATCTATTATCTTTTTTGAAAAAGGTATCTCAAGAGCAATTTTTGTATCATATAGTTCTGATAATTCTTTTATCTGTGAAATATTTCCCAGGTCTGATCTGTTAACTACTATTTTTGATCTGACACCAGTTTTTTTCAGGATCTTAAGTATTGCATTTAGATCATGATGGCCAAGCGGAGTGGGTTCAGTGACTGCTATTGCTGTTTGTGCATTTTTTATTGCAGCGATCACAGGACAGTGTGTGCCTGCAGCAGTATCTATGATTACATAATCAAAATTATCTTTGATATTCCCGATATCTTTGTTCAGGGCATTTACTATAAATTCAGAAACAGGTTCATTTGCTCTCATTTCCCCTGAAAGAAGACCGAGCTTATCTTTTTTCCCTTTATATATTTCGCCGACAATCTTTTTATCCCATGAAATTGAATCATTCGGGCAGGCGATTTTACAAGCCCCGCATCCATTACATTGTTCAGGAATAAGAAAAGGGTCTTTTTCAGGGATTGCGACTATTGCTTTTGTCTTGCATACAGAACCGCATATTCCGCATTTTTTGCATGATTCTTTATCTATTTTTGGAATCCGTTGGCTGACTGTTCTCTGATGAGTTCTGCTGATTCCCAAGATGAGATGATCATCAGGACAATCCACGTCAGAATCAACAAGAAGCACTTTTTCTTTTTTAGAGAGCTCATGCGCAAGTGAAACCGCAACAGTAGATTTGCCTGTACCTCCTTTTCCTCCTGTAACAGCAATGATTCTTACCATGTTTTTCACAACCTGAATCAATGTCCGCAGCTTTCTGTCTGATCATTTAGCCTATCTAAGTTTTCAAGAACATCTTTTATGGTTTGATAAGGTCCTGTTTTAAGACACAGGCCTTTATCTGCAATAATTCTTATCGCTCTTTGCCCGATCCCCTTTGCAAAAATTGTTGTTGGATTGACAGCATCTTCAATCTGGTCTATCGGGCTTTTTTCTCTGTCAGAATGGTCAAGATCATTTTTTATTATCTTAAGCTCATGTTTTGAAACATCATATAATCCAAAGAAAGGAGCATGCCCAAAATGTTCACTTATTTTTGAGTCCAGCCCATCATCTTCAAGAAGCGGAAAGAAAATCCTTTCACCTGAATCGTTTTCCGAAGTCATTTTCTCTTTGGCTTTTTCATTAGCATCTTCAGATATTTCTTCAAGTTTTCCTGATATTAAATCGTCTATAGCTTTTCTGATATCTCCTTTTGAATGATAAGCTTTAATGCCCATCCTTGCGAGGATCTTTTCTGCATTAGGTCCAAGCTCGCCTGTTATCACTGCATCTGCATTGATCTCTCCAAGTTGTTCAGCCGCTCTTATGCCTGCTCCATGAGCATTTTTAGAGCCCTGGTTTTCTATTGCTTCATAACCGGTTATATTTTTGTTTTCAATATTTGCTACAATAAAAAACCCTGATCTTCCAAAACGTTGTTCAACTGTTGATTCGATTGTATTATTTTCAGACGTGACTGCAATTTTCATTTTTTGCCTCCCTTTATTTCTAAATTTTTGGTTTGCCCTGAAAGGGTACTCCTTTGGAGCAATACCTCGCCTTTGAAGGCGAATTTTGAAATTAGAAAATCACGTCAGCTGCGAAAGCCGTAATACCTCACACTGAAGTGTGGGGATGGGCTTGAGCAGTGATTTTCTTTATTTTATCGACATTTCTTTATTTTATCGACGATTTTCTTAAAATTGATATTTATATCGTAATCAGGATCATTTATGAAAGGAATTCCGTTATCTGATGATCTTGATATTTTTTCAGAAAGGGGAATTTTTCCAAGAAAATTCAGACCATTCTCAGAACATTTTTGTTTAACAGTTCCGCTTCCGAATATTCCTCCTGACATGTTCTCGATTATTCCTATTATAGGCACTTTTAGCTGTGTGCAAAAATCAACAGAACGCATCATATCCATAATCGAAACCTGCTGTGGTGTTGAAATAATTATTGCTCCTTCTATATCTTTTATGAGCTGAACTGCACTTAAGTGCTCATCGCCTGTTCCAGGAGGAAAATCCACTACAAGAAATTCTAAATTTCCCCAATCAACTTCATCTGAAAGCTGTCTTATAAGGCCGTGTTTTCTCGGACCTCTCCATATAACTGCAGAACTGTCATCAATAAATCCTGCAAGTGATATTGCCTTAAGATTATCGTTGATCTGTAGTGGAATAAGCCTTTTTTCTTCTGCTTCAAGCTTCACATTTTCATATCCAAGCATTTTGAGTGCATTAGGGCCATGAACATCTACATCAAGAAGCCCTGTTAAACACTTTCTTAATGAAAGCTCAAGTGCAAGATTTACTGCTATTGTTGTCTTTCCAACTCCTCCCTTGCCGCTCATCACAAGCAATGTTTTTCTTGTCATTTTATCTTCTGAACCTTGGCCTTAGAATCCCTCTTGGATTATATCTGGAAAATCGTCTAAATTGATTTCCAAAACCATTTCTTCTTATCATGAAAAAATTTCTGGGTTCAGAATCCTCTTCGTTTTTTGCAGGCATGCAATTAACAAATGTTCCGTCTGGTCCTGTTTTATCTCTATTTGGCATTTTTATTACCTCCTTTTTAATCTTTGAAGCCATGATGCAGTTGGCGCTCTTTTCTTTCTCTAAGATGCAATCCTGTAATAGGTTTTCTTTCATGCACCTTATAATCCCCCCCGTGAATCTTGATCGCTTTACCATTCACAAGAGCATCTGAAACCTTTTCAAGAGCCCTTGACAAAGTCCTATGAAAAGTCGATTGATGTATTCCCATCCTTTCAGCTGATTCAGTTTGGTTGAGTTTTTCTATGTTGTTTAATCTCAATGTCTCAAGTTCATCTATGGTAAGATCAATCTCTTCAAGCCTTGATAGAGGAACTGCTCTTGGCTTGAAATAAGTCACATCTGGATCAAAGTTCACCAGTTTAGTTTTTCTTGGCCTCATTACGCATAATAATGCATAAAATTATTTAAATTTTTTGTTTAATTGTTTGTTGCAGCATAAAATGTGCAGTAATTTTTAGAAATTTATTGAAAATTTCGCATGAATTTTTTGTGGAGTTTGCCCTGCAAGGGTACTCTTCGAGCGGTCGGGGAATAGCCATCGATTTGAGTTATTTAAAAAGACCCTTTAGAACCACTCGAAAGTGGTTAAATACCAAAAAGTTTATAAAGGAAAAACACCATTATTACTATAATTAGAGTGTTAATCGGGGTGAAAAATGAAATCAGGCTATCTTGAACAGGATTCAAGTTATGGATATGGAGAAAGAGTAGTTTCAACAAATCCAGGAACATATGGAAAAGTTATTCCAGTTTCACTAGATACACTCATAATCAATAATTATCCGCTTTTCAAAGAACGTCTTGAAAAAACACTTGAAGAGGCAAAAGAGGCAGGAAATTATGGCAAAAGTGATTATGATGACCAGCTAGATCTGTTTTCAGATCCCAAAAAGAAAGAAGCAAAAGATGATTATTCAAAAGCAGAGGTCATGAAACAGCTTGATGAAGTCTTAAGATTCAGGTTTTCACAGGTTTCGTGTGATTCATGTCCTGATAACCCTGCAACAAAATTAATAGTTCCTGATTCATATCAGACAAGATTTAATTTCTATAAGGCATGTGATGATGATTCTCTTGATTATGAAGGAAGAAGATATGATCTAACTCCTGAATCGCTTAATCCAAAGACAGGAAAAGATATAAGGGCAGTGATATTGAAGCTCATTGGTTTTACTGAAAGCACAAGAGATGATCCTGTGGTTAATTTCAAGAATGCGCACAACTATTTCAGAGACAGTTATGATATGATGAATGAAAAATAGTTTATTTTTTTCTTATTTTTGCGATAAAAAACGGCTGCATATAATCTTTGTTTGGAACAATTCGCCTGCACTTTGAAATTTCAGGATTTATTTTTTCATCAAATATTTCTGTAAAAGCTTCAGTTCCTGATGAGATTTTTACCTTTTCCAGATAAATATCATCGTTCTCTGCCAAAAGCCAGTCGATGACCAGTTCATTTTCTTCTGGTTCTAATGAACATGTTGAATAAACTAATGTTCCTGTCTTTTTAAGAACTGTAAGAGCAGATCTAAGAAGTTCTTTCTGAAGCCTTGCCTGTATCTTTACATCTTCCATGCTTCTTTTTTCAAACCAATCCTTATCTATCAGGAAATTTCCTGTGCATGGAGCATCAAGGAGTATCTTATCATATTCTTGCTTGAAGTCAGAAACAAACCTTGCATCTTTGTTATAGACCAGAACACTTCTTATGCCAAGTCGCTCAAGATTGTTTCTCAAAGCATTAAGTCGCCATTTGGTATTGTCCAGAGCAACAATTGCAGCCTTGTCATTTGTGTACTGTGCAATCTGTGTAGTCTTTGATCCAGGTGCAGAAGCCATGTCAAGTATGATTTCGTTCTCCTTTGGATTAAGAACTTCTACCGGAAGCTGAGAACTTGTCTCCTGGAGATAATAATAACCAAGCAGATATTCAGGGGTTGAACCCAGAGAAAACTCTGCTTTGTACCAGTAGCCATATCTTAAGAAAGGTATCTTTTCTAAAGATACTCCTTCTTTTTTTAGCCGCTTTTTGATTTCTTTTTCATCTATCTTTAAGGTGTTGATCCTGATAGAGTCCTTAAGACTGCATTCCTCAATCTCAAAATCAGGAAAAAGTTTTTTGTATCTTTTAACAAAGAATCTTTTGCTCATAAAAGAAAATTATTGATGAAAGAATAAAAAGCTTTCTGTCTAATCCTTAACTTCTTTGTCTTCTTGTGTTGCAACTTCTTGTCCTAATATATCAAGAGCCCTTTTGGAATCAAAGCCTTCTGTTGTCTTTATGTAGGCAAATACCATTGCTATTATAAGGTTTAGTGTAGATATTTTTAGGACTTCCATGCCTGGTATTATGGGGCTAAAGGACATTATTCCCCAGAATATTCCTGTTATGATTATCGGAACAAGCCAGTTATAATATAGATCAATTGGAACTTTTGATATCATGTATATTCCAAGTATTGAAAATATTGCCGGAGCAAATGCAATAAGTATTATGTCAAAAGGTTCGTCTGCAGAACCTGATACAAATACAAGGAGAAGTGCAAACAATATTATAAATGCCATCTCAAATATCTTTGGCTGTGTTTTGCTCGCTTTTGGTTTTTGTTCAGTCAAGCGTTTTTTCTCTATCTCATGGAATGCCTTTTCGATTATTTCCTCGCTGTGGCCGTAATCTTCAAGTATCTTTCTTATCTTTGTCTGGGTATAGTCTTGCTTTAATTGGTATTCGATGTATCTTACAAGAGAATTCATTATATCAAAATAAAGCTCCTGGTCAAGATTCTTATCTATAGGATCATTAAGGCTCTTTACGATATTGAACTTATTTTTTTCAAGAGAAGTTATTGCTTCAGTAACAAGATCGTGATGATGACCTCCCTCTAAAAGCGCTTTTCTTATCTTATCTAAAGAATGTCCTTTATCAAATTCCTGCTTTATGTAGAACAAGAGTTCTTTTTTCATGAATTCAGTAAGAGACTGCATCAATAATTTTTATTGGATTATTAGTATTTAAAGCTTATGGAATAATT
>JBKHIF010000063.1:0-7615 GCA_046538795.1 Candidatus Woesearchaeota archaeon | reverse complement strand
CACATAAGAATTTAATTCAGTAAGATCTATTATACCATTTTGGTTTGTATCTGCATCATGGTATGATATTAATTCAACAACAAAAGACTGATTTTGTAAAGCGAAAGCACAATTTGAATTATTATCACAAGCATATATGTTCCAATAATAACTTCCATTAGTTAAGTTCTTTGAAAAAAGATAAAATCCATCAACACCCGATGTATTTGTTTCATTAAGATGCCATCCTGTCCAGTTTCCAAATAAAGAAACATTATTAATAGTGTTATTGTCTGAAACAAATACTGAAAAATTAAGACTTTCATTCAATAAAGTCATATTATCTTCAGGATAAATTAAATTTATGGTAGGTGATAAAATGTCCTTTTCTTGTTCTCCTGATTCTGGTTCTTGAGATTCTTCAGAAACAGCAAAACCTTCCTTTATCCAGGCATTCACGACAGTAGCAGTATATTCATAACTCCAGTTATATCTGTCCTGCATCCTTGCTGAATCAATGAATGCATCGATAGATGCTTCTTTGCCTAAACTCTCTTGATATGTCTCTATGCTTCTTGCAGGATCAGGAAAATCATATTCTTCAAAACTAGAATTATCTCCTGTTGAAGTTCTCCAGTCATCAAAAGAAGTATCAGAAAACATATAGCTAAACCTTGATTCATCTGACCTATCGCTGAAATAAGTGTTGTCTGAAAACTCGCAATTGCCTGAGGTTGATTCTCTTGAACTGATAATATAATCTGAATCCTGCAATAACTGAATTTTGTTATCAGATATTGTTATATCCTGAAAATCATCTGAAGTTATAGAAAAACCTACACCATCCATAAGACCATATATTACATTATTGTTGAAAGAAACATTCCTGTGATCACCGTCAATATTTATTCCGACAGTATTTGTATTGCTTGGATCTTTTTGATTTAAAATATAATTTTCATCCACAATACCATCCTTAAATCCCTGAAGCCAAAAACCCCAGCTCAAGTATCTGTTTGTTGGTCTTGATCTTCCGACATCAGTAACTATGTTTTCTGTTATGTTCACACTTTTTATCCTTTGTAGATTCTCATAGTTAGCGCCCATACTTAACGCATTTTCTGCACCTATGTAAAGATTATTTTGAATATTGATGTTGCTAATATTATACTGAGCAGTGAATTTGTTGTTAGCACTTGAACCCTCTATAAAGACATTTTCATGAAAATCTACATTGGTAGAACTCGCAAAATATGTGTTATGGTTGAACATAGTTGCCTGGCCACCTGCCGGATCATTATCACCATTGGTGCTCTGAACAAGCCAACCATTATGAATAAACAAATTTTCCTCAAGAATGATGCCATCAACAAGATTTGTATAAAGACCCTGGCAATGCCCTGATTCAATGTAATTATCTGAAAATATGCATCTACTTAATTTGATTCCTGTTATTTCATCGCCATTCCATAATTGAAAACGGTTGTTTTGATAAAATCTGAATTTACAACCTTCAAACAATACCCCTTCAATAGATTCTCCTGAACCTGTAAGAACATCTATCCCTAAAGAACCTGATGAATCAACATATTCAGGATCATCCGGATTTCTTGTATGCGCATAAAAATCTATCCCTGAAAAAGCAAACCAACGTGTTGTATCGCTTGGTCTAATTGCAGGTTCTGTGCCTGTTTTGAAAACAGGTCCAAGCCCGGAATTACCATAAGATCCTATCAAGAAAGGTTCATCTGAATCGCGACCGCTTTTTACGTTAGAATTCACAGTTTCATAAAAAACATCTCCTCGTCTCATAAGTATCCAGTCAGGATAACCATCTCTTGTGTTTTCAAAAGCTGCAGCATAAGTCGCAAATGCTTGTTCTCCGGATGGGTTAAAAGGATCTGAAAAATCAGTTTCTGAATATATCTGTCCTGTAGAATCATTACCATCATTTGAGACATAAACTATCCTTGTATCTGAAGATGGAGAAAAGATTGTCCAGCCATCTTCATCTTTTGGAAGATCTATCTGCTCGGCAGATGATATGTCTAAAAAGATGAATATAAACAATATAAACAACAAAAATTTTTTCATAAAATAAATAATAAACTTATGATTAATAAAACTTATCAAAAGCTAAGAATTTTTCCAAATTTCGACCGCTTCGATAAGCTGAGATAATGATATGGATGAAGTTGTTTTCCAACCATCTATGTAAGAATTAAGTTCTGTAATATCGATAATACCATCTGAATTTGTGTCAGAAGGATGTATAGTTCCTTCAGAACACCCTGATGAACATCCAATTCTGCAAGGGTCATAATCGCATGCACGTTCATTTGGATAATCTGGGCATGAAAGCACATCTAAACAACTCACATCATATCCGCCGCAATCATAGATCCTGGTCTGATGAGAGATATTTGTACCAACATAGACACAACCATGATCAAATCTATAAGTCAACCACATCTCGTCTGCAAACTCACTTCCTGAACTCTGGTAATCTGACCCAGCACTTCCGCAAGAATCTATGATTTCAGAAGAAAATCCATCCTCTATATCTTCGAGCATCCATCTGTCAGCATAATCAAAATATGCATCATGGTCCCAAAAATCTTTTCCGCCGATAATCAAAGCCACTAAAGACATCCCCGGCCAATTCCGACTGTTTATCCTCCTGTATGTCTCTCGTTTGCATCCTCCACCGCTATATCCATATTCAGATTCCAAGATACTCCATTCGCTGGGATGAAGTATCTCATGTTCACCGGCATTTCCTGGATCTTGTCTAAAAAGTACAGTTTGTCCAGTCCAACCTTGACCTTGAGGGACTATGGTACTTTGAACAAGAGATTCTCCATCTTCGGGATAATAAGTCATCCAATCTTCTCTGAAAGGCGTCTTACTTATATTATCCATATATAGATTTAACATTTCAGGATCATCTAACATAGTTCCTGCAAACAAAACAGGAAGTTTCCCCACAGCACTGCTTCCATGACCTTGCAGTACAAGACCATAAGTGTCGATACCATTTTGTATCAAGCTTTTGACAAGTTCTTCTTTATATGGTATATCCAGAAGAGATGTAAGAAATGCTGCCTGGACAAAAGATAATATATTAGAATGATTGTTGAACATATTTAAGCTCGGATGAAGACTTCTTGCGCTCCAATCAGGGATATGCATAAGCCATGGTCTTTCAAGACCACGTAGATAGTAAGTCTCATTATCGTTCATGTTATCCGGGGGCGTAAAAGAAGGGATGATATCCCATCTTATCTGATCTTCATGATGATATCTTTTATCTTCTCCGTTGAAGCTTGGCCTGAATGTACCTTCAGGAACATTTTCACCCACGACAGTAAGTACTGCTGCTGTCTTAACATAAGGTCTTCCGGGTTTGAAAGGGCTACAAAAACCAGTCCAATCATAAGCGCCTGGTTCTTGGCCCCCACGCACATCACATTCTGCCTCGATATTGCTTATCGTAGATACAAGCGAACTGTCTACATCAATCAAAACAGGGAAATCAACACTTGATGAACCATCATAATGATATGTCCTTGAATCATATGATTGTCCGATACCCGGATCGATCATAGAACCATGCATAGCCTCTCCATCAATTATGACAGGAGACGGATCTACAAAAGTTATATTCACAGGACCAACAACCCAATAATCACCATTCACGAACCGGCCATATTCGTATTCCTTGTCAAATGTCCATGTTATCCCGTATTGAGTTATGTTGTTCGTACAATTACCCATGCATCTGTCGACAACAGTTTTTTCACAAGCCACAGCACCTATATAGCTTCCTGAACTTGAACCTGTACAGACGTTTCCTGAGGGAGTGTAATCTTCTGTTATGTCTGTATTTGAGCCCCAGTGCAATACATAATTACCCCACATAGAACCAATGTTATCATAAGGGAGTGCAGGAGATATTTGTATGGAGTCTTTATCAACTCCTGTGACGATCCTTGCAACACCATCATTCGCATACTCAATAATGTCACCGACACTGAAAACATCAGACACATCAGAAATATCCTTAAGCCTTATATCATCACGTTCATAAAAGTATTCTACACTATATACCCCTGAAGGAACATTAGCAAAAGAACTTCCTCCTTCAAATATAGAATCCAGGTCAAAACCCATGGCCTGCCAGTCAGGAATATCTATCTGGGTCCAGGGGTTCCCATGAACCATTATCGTAACATAATCAGGATAATAATTGTAGTTTGAATAAGCTATCCTATCAAGATAATCGTGGATATACTGGACCGGGTAATGGTCTCCTGTATCATAAAGATTATCTTCAAAGATGGTGTCGGTGAACGTTATAAGCAACATATAATATGAATAACCGAATGTATTTCCTTTTACCAAGAGATCATCATTTGTGTCTGTGTCAAGAAGAAGAGATCTTGCATGAGAATTATATATGAGATTGCCTTCAAGAACCATATTGTCAGTATCCTGTATGACAAGATTCTGTCCTCCGTCATGTATGGTGTTATTGTATAGGAATACACCGCTTACCGCTCTTGTCTGGAAATTATCTGAATGTTTCCTGTCGCTTATATGGTTGTGAAGATAACTGTTTTTTACTGTTATGTTTGCCTCGCTGTAGATCTGTATCGCATCTCCTCCGTTAGGTCCGATCTCAGTATCTATGATATGATTCATTTGCGGATCAGCGATAGACGGACCATCAAGACCGGAACCGAAGATAAAACCATCATAATTATCATGTACATAGCAACCATCTACTACAAAACCATCCATCTGTCTTAAGACGATAGCTTTTTGATTGTAGCTCATCTCAGAATCATTTATGATTATATTTCTCGCTCCAGAATTAAAACTGAATCCTGTCCCATAATTGATCGTTGGATATTTGTTCGTCTTTCTCACATCAATACCTTTGAAGACCAGATTTTCTGAGCTAAAGATCCCTGTTATCGCCTCCTGGCGTCTTGCTGCTTCTATCACGCTTCCTGAAGGATCGCCCCCAGGAGGCCAGAAATATATCGTATAAGGCGCATCAGAAAAATAATCTACAAGAGCCCATTCGCCAGGCCTGTCGATAAAATTAACCTTATTTCTTAAATAAAACCACACCTCCCCTAAAAAATCATCAAAACTATGGCCCCACAGGGGTGTCATATTAGAATAATCAAAAAACATCTGTCCAGAAGAATCATCATAATCTGTAACAACATACTTATCATATATCAGATTGTTGCGATCGTTTGAAGCTGTCGTGCTTGTTCCCTGAAATTCTGCCAAGGCTCCTCTGTAATCACCTGAAGTTCCCTCTAATGAAGATGGATGTGATATCAGAACAGAAAATCCAGAAGATCCTTTTGTAGAATTATAATAACCGAAATCAGGTTCACGTGCATTTGTCATCAGCACCCCATCTTCAAATAACTTGTCTGTGTGATAATCTATCTGCGTATAGTATATCTCCTGCCAGTTTGGATTGCCAAGACATGCATCTTGAGAAGGACATGGTGTCCATGAACTTATGATCTCAGAGCCATCTATGACAACAGTTTCGCCATCATAAGCCTCGTAAACGATAGGAGAACCATCATCACCATAGCTGTCTATCTTTAGTTCTTCTCGATATATACCTGCTCGTACATATATCCTATCTCCAGGCAAAGATACAGATTCTGCCTGTCCGAGAGTGCAAAAAGGCAGATCTATCGTTCCAGGATTGCTGTCTGAACACCCCCCACCGATAGAATCTGTATCTACATAATATTCTAAAGCAAAAACACTATGCGATAAAAAAAAAAAGATCATGAGAATCAAAACATTTTTGTCCATATATAGGTTCATGCTTGGATAGTTTATTAATTTTACCACATATTTCCACTGGACACTGGACAAATACTCAAGTGAGCTATTTAAATAAAAAACAAAGACATATTCTTATGGAAATACTCGACAAGGTAAAGTTATTATCTGAATCTTCAAAATACGATCTCTGTGCAAGCTCTGCATCAAAAAGAAAGACAACAACTGATGACAGGATAGGAAATGCTGCATCAGGAGGGATTTGTCATTCGTTCACTGCAGATGGAAGGTGTGTGTCTCTTTTCAAGACCCTTATGAGCAACGAATGCAGCTATGACTGCAGATACTGCCAAAATACCGGCTGCACCAGAAGAAAAACTGCAACCTATGAGCCTAAGCAGCTTGCTAAGGTTTTCATGCGCCTTTATGTAAAAAATTATGTAGAGGGACTTTTCTTGAGTTCAGGGGTCATAAGGGATCCTGACAGAACTACAGAAAACATGCTTGATGCAGTTAAATACATAAGAGAAAGATACAAATTTCATGGCTACATACACTTCAAGGCCCTTCCGGGAGTAAACCAGGATCTGTTGAAACAATGCTCTGAATATGCCGACAGGATGTCGATCAATCTTGAGGTTCCTAATTCATCAAGGATGCCTGAAATATCTCACATAAAAGATTTCAAAAGCGACATAATAAGGCGGCAAAGATGGATCTCAAGATTAAAGATACCTTCAGGACAGACAACACAGATGGTAGTCGGAAGTTCAGATGAATCTGACCTTGAGATTCTTAATGCGATGAAATGGGAATATGATAATGTAAAATTGAGAAGAGCATATTTTTCTGCATTCACACCGATAGAAGGAACACCTCTTGAAAAGAAATCAAAGACTCCGCTTTTGAGAGAAAACCGGCTTTACAATACAGACTGGCTTTTGCGCGTATACAAATTCAGGTTCAAAGAGATAAAAGAAATCCTAAATGACAAGAATAATCTTCCTAAAGATGATCCTAAGATACATATCGCAAGAAACTATTTTGATTCTGCTGTTGACATAAATGAAGCAGGATATAATGATCTAATAAGGATTCCTGGAATAGGGATCAATTCTGCCTACAAGATAATGGAACTTCAGGAAAAAGGCATACGGATAGAAAAAAAAACTGAACTAAAACAAATGGGTATTGTTGTGAAACGAGCAGAACCATTCATAACAATCAACGGATATCAACAAAAAACACTTGCAAATTTTGCATAGAAGAAAAATGAAAACAGAAATTACATTAAAGGAATTAAGAAAAAGCGTAAATAATATGAGAGAAATACTCAATAATAACGATAAATTATACAGATACCCGCGAATTATAAGCCCGGAACAGGAAAGTAAAATTCCGGCAAAACTCGATATTAGAATCACAAATAAATTCGGCGTAGCGCTTGATATAGATTCATATAAGTTTGATATAGACAGAGAAACATTCAGAACCAAAATACTACCCGGTTCAAGAAAAAAATTGAGTCAGGAAGAAATTAAAAAACTGACAGATGAATTCTTTGTTGAAATAGAAAGAGCAAAAAATCTCAGAAATCAACTTATAAGAATAGAAGAACTCAAAGAACTCAAGAAAAAAACTATTACTCTCGGACTTGACCTCGCAGGCGGAATAAGCTTCACTCTCGATGTAGACGAAGAAGCATTAACAAACGACCTGTATCAGCAGTATAATGCAAGAATAGATGAAGACTTGATTAGAGAAAGCGAAGAAATGAAAAATTACATTTCACAACTCAAAACAGAATATA
>JBKHIF010000062.1:0-7627 GCA_046538795.1 Candidatus Woesearchaeota archaeon | reverse complement strand
TGGTTCCCATAGCAGCCATGGTTCCCATAGCAGCCATGGTTCCCATAGCAGCCATAGTTCTCATGGTAGCTATTGATTTTCTTCCATAATATTTATAAAGCAGTAATGTATAAAAACAAACATGCGAAATGTTTCAGGAGGAATGAGAAGCTTTGTTATATTTATATCGCTTATCTTTATTCTCTTTTGTTCTTATGCATCTGAAGCAAGTATCCAATACAGGGTTACTGATCAAGCTGGAAAGGAGATTAATCCGTGGACTTCTACAGGCAAAAACTCAGGCAGCTTCAACATAGATCTTAAAGATGAACTTGGAATTAATGGTCCGGTGTCTTCAGGAAGTATCTTGTGCCAACAGACAAATCCAAAGAGTTTTAAGTTGATTGTTTCTGTGAGACAATCAGAAGGCGGCTCATGCTCAAAAGATACTCATGAAAATGGAGAAGAAGCAATAAATTGGAAAAAAAGAGAACAGGATTTCACTATAAGTTATCCTTTTGATTATGATGATAGTGAAAATCTTTGCAGCTGTTTTCCTACAAGCGGAGGTTCAGGAGAAACTAATTGGCTTGATAATTCAGAAGCAAAATGCTGCGGAGATGACCTTACTGATTTTGGTTCAGGAACAGGAGATTATATGTGTGTAGGTTCACCATCAGGTTCCAGATGGGAAAATTATAATGTAGAAAGAGGAAATAGTTTTGAAGTTAGTGATGGTTCATATTCTTACAGGGTTTTAGCGGGCCAGGATGGTTGGTATGCATGCGATATTGAAAATAATTTTGATAATTTCTATCATCCATATATGGCTGAACGAGATTCTTATATTATTTATCTTGTTGATAGTTTCTATTATTCAAATAAAATAAGAGAAGCCGGAATAAAAACTGTGCAGGGAAATGATTATCTTTGTTCTTATACAGATTCTGATTATCTGATAAATGAAGATACTTTGGAAATAATGATTAACAACAGCAATTCTGTTGAGGCTTGGGAAAAATGCGATACCAGGGGAGAATTTATTTCTGTTATAGATGATTCTGGAAATCAAAAAGTGTATTTTTGCGGTGAAGATAATACCTGGACAACTGATCTTGATAAAGATTCAGATGGAACTTCTATCACTCAGCTTTCTTCAGGCGCCTGCGATGCGTCTTTTGCAATGGTTGAAGATGATATTTATCTTGATTTTGATAATACGATGACCAAGTGTTGTGGTGATGATTATATCGAACAGGGAGTATTTGAATATTATTCTGATCTCAGTGAAACATTGATTGCAGACAATCTTAATAATCATGTAGGCGGCTGCTGGAACGGAAGAAAAATTAAACATGGCCAATTACTTGATGAAATCATAGGAGAATACAGTTCAGGAGATGATTATACATATTCGTTGGTTTTAAATCCTAATCTTGCAGGAACAACAGGCGATATTAAATTTTGGATTCTTAATCCATCAACCATAGAAAAAAGTGGGGGTAATATCATACTTGAGAATGGTGATTCAATCTCAACAAAATATGCGCTTTCGCTAACACCTGGTTTAGAATATGAGATGAAGATTCATGCAGAATCTGCAACAGGAACATCAGACAGGATGAGAATATCTTCAGATTATTTTGATGAGGATATATTAGTTAACTTTACTAATAATGGAAATGTTGATGATGGAACTTCAGTGGGAAGCCCTGCTTATTCATTTAATTTCAAACCATCTGATCGAAAACATAAGATCACCATATCTTCAGATGCAGGAATTATTTATCTTAAAAAAATAGAATTAAGACCTGTGGGAAGCAAGATCCTGAATGCAAACGGACAGTTTCATATCTGTCAGGAAAATGATTTTGCTTCTGAAAAAGATTATCTTATTAATGATGATGTCTGTAAAGGTTATGATTTTTCAGATGTGAGCAGAGGAGAATATTTTTGTTTTGATGGGGAATATGTTTCAGAAAACATGGATATAGACCTTAATTCTAATGTTGATCCTGTTTTTGAAAATGGTGTGATAAGTGAAAGAACATTACATGGTTATTCTTTCAATCTTTTTGACAACTCAGGTTTTGAGCTTAACAGTTTAGGAGATTATGTTGGAGAATGCATAATTTCCGATGATAATACAGGAGGCTTTGATGATGTCATGACTTCTGCGTTTGACAGACCGTCAGCTAATATAATTACTCATGATTATCCGGGCACAATATCTCAGGAAGATGATGATCTCTGGACAAAATATCTTCAGTGCGGTTCTGGTTCGACAGGAACAAGAACACTATCTCTTGAAGCAGGGACGTATATAATGTCTGCATGGGTACAGGGACAGGGAGATATCTGTGTATCTTCAGGAAACACTTGTTATAGTTCTCAGAAAAATTCAGGAAATCCCTTTGATCATTCGGATTGGCAGAGAATATACTTTCAGTTTTCTGTAACTTCAGACTCAGAGGTTGATGTAAGATTTGAAGGTGACGGAGATATTGCAAGATTTGATAACGTGCAGATTGAAACAGCAGAAGTCTATAATGGCATACAGCAAAGCGAACCTTCGACTTATTATTATGTAGAGAGAAGAGATGGGTGCTGTACTCCTGACAGGTGCTGGACAGGAAGCTATTGCATAAATGAGACTGAGTCCGGGATTAAGTTTACCGGAGATCTTGGAAAGACATGTGTTGATGGAACATGGGGTTATGGAAGCAAGAAACTTGACTGGACAGATGATCCAAAAAGAGCGGGCTTTTGTGATTCTGATTCTGAATGCTTTAATGGAGATACCGGAGAATGCGTATCAAGTGGAGATGGCTATCAGAATTATATCTGTGAAAGTGGAATCTGGACAAGCAAGGCAAAATATATTTCTGGCATCCTTATGCATCTTGCAGGTCCAAATAATTTTGAACTTGCCTGCGGCCCTTATGATGAGGTCATGAATAATTATACTTATCTGGTTGCAAGATTAAATGTGGAAAAAAATCTTCTTAGATATTATACTGGCGCAAATACATATGTTTCAAGAGTGAATGATTTTTGCGTTATCCATTACAACGAAAAAACTATATTTGGCATTGCTTTAAATGGAACACATATTAACAGTGAAGACTATTATAATAATGGATTTTCAAGAATTTTTTCAGATAACATCAATTTTTGCAGCAATGTGGTTGATGATAATATTTTATTAAAAGCAAATCCTGGATTTTATGAATGCAGGCCTGGTTCATCTATTGGAAATGTTTATTATGATCCTTTTAGCCAGGTTGCTATATTTTCAAAAGATCCTTTGACTATAACTTCAGATTCTTATGACATAGAGTATGACTCAAATCCTAATCCTTTTTACAATCTGGTTAATAATTATATACACACGCCTTACAATGAAGTTATGAATAACATACTTAACAGGCCGCAAACTCCGTTCTGGATTGCAGAAACCCAGTATGAATTTGATCTATCGCTTTTCACAAGATTCAGTCTTTTTGATAAGGTTTATGTAAACAAGAGATCTGATGACAGGACAATATTTGCTGCTATGGAACCAAAGTATTCAAGAGAGAGTAATGAGAAAAGAAATATTTTCATGATGGAGATCGATGGTTATGGAGACATGATTGGTGATGTCTGTTCTTCATTCAGAAATTTTGAAAGCAGCAATTATCCGGGTCGCGTGGTTGCAGGAACAAACTGCACAAGGCTAGGAGATGATTATATACTTATCGCCGAAGACCGTTTCAATAATCCTCAAGGAAGGGCATTTGATTCCTGGACTGACTTTACCGGAAAGCTTAGAGTTAATTAGCTTTTTTTGTTCTGTTTTTTTAAGAAAATATTTTATACTAGTTTTCTGAAATAATGTTCTTATGGGCAAAAGAGGACAGGTGACAGTATTTATAATAACGGGTGTCGCTATACTTTTCATACTTTTTTTCGTATTCTCTATGATTTCAAAAATAAAGAATGCAGAGCTTAAGCAGGAAGCTGAAGATATTGTTGATAATATGCTTTCAAAAAGCTCAATCGAAAGCTATGTTACATCATGTCTTCAGACTGTTGCAAGAGATGGTATAAGAAAACTTAGCACGCAGGGTGGACGCTTGTATAATTATCAGTTGAATTACGCAGGTCCTGAAACCATACCTCATTATGAATATCATGATCCTAATCTTGACTATGATTTTAACATAAGTTATATGATAAGAATAGAGGATAATGATCTTCCGTTTTTCTATCCGTGTCCGATGAGTCCTGAGCATGATTCTTCCTGCGGCGTATCTGATATGAGCTTTACTGCTGAAGAATATTTGCGTGTCGCATGCAGGTTTAAGTATTCTGAATCTTTTTCAGGACATGGAGACTGCAAGTTTGGATTATGGAGTCTTCCGAGAGCAGATCTTGCATTTGATGAAAATTCTTTAAAGAACCAGCTTGAAAATTATATAGAAAATAATATCCTCTCATGTATTGATTTTGACTTTTTCAATAATACAGAAGGAAGGACAATAGAATCCGGAGAGCTGGATGTTGAGGCTCTTTTCAGTTATAATGATGTGAGGATAAATTTTGAGCTTCCTTTAGGGATCAACATGAGCAATGGTTTCAATTATGTGACAACAACATATTATGCGTCTCTTCCTACACGGATAAAGACGCTTTATGAAAGATTGTTTTATGTGAGGGATTCAGAACTTACTTTAGAAACCACTGATCCCGGAAATGATCTTGTGAATGGAATTGAAAAATATGTATTGAAAAGAGGTCTTGGCTTTCGTCCAAGAATAATAGAAGATGTTCATTTCAATGATGATATACTTGTAATTGAAGATGAAAAACAGACATATTCAGGGATGCCTGATCTATATATGTTCATGATAGAGAACAGGCCTCCTGCACTGAGTTTCATAAATAATTCTGATGATGGTAATTATGATATAAGGATTTCTTCTTCTGATGGCGTGATGATAAATCCTAATGCAGTGGATCCTGATGATGACAGGCTGCTTTACATATACAGGGGATGGAATGCTGATTACAACTGTTCTGTTGAAAACGATCCAGTTTCAGGAAATGATCTTTGCAACAGGGTTGAACTTTCTGAACCAGGGTTTAGAAATGCTAATGATCATTCTTTGGCATATGATTCAAGCGATGGACATGCCTTTATAATGCCTGATCCTGAAGCAGCAAGCTGTCTTCAAATACTTGAAAATAATCCTTTATCAGGCGGTGATTGTCCGGTTGTATTTGATGATTCAGGAAATGCATATTATAATACAAGCCTTATGGTATATGATGGAGAGCTATATGATTATCAGGATATTTTAATCGAGATAGAAGATGATGTTATCAAACCTCTTCCAGAGATAAAGCCTGCTTATGAATATGTATTTGATGTGACAACACAGAATCTTCTTGATCCTGGCATAGGTTCGGGGATGTTTGATAATGTGCAGACTATAGTTTCGCTTGAAGATCCCTACAAGCTTATACATAAAGGCGACAGCATTATGGGCGGATCAAATCTTGGATGGATCCTTCCTAATTTTAATCATGATCCTCTTTTGTATCCTCAGGCAAAATTCAATACTACATACATGTGTACTCTTCTTCCTACAAAAGAGCAATGCATTGAAACAGGAGGAGATTATGACATCAACATATTGAACATAAAAGAAATGATGACTCCGGGAATGACCTATTATTTTATAGATACTCTTGTTCATGGAGATATATATGGCCATATAAAAAACAACAACCCATACTCAGAACCGTGGGTGGAAGTAACTTTAGCAACAAATCCTGATTCAGGATCACAGGAAACAGAAAACTATAGGGTTGCTCTTGTTCCCTGCATGCCTCACAGAAGTGAATTTCTTTCTTATCCTTACAATCCTTCAGCGATTGATCCTTATCTTGCTAACCATACCTGCTGTACTTCTTCTTTTGAATATGCAGACACAGATACAGTATGTTACAGTGAAGATGCATGGTTTTGCGGAACAGGGGATAATGATCCTGATAATAACATGATAAATGATATAGTGCATGTGGATCGCATCCAGAAATGTTCGGGCACAAGAGGCAATGTCTGTGATGGAGATACAGCAGATGTGGTGATAGAATCAGTTGCATGCGGAGATAAGGGAATCTCAGATGATGCAAGATGTTCTGGATGCACTGATGATCCTGCATTTTTCAAAAAAGAGATCAGTGAATTTTCAGGTTGTGTTTTTTTTAGTCCAGGAGATAATTTTGAAAAAGATGTAATGGAAATTACGTCTAGTCCATACTGCAATGATTATCCTGAGTGTTCAAGCGGCGAAGGAAAAGGTCATTATGCCAAAGGAGGGCCTCTTTCTTGCAAGGCATATTGCAACGGTGAAGGCGGTTGTGATTTTGCAACTGAATGTGTCTGTTCTGCTTCATGCGGAGCAAGTCCTCAATGTGATGGTCTGTCTCCTGGCGATATGACTGGGACATGCAGTTTTGGTTCTCCTGAACTGGCAGATGTATGTTCAGACAACTGCATCATCGAAGACGGGACAATTTTTAGCTATAATCCTCCTGCTTGCGATTCTGTCGATCCTATGTGTGATGGAAAGTCTAACGGCGATCCTGTATTTTCATGTGGTGGAGGAGTGCAGGATTTCTTTTCAGATGTCTGTGATGAAGATGGAACTCTTGCTGATGATCCTAATCATGTTTGCATGAGTAACGGCGGAGGATTTTCAGATTGTACAGGATCTTCTGTCTGTGCAGGTTATTCTCCTGGAACAGTAATAACCAATAGTGGAAGCTGTTATGTTGATGAGTGGGGCAGTGTGACTAATTTTGCAATAATGTGCGATTCTGAATGCCAGCCTGAAGAAAGCACAATGTGTCTTAAATGTCCTGGAAATGATGTTGATTATGTTTGTAATTATAAACGCCCTGGAACTGATTTTGCTTGTGGAGAACATGAACCTTACAAGAGAGCTTCTTTCCGATGTGATGATGATTGTCAGGTAGGTGATTATGTTTGTAGGGCAAATCCATGCGGAGCCCCTGAAATTTGTGATGGTATTCCACCAGATACCCCAATAGATGCAGACGGGATAGGTGGAATTGAATCTATATGCAGAGCTGACTGCTATCATATGGATTGTTCTCCTTATAATTATGCTGTTGATAAGTATAACCCCTACACAGGAACAGATGGAGCATGCTATGATAAAAGTGACTTTTCTGATGATACATATGGTATGACTGATGAAGAAAAAGCAAGCGTTTTGTGCAACGACCCTTCACTTGGCCTGGATTATGGTGTGTTGGGAAATCCTGAATGTGCTGATACATGATTATGATGTTTTAGTAGTTTCAGAATAACAGATTTCTTAATTTCGATAGAAATATTTTTAAAGGAGTTAGTCTAAAAAAATATTGTTGAAAAGTAGTGGTCGTATCGATGATTGAAAAGAGGGGTTTATTTTTAACTACAGGGATTTTTATATTTCTTCTTTTTATGAGCGTAAGCGATTCTTCTATGGTTGATGCAGCTGATATTAGCTGCTGTGTTGATCAGTATGGTATATGCAATGAAGATGTGACTTCTGAGCAATGTTTTGCGATGGGCGGAACTTTTGATATT
>JBKHIF010000010.1:0-29350 GCA_046538795.1 Candidatus Woesearchaeota archaeon | reverse complement strand
TGCATAGTATGTTTTTGTTATTGCACCATGCATCTGTTGGGGACTCTTGCATGATGACAGGTGATCTTCCATCTCTGGATAAAACCTTTCAAAGAAATTAACCCAGCCTGGACAACAAGATGTGAACATAGGAAGTGTACCTTTATTTTTTATCCTTTCGATAAGTTCGTTTGCTTCTTCAACAATAGTTAAGTCTGCACTGAAATTCGTATCATGCACAGCATCAAAACCCATCTTTTTAAGGGCAGAAACGAGTTTTCCTGTAATAATAGTTCCAGGCTCATAGCCAAATAATTCGCCTGCAGTCACTCTTACAGAAGGTGCGATCTGAGCTACAAGATGATATTTGTCTGTGTCTTCAATCGACTGGTTAAGCAGGTTTACAACAGGCTCGATTTCATATCTTTCTTCCAATGCTCCTGTCGGGCAATGAAGCACGCATTGTCCGCATCCGACGCAGACGCTTTCATCTATAGGCATATCCATAGCGCATCCTATGTATGTATTTACCCCTCGTTTCATAAAATCGATTGCGTGGACGCTTTGAATTTCATCACAATATCTCACGCATTGACCGCAAAGTATGCAAAGCCTGTTATCTCTTGTCATAACAGTATTGGAATCTTTTTTCATATCTCTGTTTGGTTTGAAAATCTGCTCATCAATCATAAGCTCTTCACAGTACTTCTGAAGCTTGCAGTTTCCGTTTCTTGAACACTGGAGACATGAAGGATGATTAGCCATAAGAAGCTGCAAAGTCATCTTTCTTGAGTCAAGGACACGTTTTGAATGGGTTTTTATTATCATGCCATCTTTTACTTTTGTAACACAAGATGGAAGAAGGCTTCTTGCACCATCAACTTCAACGACACACATCCTGCAACCGGCAGGTCTTGAAACCTTTTCTTCATAACAAAAATGAGGTATCTCAAGTCCTATCCTGAATGCTACATCCAGTATTGTTTCATTTGTGTCTGCTTCAATTTCCTGTTCATTGATAACTATTTTTGCCATTTTTTATCTTGTGTTGGTTTTTGAGTATTATCTTGATATTGAAGATGATCCTATTCATCATCTGCTCTTGTTATGATCGCATCAAATTTGCACTGCTTGTAACAGGCGCCGCACTCGATGCATTTCTCCTGATCAATCGTGTGGAGCTTGCCTTTGTCTCCCGATATACATTTTTGCGGACACACAGTTGTACACTGATCGCATCCGACACATTTTTGGGTTATGAAATATGTCTTAAAATCGTCTTTTATGATATAATTTTCATATTCATTTCTAAAATACTTGAGGGTTGTAAGTACTGGGTTTGGAGCAGTCTGTCCCAGACCGCACACTGCAGAATCCTTGATATAGTAGCACATCTTTTCTGCAAAATCAATATCGTCTTCAGAAACCCTGTGCGACAGAAAACGTTCAAGAAGCTCATATAATCTAAATGTTCCTTCCCTGCATGGTATGCATTTTCCGCAGCTTTCTTCTTTTGTGAAATTAAGAAAATATCGTGCGACATCGACCATGTCGTTTTTTGAATCCATGAAAATCATGCCGCCTGAACCGACTATGGCTCCCAGAGATTGTATTGTCTCATAATCATAAGGAATGTCTATCTTGTCTTTAGGTATGCACCCGCCAGATGGTCCTCCGCATTGTACTGCTTTGAAATTTGCAGGTGCTTTTGCAATATCATATATGATTTCTTTAAGAGAAATTCCAAAAGGAACTTCGATTACTCCTGCATTATCTGCTTTTCCTGCAATGCATATTATCTTTGTTCCACCAGTCTTTTCTGTACCGTATTTGATATATTCATTTACGCCAATCTGAAATATTGTTGCTACATGGCAGAATGTTCCTACATTATTTATGTTTGTAGGCCTTTCGTAAACTCCTCTTTCAGCAGGATACGGGGGCCTTGTCTGAGGCATGCCTCTTCTTCCTTCAACAGATTTCATAAGTGCAGTTTCTTCTCCGCATACAAAAGCTCCTGCGCCTTTTTTTATGATGATGTCAAAATCAAACTTTCCCAGTATGTTTTTTCCTAACAACTTTTTTTTCTTAAGTTGTTCAATTGCGTTTTCTAAAGTCTTTATTGCAAGAGGATATTCTGCCCTGGCATATATTATTCCTTGTTCGCAGCCAGTTGCATATGCTCCGATTAACATACCTTCAAAAAGCCTGAATGGGTCTGATTCCAATATTGCCCTGTTCATGAATGCTCCGGGATCTCCTTCATCTGCATTGCAGATGAGATATTTGGGTTTTTCAGCTTTTGCGATAAAAGTCCATTTCATGGATGTAGGTGCGCCAGCACCGCCTCTGCCTCTTAATTTAGATGTTTTAATTGTTTCGATTATTTGCTCTGGAGAATTTTCGATCGCTTTTTTAAGGCCTTCAAATCCTCCTGTCTTTTCATATTCTTCAAGTGAGAATGGATCTATCTTTCCAACATTTTTCGTAACAAGCTTTACCTGTTTCTTAAAGAAAGGATCTTCAAAATCTATAAGAAGCTCTTTTTCAACTGCTTCGGGGTTATCTATCGCAGAGATTATCTTTGGGATGGTCTCTTTATTTACCTGCTTGAAATAAAGCGATTTATCCTTAAACCTAAGTTCAACTATAGGTTCCAGATAGCAAGATCCTAGACATCCAACCTTTTCTATTAAAATATCCTTTGCCTGTTTTTCAAGCTCTTTTTTGACTACATCTGCGCCAGAAGCGATTCCACAGGTCGCCATTCCAATAGTTATCTTTTCTAAATCTTTTCTTGACATCTTATTTCAGCTGTGATAGTATTTCATCTATTTTTTTTTCTGTGAGTTTTGAATATACAGTTCCGTTGATCATCATGCATGGAGCAAGAGAGCATGTTCCAAGACAATTAACTGCCTGAAGTGTGAAAAGTCCATCTCCTGTGGTTTCCTTGTCTTCTATGTTCAGTTTCTTTTTAAGGTATTCAAACAAGGTGCCTGAGCCCTTAATATGGCAGGCGGTTCCTCTGCATACCTGTATTTGGTATTTTCCTTCTTTCTTGAATTTGAAAAAATTGTAGAATGTAGAAACACCATAGACTTCAGCAAATGGTATGTTCATATCCTTTGCAGTGTCTCTTAATTTCTCTTTAGAAAGAAAACCTTCTTTTTCCTGTATAGATTGAAGGATAGTTATAAGTTCATCTCTTTTTTTGCCTTTGAGTGAAAGATTCTTTTTCCCCATCAGTTGATTTTAAAATTAAGTGGTTTAAATAGTTTATGATTTGAATTTTAGCAGCGGGAAGCAAGATTTATAAATAAATTTCTGCTTCTTTTTATAATGGACCTGAACGAAATTACCGTCTATGCACCAACAAAATATACAGACAAGTTCAGAAAAGTTGTCGAGTGGGCTTGTATAGATTATTTTCCAGAGCACATTCCTGATTTTAAGCTTAATCCTATTGATTCGTCTGTATATGTAAAAGTTGATTCTAAAAACGACATTGTCGATTTGGGATTTGATCCCTACTTGATGGAATCTGAAGGAGGTTCTGAGATTGTTATCAAGCTGGTAGAGTTTGCTCTGTCAAAACATCAGTTTGCAAAAATATCTCCTATGAAATCCATCGAGGATAAGCTTCTTGAAGATGAAACAGTTGTTGATATAGTCAAAAGATCTTTTTCAAAATATCTTGATAACAAGCCTTATGCAGTTCATGAGGATCCAAGAAGCGCTTTTAGGCATGTGAGTAAATCATGCTTTGATACAGCAAATAATTTGAATGAGAACATGAATAACAATACTGCATATAACTATGCTCTTCTTGTAAGGTTAAAAGGCCTTGATGAGAACCTGGCAAGAGCTACGACTGGTTATCCAGGATATGAAGCGTTTAACATACTCAATTTCTGGTTGAAAAACTATCCTTTGGGTGTAGATTTTGGTGATGGAAATTCTCAGATAGCTTTCCTTAGAGATGAACTTAAAGAAAAAGGATGGAAAGAGATTATACATAACAGCGAAAAATATATGAAAAAAGTATTTTCAAGATTTTCTGCATATGATCCTGATTCAGAAATCTGATTTATACAACTATTTTTTATGAAATTTTTGGTAAAATCTCATTATATCATGATCTTCTATCTCATACAATCCTTGGGTTCCTTTATATCTTGGATTAAGCGGAGGCATCCTTGAAAGATATAGGTTGTTCGCTGCTATTTCTGCAGGTGTTTTAGGGATTTCAGGATGAGGTCCATTTCGTTCATGAAATGCCTTTATCCTGTCCAGATATTTGCGTGCATCCTGTACTATTTTTGTGTCTATGGTTGAATTATCCATAAGATTGGGGGATTCTGTGTCCTTTTAAAAATTTATCTCTTCATTAAGATAATCTTGAATTCAATAAGATTTTTATATGAATGAATCAATTCAAGATATATGACAAAGATTGAAAGTCTTGAAAAGATATCAAAAAGAAATCTTCACAAAGAACTGCATGAGCTTCTTGTACTGAAAAGACTGGTAGAAAAAGCTGTTTCAGCCAATGACAAGGCAAAGGAGATAAAGCATATTGAAAGAAAGCTTAACAGGGAAGAGAAAATCGAAAAGCATTTTAACAATTCATTTGTTAAGCTTGAAGAGGCACTTATAGATTTTAAAGGTTCCAATCCTTACGAATACAAGAAAATGATGGCTCTATTGCAAAAAGCTGATTTTTTCAGAAGAAATCTTCTTGCAATACTTGCAAAAGGAGGCGATCTTGAAAAACAGGTTAAAGAGCTTGAGAAAACACTTTCAGATGAACAATTCAAAAAAGTGCAAAGCGAAATATTACAGACAATAAAAATGGATGAAGGCCTTTCTGTTCTTATCGGAGAAATAATAGATGAGACAAAGGAACTTGTGAAAACTGTTCCTGAATCTGAACATAACTTTATTAAAGTTCCTAGTACAAAATTTCCATCTAATGTTTCTGTTGTTAATCTCGATAATTTTTCAGACAACCAATCTAAAAACTATGCAATAAACGTTCTAAGGCAATTTTATGCTCCTAAACTGATTCGTGAAATCAAATCAGGTGTTTTAAATGATGTGGATTTTATCAAAAAAAATGGTTTTGGTATTAAATTTACTGGTCCAAGACCTGCTGTCAATTATGCATTGTTCTTTGATGTGAAACGAAAAATAGCCGCAATGCCTCCTGTAATCGAGATACGTTGTGAAAATTTTACTGGTCAGCATGCAGAAGGAATCAAAGGAAAAGAAGGCATTTGTGTCTATGCAGGCATTATTTCAAATAATGGTGATGAATTAAGTAGTACATGGGTCATACATGTTGCAGGCAACGGAACTCCAAAATATGAATTTGGTCTTGTGATCAAAAACTTATTCTTAAAAAAATATGGTCTTTCTTCTGGAAGGCGGTCTGCCTAATCAATATGAATTTTCCTTGAAAATTTCTTGCGTTTGAACACCGGACATGTCAGGAGTCAAATCTCTAACTTAAAAAAATAATTAAAAAGAAATAAGATGGACCCGCGGAGATTTGAACTCCGGACCACTCGATTATCAGTCGAGCACTCCACCAGGCTAAGCTACGGGTCCTTTGTCTTATGATTATTCGAAAAAATCCTAGTTTATATATAAAGTTTTTTATTGAATACACTTATGTTATGGTTTTTCAATCGTTCTGATCAAATTGTATCAGAATTTATCCAAAAGTAGAATTACATTTGGTTTTTGCAGATGAACCATATTCGTTAACTACAATAAACATATTCTCAGATAGATTGGTTAATTTTTTGAAAATGGTTATATTAAGTATCTCTTTAGGATTCCATAGTCCAGGATCTATAAGATCAGTCTCTTTTGTTATGTTCATGGTCCTGTTTGACTCATTTCTTGGAACCCTTTCTGGATAATATAAGTCTATCCTTTTAAGATGAAGCTTTTCTTTTCCTGTATTGTTAACAAGGATGTTTGTTGTATTCAGGTTGTGATCATAAGAACACTCGATCCCAATTATGCTGATTTCAGAATTTTTCTTTGTATCGTCTATGACCCTTGAATCAACAGATGTCTTCATTGTATATATCTGGCCAGTTCCTATGAAAACAAGATGTGCCATTGCAAACATCAGGAGGAGGAACAACACCATGCCTATAATTGGGGATTCCATAAAAATTAAAAGATGAGAAATGATTATAAAAATATTTTCATTTAGCTACCAGTCTTTTCTATGTGACCTGTAGTTTTTCCTGACAACCTTATCTGTGCCATATAAACCGTGAAGCTTCATGTCAGGAGAATACTTGCTTGCAGGAACAGTTCTCCCCAGTTCTTCTGCCATGGCTCTTATGTGATGAGGGCCTGCTCCGCAGCAAAGACCTATGTAATTCACACCCAATTTTCTTGCTTCAGCTGCAAACCTTGCGGTTTCACATCTTGGAATTACATATGAATCCATATCTATAGGAAATGCCCTTTTCCCCTTGTGCCTGAATGATTGGAATATGGGTTCTTTTTTTGTCGTATGATATGGGACTGGAAGTGCGGCCATATTTCCTTTGAGAGCTTTTCTTATCTTTTTTAGTAAAGGCATCATCGTATCAGGACCTCTTAAGCAGTTTAACCCCACAACATCTGCTCCCAGATCTTCTATCCTTTTGCATGCTTCTACCCAGGAATAACCATCCCATGTTTTTTCAGATGAATTAACAGCATATGTGATGACTGATTTAAGACCAAAAGATTTTATGACATCAAGAGCGATCTCAGCTTCTCCTAAGAAGCCGAATGTTTCTCCGACTACAAAATCAACACCTGCATCCTTTGCCCATCTGACCTGTTCTGTGAACATCTTTCTTACAGTCTTTTTTGAACTTTCATCTTTAGGATCATACACCCAGGTGTTTGAAATATTTCCTGCAAAAAGAACCTTGTTTTCTCTAGCTACCTTTTTTGCGATCTTTAAAGCGTTCTTGTTCATCTTAAGAAGATCGTTTTCCCGTCCAATGATCTTAAGCTTGTCTCTGTGGGCATAATATGTAAATGCCAAGACAACATCAGAACCTGCTCTTACAAACTCATTATGAAGTTCTTCTAAAGCTTTCGGAAAATCAATTGTTACTTCTGGAACAAAAGGACCTGCTTTAAGATAACCGCGTCTTTCCATTTCGAAGAGATAGCCTTCAGCGCAAAGAATAAAATCATTTTTTAGTTTTTTTAAAAAATCCATGATATGAATATTTTTGGTTCACATGTATAAAAATGTTATGGAGACACTGAGATAAATTCTGTAACTTTTCCGAAATTATTATTATGAAGAATAATTCTATAGAAAGGATAAAAACGCCTCTGACCAGACTCGAACTGGTGACCTTGCGGTTTCTTTTTCCTGAAATAAGGAATTAACAGCCGCACGCTCTACCTGCTAAGCTACAGAGGCATCTTAGAAAAAAAGTGTTCCTAAGGTATTTAAATAGGTTTCGATTTCTGGGTTGCCTGTTCAAGGCCTTCAAATGGTACTGTAGAATGGGTTATCTTGCCATTTTTCATTCGTCTTATATCACCAGATTCTTCTGAAAGAGTATATACTATGATTCCTGATTCATCTTTTCTGGACCTTAGGTGATATGAATATGCAAGAGCGCTCCTGTGTCTTGCGCCGACAGGTTTTCTGAAACCCTGAGCAAGCGCCATATCATAGCTTGAGTCAGGATCATAACCGTTCATTTTAACAACACTTTCCGGGTTCAGGTTGCACAAATAGACGTGCTTTGCAAGCAATCCGCCATCTGGTAAAATAAGGCAGGCATTGTCTTGTTTTGATATAGCTCTTAATCTGTTTAACAGTCCAGAATCTGGATATTTTGGCTCATCAAATTTGTCTCCATTGAAAGTATATTTTTCCTGACGTGGATCAGAGCCATCGTAATTCATCACCAATATGAACGCAGGCGCATGCGTTGGATCAAATGATCTCATCCTTGAATTATCAAGTGACTTAAGCTTTTCATTCAATCCAATCATATTTTCTAGATCTGGTTCTCCTGTCTTTACAGAATCAATTAAGTTGCTTAGTTCGCTTCTTGTGCTTTCTATTTCTTGGTTAAGCGCAACAGCATCATCGTGATTTGTCCTAATCCTAATCATTGAATCAAGATACCATGTTTCAACAGGAAGCGATGGAGAATCAGCTAAGTATTCAGAAATGTCTTCTCTTATATTATCGTAATCTTCTTTTTTAACTGTCGTATATATTCACTCTCTTCTGATAACTATACATATATATAATCCTTTATATCTTTTTTGTTTTATATCTTCTTATTTGTGTGTTCAGAAAAAAATTGCATTAGTCACTAGTTCTTGACAAGCCGTACTAATTTTACTCTTCTTCTATTTACGTTTTCGACCTTTATCTCAAAACCATCTATGGCAAATTTTTCTCCTTTTTTAGGGATCTTTCCAAGCATTTCCATGATATAACCGCCTACAGTATTCACGTTTTCAGAAGCATTGAATTTTATCTTTGTCTTTTTTTCAACATCTTCAATATCTGCGTTTCCAACAACAATCCACTCATTTGCGCCCTTTTTTGTTATAGGATATTCAATCTTTTCGCCCTCGTCATAGATCTCCCCTACTATCTCTTCAATAATATCTTCCATTGTAACAAGTCCTGATACGCCGCCGAATTCATCGATCACAATTGCAATCTGCTCTTTATTTGTTTGAAATTCCCTTATTAGTTCATCGATTTTTTTTGTCTCTGGAACATATCTTACCTGATTCCTGATAGACTTTATTTTTTTATGAGTCTTATTCTTGTTGACAGCTTCAAAAAGATTTGCAACATGTATTGTTCCAGTAACATTATCCATAGATTTCTCAAAGACAGGAATTCTTGTGTGTCCATTCTTAAGAACATCATCAATAACAGACTGTATCTGTGAATTGGCATTTACTGCAAACATATCTGTCCGTGGGGTCATGATTTCTTCAACTGTAGTATCATTAAGCTCAAATATGTTGTCAATCATGGTTTTTTCATGCGTATTTATTGATCCTTCTTTAGCGCCTATCATGACTATATCTCTTAGTTCTTCTTCAGTTACCAGCGGTTCTTCATTGTTTCGTGGAGCAAACATGTTTGTTATGAACTTTGTCACCTTATCAAGCACCAAAACAAATGGCATCAGGATCTGTTTTAACAGGTAGATGAGAGGAGAAAACTTAAGAGATATCTTTTCAGCATTATTTATCGCAATGCCTTTTGGACAGATTTCACCGAAAACCAATATGAGGAGAGTCATTCCTCCTGTTGCAATACCAACTCCGTAGCTTCCGAAAAGATCTATTGCAACAGATGTTGCAAGGGCGCTTGCACCTATATTAACAAGATTGTTTCCAAGAAGAAGTGTTACAATAAGCCTGTGAGGGTCATCTTTAAGAAGCTTTAGATGCTTGGATCCCTTTTTCTTTTTTTCAAAAAGCTGTCTTGCTTTCACATTGCTTATAGACATAAGAGCTGTCTCAATGCTTGAAAAAAAGCCTGACAAAATAATCAGAATTGTCAAAACCACAATATCGAATGTCATAAATATTGTTTCACCTTTTCCAGTTTGTTGGAAAACACTTATTTAAATATTTCGAAAGTCAAACAGAAATTAATATAAATGAAATCTCCATAATAAAATTGCATGGAAGAACTAAAAAAAATCACATCCTTTCTTGATCGACATCTTTCTATAGAAGATTTTAAAGACAGGAGTTATAACGGGCTTCAGGTTGAAGGAAACTCTGATGTCAAGAAAATCCTGTTTGCAGTTGATGCCGGACTTGATACTTTCAGGAAAGCTCTTGAACTTAAGGCAGAAATGATAGTCGTCCATCATGGACTTTTATGGGACGGTGCTGATCCAAGAATAAAAGACACGCATAAAGAACGCATAGATTTTCTATTAAGAAACAAGATTTCACTTTACGCAGCACATCTTCCTCTTGATGCTCATTTTGACTCTGGCAACAACGTGATGCTCCTTAAACTTCTTGGTGCAAAAATACGGCGTGATTTCCACGATTATCATGGCAAAAAGATAGGATGGATAGGAGAATTTAAACCCCCTATGGCTGTTAAAGAGATTGACATTAGGCTTTCATCTGAACTTGGTGCAAAATGCACGACACTTGCTTTTGGAAGGGAATTTGCAAGAACAGTTGCTGTAGTTAGCGGCGGCGGCGGTTATTCTGCTTTTTACGATGCAGTGAATGAAGGCTGCGACATTTTCATAACAGGAGATACTGTTGAATTATATCATTCTGCAAAGGATGAAAATATGAATGTTATTTTTGCAGGCCACCATGCGACAGAAATACTTGGTGTAAAAGAGCTTTCAAATGTAATAAAAAAGAAATTCAAGGTGGATTCCATATTTCATGATATTCCAACAGGCCTTTGATTGCATTTCCAAAAATTTTATTAATGTCAAGATTAATTTTGTATTGATATGGCAGGAAAAGACACTCAAAAAAAAAACCATTGAAAGTAATGACAAACTTGCTGAACGTCTTTTCTCTTCTGAAAATAAAATCATAGTTACAGTAGTTCTTGTAAGCATAGTAGTTTTTTCAGTATTCATAATAGTTCTTGATGCGTCTATTACAGGCATGGTTGTAGAACATGTTGAAAACTCAAAAATGGACAATCTTTTTTTCATAATAACTGTTTTTGGTCTTGTTATATTCCTTGGATCTATGTTTTTCTATTACCTGAGCACTAAAGATGAAGTTATTAAATGAACTTGCCTGTTTTTTCTTAGAGCATAGTTTTATATAAGATGCTTTATTTTTATCAATCTATGAACATATTATTCATATATCCAAAATATCCTGAAACATTCTGGAGCTTTGAGCATGTTCTTAAATTCATCTCAAGAAAAGCTGCGTTTCCTCCATTAGGTTTGATGACAATCTCATCCATGCTTCCCAAAGGAATCAACAGAAAACTTCTGGATCTTAATGTAGATAATCTTAATGATAAAGACATAATGTGGGCGGATTATATTTTTGTAAGCGCAATGATTGTCCAGAAAGATTCTGTAAAAGATGTTGTTAAGCGTGCAAAAGAGCATAAAAAGACTGTTGTTGCAGGCGGCCCTCTTTTTTCACAGGACAACATTTCTGAGTTCCCTGAAATAGATCATTTTGTACTTAATGAAGGAGAAATTACTTTTCCTATGTTTCTTGATGATCTTATTAATAATAAGAATGTCCTGAAAAAAACATACTCTTCAGATAAGAAGCCTGATTTAAGTCTTAGCCCTGTTCCTGACTGGAATCTTATCAGAAAAAAAAATTATGCAACCATGCTTGTACAGTTCTCAAGAGGATGTCCTTATGATTGTGAATTCTGCGATATAACGCTTCTTAATGGACGCATCCCAAGAACAAAATCACCTTCCCAGATGATAAGAGAATTGAATTCTCTTCATAGAGCTGGATGGAGAGGTTCTGTTTTTGTGGTCGATGATAATTTTATTGGACACAAAAAAAAAGTAAAAGAGGTTTTGAGGTCTATAATACAGTGGCAGAAGTCAAAAAATTATCCCTTTTCATTTTTAACAGAAGCATCTCTAGAGCTTTCAGATGATCAGGAACTGATGACTCTCATGGCTGATGCTAATTTCAAGACTGTTTTTTTGGGTCTTGAGACTCCTTCAAAAGAAAGCCTTGCAGAATGCAATAAGTTTCAGAATACGCAAAGAGATCTGGTAGATTCTGTTAAGATCCTACAGCAGAATGGATTTCAGGTCCAGGGAGGATTTATCGTGGGATTTGACAGCGATAATCATTCTATATTTGAACGTCAGATTGAATTTATCCAAACAATCGGCGTAGTAACTGCAATGGTTGGGCTTTTGAATGCCATACCAGGCACAAAACTTTACAGAAGACTCAAAAAAGAAGGGCGAATAATTACAGATAGCAACGGGAATAATACTGATGGAACGCTTAATTTCATACCTAAGATGGATCCTAAAATCCTTAAAGAAGGTTATAAAAAAATATTGAAAACAATCTATTCTCCAAAAAAATATTATGAAAGAATACTTAGATTTCTTGAAAATTATAATCCTAAACAAATTTCAAGAGGTCTTAACTTGAATGAAATCAAGGCTTTTCTTCTTTCAATATGGAAACTTGGAATAATCGATAAAGAAAGAAAATATTACTGGAAACTTCTCTTCAAGTCTATTTTCAGATATCCCAAAGCTTTTCCAGAAGTCGTGACTTTTACCATATATGGTTTTCATTTTAAGAGAGTCGCTGCTAATATTTGATTTTTAAACTTCAATTTTTTCTTGTGAAATTTTCAATAACATGAATGCCCTATTTCTTTTTCTTAAAAAATCTGTTCTGTATAAGGAGTATCGCAGGTATAAGAAGCGGAAGGCAAAGTGTTGTCACCATAAGTATCTTGGAAGGATATGTAAATTCTGCTGAAAATATAAGGATTATCCCTGCTATGCCTATGATATTTAAGATTATTCCTCCTATAAGATCGTCTTTCAATGCAATTACAGATGAAGAGATTATGATCAGTCCGGGAAATGAGCTAAATATAAATCCCAAAAGGGTTGCATCCATAGTAAATTCCTGGATTATTCCAACGAGAAGCCAAAGTGCACCGAAAATAAGAGGAACATATCTTGCTATTGAATAGCTAAGATTCTCAGTGTGCTCAATCTTCTTTCTTATTCGGTTGATTAAGCTTTCTTTTCTGGAAATCTTTTTCACTTTTTTCTTTTTTGTATTTGGCACAGATATAGAAATAAAGATGTTGTTTTTATAGTTTTTGACAAGTTCTATTTTTTAGCATGATATCTTTCCAGGAATTCAGTTTTGAAAGATTCAAACTCATCTTTTTCTATTGCAGAATGCACTCCTTCAAGCATTTTCTGTATGAACCTTATATTATGTATAGATACAAGTCTCATCCCTAATGGCTCTTTTACCCTCATGAGATGATTCACATAAGCTTTTGTGTAGTTTTTGCATGTAAAGCAGTCACAATCCTTATCGATAGGGTCTTTGTCTTCCATGTGAACAGGAGAATTCATCTTGAGAATTCCATCTCTTGTAAATATGGTGTTGTGTCTTGCTACATGAGTAGGGTATGCTGAATCAAAAATATCAACACCCATTGAGATGCATTCAAGTATGTCTTCTGGTGTTCCAAGACCCATGAAATATACTGGCTTATCTTTATTTAAGCAATCAAGCTGGACTTTAAGCATGTCAAACATGGTTTTTTTTGATTCTCCTATTGCAAGCCCGCCTATCGCTATGCCGTCAAAATTAAGGGAATCAATATATTCAGCAGATTCTTTTCTTAGATCCTTGAAATTGCCTCCCTGGCATATTCCGAATAGAAGCTGCCCTGATTTTTTGTATTTTTTTTCAAATATGTCTTTACATCTTGAGTTCCAAAGATGAGTGTACTCCATATTTTTCTTTGCAGTTTCATAATCTGCACCTGCTTTTGAGATGTGGTCAAAAGCCATCGCTACGTCAGAGCCTTCAGTGTTCATTATCTTCAGTATCTTTTCTGGTGTTATCTTTATTTTTGTGCCGTCAAAAGGGCTTTTGAAAGTAACACCTTCATCATCTGCTTTGAGATAAAAAAACGGATCCATCATCTGGAATCCCCCATTATCAGTAAATATTCCTCCATCCCAGTTCATGAATTTGTGGAGTCCCTTAAAGCTTTCAAGAACTTTTATTCCTGGTTTTAATGATAGTATAAAGCCGTTTGAGATAAAACACTGTGTACCTGTTTCTTTAAGATCCTGTGAACAGAAATACTTTGGGGCAGCTTTTGTTGCTACAGGCATAAAAAAAGGAGTCTTTAATATTCCGTGGTTTGTCTTAAGCTCTCCTAATCTTGCTTTTCCTGATTTTGCTTTTATCTTGAACATATCTTTCACGAATTACGGCCTATTTATATATGTTTATGAATTTCTTCCATCCTATCAAAACAGAAGGTTTTTATAGAGGCTTGGTTTGTGAATTTTTATTGATAAATTGGAGGTCATTTTCATGGCAAAATATAAGATTGAAGTTGATGAGGCAACCTGTATTGGTTGTGGTGCTTGTGCTGCTACTGCTCCTGATCTTTTTGAGATGAGCGGAGATAACAAGGCAAAAGCAATTTCTACTGAAACAGACTCAGAATCAGCAAAGGCTGCTGCTGAAGCATGTCCAGTCGATGCAATAAAAGTAACAGAGCAGTAATTCTGATAATTAACAATAGTTTTTTATTCTTATTCTTTATTTTTATTCTCTATGGATTATGTAAAAAATATACTTGGTTTATTAAAAAAAGAATATCCTTTTGTAAAACCATCATTGAATTACGAAAATCCTTTTCAATTATTGGTTGCAACAATACTTTCTGCACAATGTACTGATAAGAGAGTTAATATAGTTACAAAAAGTTTGTTCAGGAAATATACTTGTCCTGAAGACTTGGCTGATTCTAAGCTAAACGATTTAGAGCAGGAAATAAAATCAACAGGATTCTATAAGAACAAGGCAAAGAACATAAAAAAAGCATCAAAGATGATCATTAAAGAGTTTGATGGAACTGTTCCTGATTCCATGGACGAATTAACTAAACTTCCGGGTGTTGCAAGAAAGACTGCAAACATTGTCCTTTACCACGGCTTTGGAAAAATATCAGGAATTGCAGTAGATACGCACGTAAAACGATTATCATTCAGGCTTGGTCTTACAAAAAATACAGATTCCCAAAAAATTGAAAAAGACCTTATGAAGGTGATCCCAAAAAAAGAATGGGGAAACATAACTGATCTTTTAATCTATCACGGAAGGGCTGTATGCAAAGCTCAGAAGCCGGATTGCGCTGGCTGTGTCTTGAATAAAATATGTCCAAGCGCATTTAAGTTCTAGATAAAATTTATTAAATGAATAATTATTCTTTCAATCATGACTCGACTTGCAGAAGAGATAAAAAAGCTTTCTCATGATGAAAAATTAAGAGAAAAAATTATTAAAAGGTTATCTGATTTTAAATCATTCCAGAACAAGCCTAAAGAGGAATGGTTTTCTGAATTATGTTTTTGCCTGTTGACTGCAAATTCAAAAGCAAGAACAGCAATCAAAATACAGGACGAGCTTGGAGCAAAAGGATTTTGTAATCTCGATGAAAATGGAATAAGGCAATGTATAATAGACAACAAGCACAGGTTCCACAACAACAAAACAAAATTTATTCTTGATGCAAGAAAACATCTTGACATAAAGACAAGGATACAGAATCTTGTAGATGAATACAGTACTTACTGGGCAAGAGAATGGCTTGTTGAAAACATAAAAGGCATGGGTTACAAAGAAGCATCTCATTTCTTGAGAAATGTGGGTTATACTGATCTTGCAATACTTGACAGGCATATAATAAATCTCATGATTGAAAATAACCTGTTAAAAGAAAAACCTAAAACACTGAACAAAAAATCATATCCAGAGATAGAAAAAAAGCTTGATGTTCTGGCAAACGAGCTTAAAATGAACCATGCAGAACTTGACCTTTACATGTGGTTTATGAAAGGAGGAGATGTTCTCAAATGATTCATTTTTTAAGTATGAGTTCTTTTGGCGTCTTTCTGAAAACATCCATTATCTTTTTTGTTGTCGTTGCGTTCGAATAAACTTTTTTTACAACCTTATGGTTTTCAGATATTATCTTTTTTTCTTCTCTCTTGTCAAAAAGAGAATAAAGACTGGTCAGTGCCTGTTTGTTTTCTTTAGAAAATGATTCAAAAAATTCTGGATTTCTTAGCTTGAGAACGAGTTTCAGTCTTTCAGATAAGTTACCATAATTCTTAAAATCAGTATTGTCTATGATGAGTGAATTATATAGGTGTTCAAGTCTTATTCCTGAAGTCCTGAAATCAGTTGTGACATCAGGAAGATCTCGTCCAATGATCGCTTTTTTAAAAAACCATGATTCTATAAAGAACATGCCAAAGCCCTCAAGGTACGATGTTGTTATGATCTTATCGGCTATGTTGTACATATCACCAACACCATATGTCTTGATGCTTCCTTTTTTAGTATGTGTTCTCTGTAGTGTGACAAGGTCATTCATTCCAAGTATGATTGGGAGGTTGTTTTTTTCTACAAAATTTTTCAGAGTATCATAATATTGGTCTGTTATCGTACCGTGAACCCTTAAGCTTACTGCTAAAACAAAGTTCTTCTGAAACTTTTGCCTAAGAAGTTCTGTAATGAAAATTGCCTCTTCGATATTTTTTCTTCTGACAATCCTTACAGGGTAATAAATTATTATGGCGTCATCTCCCAATTCATATTTTTTTATCATAGTCTCCCTTAACTTTTCGCTTGTTTCAGTATCATCCTGGACAAGTTTTTCATTTATGGGGTTCGGAAGATAAAATGCCCTGTTCTCTTCAATAATGCCGTGACTTTGAAGCCGTGTCATATCTTTATTGTTGATGACTGCAAAACTCAGTCCGCCTGCTTTAGGAAAGATGACTTTGTGCCAGTAGGGCGAACTTTCTGTTCCTTTAAATTTAAGTAGATCGATAAAATTACCTCTTCTGTCTTCTGCGAAATCATGTATCCTATATACAATTTTTCTCTTGCTTCTGAGTTGATAATTTCTTTTGACAAACCTATAATAAGCATATGTGACTGCAGGATGTGCTCCAAGGTTTGGATTTTCTATCATTACGTAATCCATTCTCTTAAGAACCCTGTCCAGTTCATGATAGATTTCCATACCCATCTTCATATAATCAAAAACATCCTGGTTTGTAATTCTTTCCTTGTTTTCATGATTAAGGATATCCATCAAAGGCACATCAACATGCTTAACCCTTGACTTATAGCCCTTGATAAGAGGTCTAAGAATGCTTCCTATAAGATATATTCTTACGCTCTTGTATTTTTCAAGAAGTCCAAGAGCATTGGTTCTCATGACAGAATTAACCCCATCATTGTCTCCTATGTTGTAATGTACAAATGCGATCTTTAGTGTCCTTTTTGCCATACAATAATTTATCAAAATAATGATTTTTAAATCTTTGGTTTTGCAGTTTGCAAAATATATGAGCAAGAATCAGGATAATGATAGAATTTCACAAAAGGCAATCATTCTTCAGGCATTACTATCCACATGATGATGTATGCAAGAAAACCTGAGCCAAAGAAAAATGCAAGCACGAACAAGAGCCTTATGATAGTAGGATCTATATCAAAATATTCTCCAAGACCTCCACAGACACCTGCGATAACCCTGTTTTGTTTGCTTCTTTTGAGATGCTTTCCTTTTTGTGCATGTTTTCTCGTGAGATGTTTACCCTGGTTTTTATAGACCACCAGATATATTACAGAACCCACAAAATTAAGTATTACGATTATAAGTACCCAAAGAAGTTTTTCATCTGTCTTAAGATCAGATCTTATACAATCTATCAAGGACCAGATCCAAAATATGAATGCTGCAAGTCCAAAAAGCCCAAATGAAAATCCAATTCCAGGTATGCCAAATTCAAACATATTACAAAAAAAATCATTCATGTTTAAAAACCTTCTCATTATTTTGTTGATCTTGTGAGATTTTTTTATCAGATAATGAAATTGCTGCTTAAGCCTATCCCCATACTAAACCCATACTAAAGTGTGCGGTATTACGGTTTTCGCCAAGACACAATTTCTAATTGAAAATTAATAAAGTCACATCATCGTGCTGCTCGAAGATTACTCATGTGGGGCAAATAAAAAAGTACTGTCTCCTGGTTTTTAATAAACAAAACATATATAAATATGTTCGGTTGCCGATATATCGGTAATCGATAATGATGAGGGGATATCTGAAAATACTTGTACTAAAGGAACTTGAAACTAAAGGCTGTTCAGGATATGAGCTTCTTTCAAGATTAAAAGAAACCTTGGGCAAAAGGCCATCACCTGGCTCAATCTATCCGCTCCTGAAGGATCTGCTTGAAAACAAAGTTATTGACATGGAACCTGATGGAAACAAAAAGATATACTCATTGTCCGCAAAAGGACGGTCTTCAATAAAGCGCATAATGAAAGAAAAAGAAGATCTTATGCTAAAACATCTTGATTACTTAAGGGTCATGGGTGAATTGGGTGAAGATAAAGAAAACCAGGCAGCAGTCTGCCTTTTTGAAAAAATACAGGCAGACAAGATGACTGCACAGATGACCGGCTTGATTTCACATTGGAAATCTATTGAACATGCACTTATTGAAATAGTTATGAAAAATAAATATTTTGATAACAAAGCAAAGGTGAATAAGATTTTGGAAGATGCAGATGGCAAGTTAAGGAGGATGCTTAAATGAGTTTTCTTGAAAAAATGCTTTCATCGGTTGCAGTATTGCAAAAAAAACATGGTATTCCCATAATAATTGTAGTCTTTATGATAACAGTCTTTCTTGCTCTTGGAATAGGGAAAGTTGAGATGCAGTCTGATTTTACAAAAGAGATGCCGCAGGATCTTCCAATAATGATACTTAATGAAAAAATCCAGGACACTTTTTCCGGGCAGGATACAGTTTTTGTAATATTTCAGCTTGATGATTCTATTGATGCCCGGTCCATACCAAGAGATATAAGATCTGAAGAATCATTCAGTTATCTTGTCAAATTAGAGGATTCGCTTACAAGCAATCCGATTATTGAAAGCGTGACAAGTCCGGTTACATTTATAAGAAGTTTTCCTCTGGATTCAGACAGAGGAATAAAGGAGGCCTTATCCAATGTGCCTGCTGCAAATTCATTCATAAGCAGAGATTACAAGACCATGGTTATGTTCATATCAGCAGATCTTGGAAATTCTGACAAGAAGATAAATGAAATGACTGAACTTGTAGAAGGAACTATTAATGATTTTTCAAAGCCTCCTGGAATAAAAGTCATGTTTACAGGAAATCCTCCTATGAGAATGCTTATTTTTGATCTTCTTGGTAAAGATTCTATATATACAATAATCCTTGCATCGATAATAATACTTATCCTTTTATCTCTCATGGAAAGATCCATACCCAAAGCACTCCTTATATTTACTCCACTCATAATAGGACTTATATGGACTATGGGAACATTAGGCTGGCTTGGCATAAAGATATCTGTTGCAACAGCAGGTTTAGGAGCAATGATACTTGGACTTGGTGTTGAATCTGGTGTTTTCATGTATACAAGATATCACGAAGAACGTGAGAAGGGGAAAGATCAGCTTGAATCCCTTAAGGTTGCTGTTCCTGGAGTGGGTTCAGCAATACTTGGTTCAGGGACAACTACTATAATAGGCTTCCTTGCACTTACCATATCTGTTATGCCCATGCTTCAGAAATTGGGCATAAGCCTTGCGCTTGGTATATTCTATTGCCTTGTCGCTGCAGTATTCATAGAACCTGTGATAATAACTTTCGAAGAGAAATTCCATCATTGGTACACAGAGAAAATGACAAAAAGATACAGCGAAAAACATTCAGCAAACAAGAAGAAAGGGATGTAAGATGAAAAACATAATAAAAAAATATTCATCATTTGTATCTCATCATCCATTTATAATACTTGCACTTGTAGCTGTGGTTTCTGTTGCTGCGTTTATGTTTGCTTCAAATGTAGGCACAAAGTCAATGGACAATTCAGACATGCTTCCTGAGGATTATGAAGTGATAACTGCATTTGAAATACTGGGGGATAACTTTGGCGGCGATGCAAGTGCTATGATTGTAATAGAAATTGATCCGAAGTATCCTGCTTCAGGAGAACCAAGAGATGTGAGAACAAGAGATATAATTGAATATATGAATATTATCGGAAAGATGGCTGACACTGTTGAAAGTATAACAGCTGTAAACAGCCCTGCAACCCTTCTTAAATCACAAAACAATGGATTCCTGCCTAAGTCAAGAAGAGAGATAATCGAGATGACATCCAACCCCTCATATAACAGTTATATCAGCAGTGATTATGAAATCGCACTCATAAGACTTAGTCTTTCTGATGATTATTCTGGTGCAGAACTTGTCGACGAACTACAGGCCATAATCAATCAGGTTGAGAAACCTGCGGGCACAATAGTTAATTTAGCAGGAGAAACTGTTGCAGATCCTATAATAGAAGAGCAGATAGGTCCTGACATGGGAAGAACGTCACAAATTTCTCTCCTTGGAATTATTATAGTTCTTGTTTTGCTTTTCAGGTCTATTAAGTATAGCTTGACACCACTCTCTGTAATTGCAATTGGCGTTCTCTGGGCGTTTGGCTATCTTGGTTTGAGGGGATTGAGCTTAAGTTCAGCAACATCAGGGGTAATCTCTATGATAATGGGGATCGGAATAGATTTTGGCATACAAACAATAACCCGATTCAGGCATGAGCTAAAAGACAAGAATCCTGAAAAAGCAATGGAAACCACGATGAACGGAGTGTTTATGCCTATGGCTACAACTACTCTTTCAGCCCTTATAGGATTCAGGGCAATGTCCATGGGAGAATTATCCATGATGGGTGAATTTGGCGATATAATGAGCTATGGAATAACTGCATGTTTTTTTGCAGCAATAACTGTTGTTCCAGCGCTCATGGTAGTTGCAGAAAGATATTTCCCAGCAAGAAAAAAGAAAAAAAGATTCAAAAATCCAAAAAAAATATTTAAGAAATTAATAAACGAAACAAATCTTATGATCAATAAGAGGAGGAATTAAAATGATCGGAAAAACAGGTTTAAAGATGAAAACTGACATTTACAGAACATTATATGTTCTTGCAATCAGCATGATTATGATTGTCGGGGTTCTACCTGCACATGCTGCGGACAGTTCATTTATCAGGCTTACTTTTCTTAATCAGGATCCTGATCCTGCAGAATCAGGCAAATATCTTGAATTAAGATGGAAAGTAGAAAAACTTGGTTCTGCACAGATAAACGACCTTGTATTTGAGCTTCAGCTTGAATATCCTTTTTATTTTGATGGGGCAGATAATGCTGTAAAAGAAGTTGAAAGATGGCTTGGTTCAACAATTGAAGATGAATATTACATCCTTTATTACAAGATAAGAGTGGATAATGATGCATTGGAAGGAGAGTATGATGCAACACTTAGATATAAGAGTGCTGATGATTCTGGCTGGAAATCTGAGGACTACACTCTAAGGGTGGGAGAACGAAAAAATTCAAATTTTGTCCTTGGAAATCTTGTGACTTCGCCAAAAAAACTTATAGCAGATATTGAAGAAGCAAGAATAGATGTAGATATAGCAAACATTGGAGATGCAAATGCAGAAAACGTACTCGTTGAAATAGATCTTCCTGAAGGAATTATGCCAAACTATGGATATTCTGACAGAGCAACTCTTGGAACAATCCAGCCCGGAGTTCCAAAGACAGCAACATTCTATGTTGATACTGCTGATTATCTTGCTGGCGGAACTTATATGTCTTATCTTAATATTAGTTATAAAGAAGAAGAAGATGACGAGAATGAATATAAAAATATCTTGTTGCCTCTTGAGATCCCCATAAAGGATAGTGCAAGGTTTGAAATTGCATCTGTTGAGACAACACCTGAAAAAATTTATCCGGGTTCTGAGGTTACCATGAGAATAAATGTTTTAAATAAGGGTGGAGATGAGGCAGACAGTGTCTCATTAAAATTGTTCAAAGAAGCGACACAGCCTTTTGAATTTGATGAAAAATCTGATTTTATCGGAAAGATGAGATCTGGCGACTCAGGCGAAGCTGTGCTTACTTTCACAGTGGATGAGGATGCAAAACCAAAATCTTATCTTTTTGACCTTGAGATAAGAGGTGTTGATGGTCAGGAAGTTATTGTCGATAGTAAGAGCATGTCAATAAACATTGAAGACGGCGCAGCTTCTGGACTTGGAGGAAATGGCATCTTTTTAACTGTTGCAATTTCAGTTATTGTCGGAATTGTCGGATTTTCTATTGGAAAAAAAAGCAGAAAATAACTCATTTCTTTTTTCTTTTTCTTAATATTTTATGGTTTGGTTAAACATTACCTTTTTATCTTTTATTTAATAGACATTATATAAAATGGACATTGAATATTATTCAAATATATCCGCACATTTTAAGGGGCCTTATTTCCTTGTCAGTTCTTTGTCCCGTCCAAATGGATTATATAGTATAGGAGGAGATGAACTTAGGCGGGCAATAGAAATATCTGAAAGAGATTCTCTTGATAACAGGATATTTATTTTTGACGGCATAGGAGAAAATGTCTTAAAGGATTTGGAAACTGCGCGAAAGTTGGATTCTCCTGATGATTTGGGAAGCTTTCTTCTTGATTTTGATAATCAGGAAAGACCGGAATTTAGTCTGTCCCTGAATAACACTAAGATACCCTACATTTATCCCAAGACAAACTTTTTGTATAATGTGGAGGATGGAAATGCAGAAAAATATCTTCTTATAAAAGAACTGCGCTTTGATGTAGATCAGGATCTTCCATTCTGGGCTCAGGGAATCCTTACAGATAGAATAAATCCTGACAATAGACATTCCAGAAAAGGAACTTCTTCAGAATATCTTCTTTCAAATTTTGAACTGGAGTTGCTTTTTAAGAAAAAACCTGTTAAAAGATCAGTTGAGTTTCAACTTGTGAAGAGTAACTAAGTTTTATATATTGCCTGAGCGAAAAATTCTATTGTGATGAGGGTATGCAGAACAAGGAACATAAGATTTCAATAGATGAGCTATTCAGAAAACTAAACACATCAGAGTCTGGCATTGGCGAAAAAGATGCAAGAGATAGGTTGAAAGAACATGGAAAAAATGTTCTTGAAACAAAAAAGAAAGTTAGTCCTATCGTTAAATTTTTTCTTCAGTTCACAAATTTTTTTGCACTGCTTCTTTTAGTTGGATCAGGACTTGCATTTTTTGCCGAATCAGTATCGCCCGGTCAGGGAAACCTGTACATTGGAATTGCTCTTGTCGGAGTTGTCTTTCTTAATGCAATCTTCACGTTCATACAACAGTATCAATCAGAAAAGATCATGGAAAGCTTCAAGAAGATGCTTCCAAGCAAAGTAACTGTTATAAGAGATGGAAAACAGGTCGAGCTTGAAACTGCTGATCTTGTTCCTGGAGATATTATATACATTGCAGAAGGCGACAAGGTGCCTGCAGATGCAAGGCTCATAGAAGCAAATCTTCTTAAGGTGGATAATTCATCAATAACAGGCGAATCAGAGCCTCAATTGAGAAAGATTGAGTGCACCAGCGATAACATTCTTGAGTCAAGAAACGTGATCTTCTCGGGCACTATGATACAGTCTGGAAATGGCCATGCAGTTGTCTTTGGCACCGGGATGGATACGCAGATAGGAAAGATTGTCCAGCTTACAAAAGATACAAAAGAAGTTGTAACACCCTTGCAAAAAGAGATCAGGCATTTCATAAAGATTATCTCTAATATTGCTCTAGTACTAGGTTTTGTGTTTTTTCTAGTAAGCTTGTTTCTGGGACAGCAGTTTATCGGAAGCTTGATTTTTGCAATAGGAATAATAGTTGCAAATGTTCCAGAGGGTCTTCTTCCTACAGTTACTCTTTCTCTGAGCAGATCTGCAAAGAAGATGGCCAAGAGAAATGCGCTCATTAAAAATCTTGAATCAGTTGAAACACTTGGTTCTACAACAGTTATCTGCACAGATAAGACAGGAACAATTACTCAAAATAAGATGACAGTGAATACTCTTGTCCTTAATTTTGAGGAAAAAAACATATTTGAGAAAGGTATAAAACAAACACCTAATCTTGACAGGCTTCTTTCTACAATGAGCCTCTGCAATAATGCAAGACCTTCTAAAAAAGGATTTTCAGGCGATCCTACTGAATCCTGCCTTCTTGATTTTTCCAGAAAATATACTAAATTAAACGACATGATAAGGGCGTCTGTAAGGCTCTCAGAGATTCCTTTTGATTCAAAGACAAAACGCATGATAACACTTAACAAAGACGGGAAAAAAACAATAGCTCACCTTAAGGGAGCGCCTGAAGTTGTCTTGGGCAAATGCGACAAAATATATGACGGCAAGAAAACAAGAAAACTTAGCCCTAAAGATAAAGAAAAGGTGCTAAAATACTACGAAAAGCTAGCTTCAAGAGGAGAGCGCGTACTTGCGTTTGCACAGAAACAGGCAAAAGAGGATAAGGTCTCTGAAAAAGGATTTACATATGTGGGTCTTGTGGGTATAATCGATCCTCCAAGAAAAGAGATTCCTGATGCAATCAAGAAATGCATAACTGCCGGCATAAAAGTCATCATGATAACTGGTGATTATAGCATAACAGCAGAAGCAATAGCAAGAAAAGCAGGAATTATCCCTTATGAAGGTAAAGCAAACATTGTTACAGGAGAACAGCTCTCAAAGATGTCTGAAAAACGCCTTAAAGATTACCTGAAAAAAGAAAATCTCATTTTTGCAAGAACAAGTCCTGCACAAAAGCTTCAGATAGTAAAAGCACTCCAATCCATGGGTGAAGTTGTAACAGTCACAGGAGATGGAGTGAATGATGCTCCTGCATTAAAGAATGCTGATATGGGGGTTTCTATGGGAATTATCGGAACAGAGGTTGCAAGAGAAGCATCAGACATGGTTCTCATGGATGATAACTTTGCAACTATTGTTAATGCTGTTGAAGAAGGAAGAACTATCTTTGAAAACATAAAGAAGTTTATCGCATACATACTTACAAGCAATATTCCTGAGATCACTCCTTTTATTGCTTTTGTACTTCTTGATATACCGCTCCCATTAACAGTCATATTAATACTTTCAATAGATCTTGGAACAGATCTTGTGCCTGCACTGGGTCTTGGGTCGGAAAACCCTGAAGTTGATGTAATGCAGAATAAACCAAGATCAAGAAAAGAACGCCTCCTTACAGGAAAACTTCTTTTTATGTCTTATGGGATTGTGGGTATGCTTCAGGCAGCAGCAGGATTCTTCTCTTACTTTTATGTGCTATTCTCTAATGGCTGGACCTGGGGGACTGAACTTGCCTCAACAAACCCAATATATCAAAAAGCAATCACAGCCTTCTTTGCAAGCATAGTCATATGCCAGGTTGCAGACGTATATATCTGCAGGACCAGAAGACAATCTGTATTTAGCGCAGGATTCTTTTCAAATAAGCTTATCATATTAGGAATATTTACTGAACTTGCCCTGCTTTCAGTAATGGTGTTTTTACCGGCAGCAAATACCTTTTTTGGAACTGCACCATTGACTTTATTTGAACTCTCACTTTCAGTGCCTTTTGCTCTCTTGATATTTTTCGGCGATGAGTTCAGGAAATGGCTGTTAAGAAAGGATAATGAATTTGTGAAAAAATACTTGACCTGGTAGATTGCATAGTTATCTTATATGAAAAAAAGATCGCATGAAAATACCTGGCTATTCAAGTAATAGAACTCACTTTTACTTTTTGTATTTTTTTATGTTCTTATGACTTTCTAGTGGACCATATACGTGCGGAAACAGTTCATGCAGGTATTTTATCTTATGTTTCCCTGCAGAATTTGCCATGATTATAGGTATGTTTTTTCCAGAAATCTCTGAAAATTCGCCTATATATTGAAGGCACGCTCCACAAGGATATATAAAAGAATTAGATACAACACATACTGCCTGGATTGAATATTCTCCATTTGAGACCATGTTATCAATTGCAGCACGCTCAGCACAGGTTCCAAGGCCAGATATCACACTTTGAACATTAGCTCCTTTGTGTATATTTCCTTTTTTTGTAAGAACCGATGCCCCAACACCATGATGTGTTACAGGAACATATGCATTTTTCATGGCAATTTTTGCCTCTTTGATCATATCTTTGATAACTTCATTTTTCATAATATTTATTTTTGAAATGCTGATATTTAAAACCATTTATTTATGTTATCTATGATTTCTTTAATCAACACAAAAAGTGATACAAAATAAAATAAAATAAAATAAAATAAAAAATAAAACGCTCACTTTCGAACAAAATTTTTATCAAAAACAATTGTCCGTATAGTCTCGACTCATGTTGTTGTTTTATGAAACAGGTGTCGTTTTTTGAACTACGAAACTATACCGAATTGCTCAAGGTAAAGTGGCGAATAACGGTGTCAAAAGTTTTTGATTTTGCTTAAAACATTTACGCACACAACACAAACAAAACTTTATAGCAACGCTTAAAACATTTAGACCGAAACCTATTTAAATAAGTTATAATTTAACTACTGCATGGATACAACATTTAAACGGAATGTGAAAAAATCTTTTGCTGCCGCACGTGAAGATATGAATACATTTAAATCTACGATGCAGGCCTGGATACTTGAGTTTCAAAGGGAAAATCAGGCCTTGAGAGATGAGATCAAAGAATTAAGGTCTGAGATTAAGTCGCTTCAAAAAGAGCAGCTAAACAGGCTTTGATTGTCTTGAAACAAATCTTTCTTTATAAGTTGGTTCTTTTAATGCTTCAAAGATAAGTTAACTAAATTCCGGATTCTCTGCTGATAACGCTTAAGAAATTCAATATCAGAGGACATGATGCTTCTTATCAAAAAATGACTTTTATCAAAATGAATACCTGGGCTTCAAACTTGCCAAAATACGGCCTAAAATAGAGGGATTTCGCGCTTTATTTGGCATAATTCAATGTTTCTAAAAATGTACCAAAATAGTATACTAGAATAATCTGTCGGGATTATGTCAAAACAACATCCAATACCCCCCTAAAACCCCTGCTTTTGGAAACAAAAGCGTGGAATCTGCATTTCAGGGTAAATGACACTTAAACTCTTCATTCGGAATTATGCCAAAATGCAAGGGATAATGCCGACACTGTCGGGATTTTTGGCGAAAATGTCAAAAATTCAGAATTTGGTGAATCGGGACAATCCCGAATATTTTGAAAAGTATTCGATTTCAGGCAAATATGATCAAAAATTGGTGTTTTTATAAGGGTTTATATCTTGTGAATCAATAAATTGGCTGAAATGGCTTTATTTTTATTCTGCTTAAAATGTATTGGCAGTTTTAGCCAACTCATTGCAAATTGTCTCATTGTCGGCCAAATGGATACATTTATATACCAGGATCCCTACCAGAATCCAGAGGTGAATATCATGGAAAAGATCATATTTTCAAATCATGAACCAGGAATGAATGCTAATTCTGAAGAGCTTGCAAAAGTAATCATAAACAGGATAGGACTTTCGCCAAGAAAAGAGGGTTCAACAGACAAGATGTACAGGACATTTCTTGAATTATATGAAAGATCAAAGCGTGCAAACAGGGAAAAAAACCCTGAATTATCAGTGATGACTGTCGATGAAATGGGCTATTTTGCAGGGATTACACGGCAAACCATGTATGATTACTTAAAACGCTGGATGGCACTTAACTTAATCGTAAAAACAAGCTATATCAAGGACGGAAAGGTAATAATCGGCTACAAATTGAACGGAAATACCCTTGAACAGGCCTTTGAAAAGACAGTCCAAAAGGTAAATAATCACCAGGAGACTACGATGAAATACATTAAAGAGCTCCAGAAAATCGTGAAAAATGAGAAATTAAGCAAAAATATGATGAAAAGTGAGAGTTCCGAAGTACTTGAAGATGATTTTGAGTAAATATTCTTTTATTTTTGCTTAAAACTTTTTGATTTTCAAAAGAACAAGATTTTTTTATTTTTGCTTAAATGTTTTAGAAACCATAATCGGCATAAAACATAATTATGTCGATATTATTTCTGCTTTTTGATGGCGACATTTACATATCAATACACAGACGCCTGTTCGCACAATACCGACAAGTAAATATTTTGAAAAGTGAGTTTTAACCTGCAGAATTAACATATTTTTTAAATAAATTAATGTTTCTTATCAATTAAAAACGCAAAGGTGATTGCATGAGCAAATCTTACAACATAACTGTTTTTGGACCAACACCAAAAGAAACCACTGATAAATTTGAAAAAATGGTTGCAGAGTACAATGAAAGACTTGAATCAACAAACAATTCAACTCTTGGAAAACCAAAAAAAATTGAATACGGAATCCAGGTTATGGGAGACGATGTATCTTCAAAATTGATTTCAGACGAAGGCTTCGAAGCATTAGAAACTGAATTAAATGCTCTTGGAGATGTTACAGTCAGCTCATATGAGATAAGTTCAACATATTCAATTACAAAGAAACAGCAAAAAGCAGTTGAAAAGAAAAGATCTTCACCTTCATCTGGCGATGAAAAAGTGAGACTTTCCATAGACGACAGGATGAGATTTTAAATTTTTAAATTTTTTACAATGGAATCAACATTTCCAAAAAAATCAGTAGATAAGGCAAAATATGTTGCTGAAGAGATCAAACGCAGGAGAAAATACAAGTCATCCTGTGCAAATTCACTATATAATAGCGAATTTCTTCATGTAATATATGGTTTTTCTGATGCTATCAAATCTGGAAGATGCGGCCATTTCTTACACGAGATGAGTTATGATTCTGATTGTTTTTCTTATGCAGGAATGCTTTATTTAGTTGCAAAAGAGCTTAACTTAGAACCCAAGATATATGATGCAAAAGGAATGCAAGAGCTTTATGAATATGAGACACCTAATGAAGCAACCCGAGGAAATCACACATTTATTACAATAAAACTTAGTGGAAAAGAATACTTGCTCGATCCATTTCATTCAAATTATGGGGAAATCAAATCAAAAGAAGATTCTCATTGGCTTATTAAAAATAAAAAAAAATATGATTTGATATCAAAAAGACGCTTTAGATGTATTGATGAACTGACTGAAAGTGAGTATGTTGAAGATATGAATGAACACAGAAGTCCAAAGGGCGGAAAAGAGGTTCTTCTCACATCCCAAGCACTTGATACTTCTTCAGGACGCGTTTTCGTAGAATATGATCCAGAAAATTCTCTGCTTCATAGTTTTCATAGATCAAAACGAAATAGTACGATCTTTCCAAAAGACATTGTTCTTCCACATTTCACCTATGAAATCAAGTTTCCTGTTAATAATAAGGGCCAGTTGTCAAAAACAGATGCTTCATTTGGTTTTTTCTATGAAGGAAACAATGAATGGAACCTTGAAGATAAAGAACTTGTCGACGAAATGTTTTTTCCTCTTGAACTTTTAAACAAGTATCTCCATAACATGATTGAAGCTGCAAGATTTAATGGAATTAATTCAAAACGAAGAAATCTTGTTACAGGTAAAAAAATATATTCGTTCTATAAAAAA